>JAFGJG010000010.1 GCA_016929195.1 Thermoleophilaceae bacterium
CCCGAAGCCGGGCCACGGCACGAAGCTGTTGATGTCCGCCAGCACGAAGCTCTCGAGCCGCGGGACCCAGACCTCGGCGCCGGTCGCCTTGGCAACCGGCGCGACCGCGCCCACGTGGTCGAAGTGCGTGTGCGTGAGGAGGATGCCCTCGAGCTGGACTCCGAGCGCGTCGATCGCGCCGAGCAGCTTGTCGGCCTCATCGCCCGGGTCGACGATCAGGGCGCGGTCCGAGCCGTCGCGCCGGAACAGGAAGCTGTTCTCCGCAACGGGGCCGACGGTGAACATGCGCACGTCCATCGCGCCCGAGCCTACTTTCTCGCCGCGGCCTGCCGCCGCTGGCGGAACCGGTAGATGGCGAGGTCCGTGGCGTACCCGAGCGGAACGTAGAGGATCAGCATGAAGGCCGCGAGGATCGCGCCCTGGGCGATGTCCCGGCCGAACGCCACGACCACGAGCACCCCGAAGACGGCGGCGGCGATCGCCGCGCGGTTGACCGCCGAGCGCCAGGTCGGCGGCTGGGAGATCCGGTCCAAGCGGCGCTGGCGCGAGATCTGCTTCGCGTCCTCCTTGGTCCGCGGGCGACCGGTGCGGCCCGCCCGCTCGATCGTCCCCGCCGGCGTGCCGCGGTGCTTGCGCGTTCGCTTGCGCCTCGTCTGGGCCATCGGACGGCGACGTTACACGACCGTCTTGAGCGCCTCTTCGATCAGATGGCGCTCGGGCGTGAAGCCCCGGAGCGGCACGTCCTCCGGAAAGCCCTCGAACGCCGCCCGCGGGGCCAGGCCCACGAGCTCCGCCTCGGCCACCTCAGCGCGCTCGCGCACGCGCGCGACGATCTCCGCCAGCGGCACGGCGCGGTGGTCGTGGACGTTCGTCGACACCTGCGCGCACCCCCGATCCGCGAGATACAGGCCGATCGCGCGCACCCCGGGCAGCCCTCCGCCCGACTCGCGGATGGACGCCGCGATCTCCTTCGCCAGCTCCACGTCATCGGTCGCCAGGTCGACGTTGAAGGCGATCAACGGCGGCCGCGCCGTCACGAGCACGGCGCCCGCGGTCGGATGCGGCTCATGCGGCCCGTGGTCGGGAACCAGCTCGCCCGCGGCCATGCGCTCGGCCAGGCCGGCGGGGCCGCCGCGGCGGAGGTCCGCGCGCTCCGCGTGCTCGGGGCGGGTGGCCAGCCGGCCGTAGAGGAAGACCGGCAGGCCCGCATCCCCGATCAGCGCGGCGGCGGTGAGGGCCTCGGCGCAGGCCGCCCCCCGGTCGGCGTCGCCGAGGTAGACGACGGGCGCCACGTCCAGCGCGCCCACGTACGGGTGCAGCCCCTCGTGGGACGTGAGGTCGATGTTCTCCAGGGCCGCCTCCGCGCAGGCGGCCAGGGTCGGAGCGATCTCCCCCTGGCCCCCGGCGACCGTGAAGACGGAGCGGTTGTGGTCCGGATCCACGTGCAGGTCGAGGAAGCGCGCGGGCCCGAGCCGCCGCTCGATCCGCTCGAGCACGGCGTGGTCGCGGCCCTCGCTCACGTTCGGAACGGCGAGGAGGGTCGTCACTTCAGGCAGAAGCTCGAGTAGTCGTTCCCGAACACGGGGTGAACTATCGAGCACTCCCCGGCATCCATGCGGTCCGAGAAGAAGGTGGTGCGCACCGGATAGCCGTAGACGGCGACGTAGGCCCTGTCGACCACGCGGCGATCGAGCGCCGCCCAGGCGTCCTCGACCCGCAGCGGGTCCGGCTCCGCGTTGAGCCGGTCCATCTCGGAGTCGAGCTCCCGGTCGCGCACGTGGGCCAGGTTCTGGTTGCTCGTGGGCGTGATCGCCGCCGCCTTGAACTGCTTGAGGAAGCTGTACGGGTGCGGGTACTCGCCCGCCCAGCTCAGGAAGCCCGTCTGAGCGCGCGTCTTCTCGCTGCCCAGCACCTGTGAGTAGACCGCGAAGTCGATCAGCTCGATCGTCGGGTCGAGCCCGATCTCCCGGAGCATGTCCGCGTAGTAGCTCGTGAGCCCGGGCCCCGGGTCCTGCTTCGGGCCCCACACCCGGACCCTGGCCCCCTCCGCGCCCGCCTCGCGGACCAGCCGTCGCGCTCCCTCGATGTCGGGTTCGCCGCCGGGATCCCCGTAGGGACAGGGGTCGCGCCGCTGATGGCCCGGGATGGTCGGCGGGAGGAAGTTGCAGCCCGGCTTCAGGAGACCGCCCGCAACCTTTCTCAGGGCGCGCTCGTCGAGCCCGCGGTTCACCGCCCGCCGGACCTTCAGCTTGTCGAATGGCGGCGTCTCGGTGTTCAGGAAGAAGTAGTTCGTTCCCGCGATCACGGACTCCCGGTAGCGGTCGGCGTGGTCGCGCCTGATGCGCGGCAGGAGGTCGCCCGGAGGCGCCTCGAGCATGTAGTCGAGCTTTCCGCGAATGACGTCCTGCGCCTGGCGGTCGACGCTCGTGATGATCTTCGTCGTGATCCGGTCGACCCTCCCGGACGGGATGCCCGGCAGCTCGAAGTCCGGATTGCGCCGCAGGACGAACTCGCGGTTCGGCTGGGAGCGGGCGATCACGTACGGGCCCACCCCGGGCGGCGGGTCCTTCGTCAGGTTCTCGAACGGGGTGTCACCGGGCACGAGCCCCGAGAAGATCGTGGCGAGCGCGTTCGCGAAGTTCGCGTCGGGAGCAGCGAGCCTGATCGTGATGGCGCCGGTCGCATCGTCCGTCTCGATGCCGCTGATGTCGCCGGCGGGCTTGCCGGCCTCCGCGTATTGCTGGGCGCCCCGGATCCCGAGGAAGAGCGAGCTGCCCGGGGACTGCATGTTGAGCACGCGCTTGATCGCGTGCTCGAAGTCGGATGGCTCGACCGCGGTCCCGTCGGAGTACTCGAGCCCGTCGCGGAGCTTCAGCCGGTAGGTGCGCCCGTCGGCCGACACCTCGGGCAGGTCCTCCGCCAGGCCCGGGATCAGCTCGGTGCCCTCCTTCCCCTCGGCGTGCCTGTAGGTGAGCAGCGGGGTGTAGACGAGCCACATGGGCTCCCATCCGCCGGTCGCGTAGCTCAGCGCGGGGTCGAGGAAGTCGGGCTGCGCCGTCTGCGAGATGGTGATCGCGCCGCCGTCGCGCTGGTCGTCGCCGCAGGCGGAAGCGGCTAACGCCGCCAGAACGAGGAGGGCCGAGATCCGTCGCATCAGGGAGAGCACGTGGGACGCAATGGTCGAACCTACACAAGCGCTCGGGCATACTCGCCCGCCGAACCGCACACGCCCCGGCGGCTATCCTCGCGTCCCCCGGCTCCGTAGCTCAGCGGTTAGAGCGCACGACTCATAATCGTGAGGTCGGTGGTTCGAATCCACCCGGAGCTATCCGCCCTCGGACCGAGACCCGCTTCCGTACCACGCACGGCCATGCTCGACTCTGCCACCGAACGCATCCGGCGCGAGCTGCCGGGCGACGCGCTCGTCCTCGAGGTGGGCGGCTGGGCGCGGCCGTTCTCGCGCGCCGACTGGGTGATCGACCTGATGCCCTACGAGACTCGCGGGCTCTACGGCACGCCCGACCCGGAGCCGGAGCGCTTCACGGCCGACACGTGGGTTCAGCGCGACCTCTGCGAGCGCGAGCCCTGGCCGTTCGCGGACGGGCAGTTCGCGTTCGCCGTGTGCTCGCACACGCTGGAGGACCTGCGCGACCCGGTGTGGGTGTGCCATGAGCTCGCGCGCGTGGCGCGGGCGGGCTATGTCGAGGTGCCGGGGCGAGTGCAGGAGATGACGTGGGCAATCCAGGGCGAGTGGACCGG
>JAFGJG010000011.1 GCA_016929195.1 Thermoleophilaceae bacterium
CAGGAGACGTTCAGCTCCACCATCGCGACCTCGGGCCGCTCCGCCACGTGGGCCACGAGCCGGGCGAGCTCGTCGCGACTGAAGCCCATGACCGAGACGACGAGCGGGACCGGCAGCTCGGCGAGCTCCGGGAGATCGTGCCGGAGGAAGCCCTCGAGGCCCTTGTTCGGGAGCCCGATCGAGTTGATCATCCCCGCCGGCGTCTCCCAGAGCCGGGGCGGCGGGTTGCCCTCGCGCGGCTCGATCGTGATCGTCTTCGAGACGAAGGCGTGGAACGGGAAGCGCTCGAGGAGGACGTCCCCGAAGGCGCGCCGGGCGGCGATCGCGTCGAAGGTGCCCGAGCCGTTGAGCACGGGTCCGTCGAGCGCGACCCCGCAGAGGTCCACGCGCGTCAGTGCCCCGCCCCCGCGACCAGCGCCGTCTCGAGCCTGCCGGCGTCCAGCACGGGGCCCTCGAGGCAGAGCCTCAGATAGCCGTCGCGCGTGGGGACGACGCAGCCGAAGCATGCGCCGAAGCCGCACGCCATCCCCGATTCCATGGCGAGCTGGGCCGCCACCCGGCGCTCCGCGCACAGCCGCCGGACGGCCTCGAGCATCGGCGGCGGGCCGCACGCGAGCACCGTCGCCCCCGGCTCGGCGTCGAGGCGCTCGCGGAGCAGCTCGGTGACGAAGCCGCGGCGGCCGGCGCTGCCGTCGTCGGTGGCCAGCTCAACCGGCCCCGGGAAGAGCGCCGCCGCCTCCGCGTGCGCCGCGGAGCGAAAGCCGAGCAGCACCGGGGTGTCCTCCCCCAGCTCGTCCGCGAGGCACAGCACCGGCGCGGCGCCGATCCCGCCGCCGACGAGCACGGGCCGCGATCCGGCCGCCGGCGCCCGCCAGCCGACGCCGAGCGGGCCCACCACGGCCAGCCTCTCGCCGGCTTCGAGCGCGGCGAGCCGGGCGGTTCCCGGCCCCACCTCCTCGAGCAGGAAGGACAGCTCGAGCCCGCCCGGGCGCTCCGCCACGCGCGCGTGCGAGAAGGCGCGCGGCAGATACGGGCGCTCGTCGTCTCCCCCGCCCCACCGCGCGGCGGCGGCGAGCATGTAGAACTGGCCCGGCTGCGGCCGCGGCGCGGGCGCGGCGTCGAGGGCGCGCACGAGCGTGTACGCGCCGAGGCGCTCCACCGCGGTCACCGTCGCGAGCCGGCGCTCGGGTGGTGCCAGCGTGCGCGGCTCGGCCTCCATGGCCGTACCCGTCACTGGGGGTCCCGAACGGCGGGCGGGGCGTCGCTGCGCTCGAGTCGCCCGAGCGCTCCGCCGTGCAGCTCCTGGAGCGAGATGACGCCGTCCTCCTCGGTGCGGCGCGCCCGGATCGCGCGCTGGGCGGCGCTGGCGCCGGACATCGTCGTGATGCAGGGGATCCCGCGCCCGACGGCTGCACGCCGGATCTCGTAACCGTCCGCGCGTGCGCCCGAGCCGGTCGGGGTGTTGATAACGAGGTCCACGTCGCGGGCCGCGATGCGGTCGACCACGTTCGGCGAGCCCTGCGACAGCTTCTGGATGCGCTCGACGGGCACCCCCATGCGCCGGATCGCCTGCGCGGTGCCGCCCGTGGCGAGGATGCTGAAGCCCATGTCGTGGAAGCCGGCGGCGAGCTGCGTGGCCGCCGGCTTGTCGCCGTCGGTGACCGAGATGAAGACCGTGCCGGTCGCGGGCAGCTCCGAGCCTGCGGCCGCCTGGGCCTTGCCGAACGCCGTCGGGTAGTCCGCCGCCACGCCCATCACCTCGCCCGTGGACTTCATCTCCGGGCCGAGCAGGGAGTCGGAGCGCGGGAAGCGCTCGAACGGCAGCACGGCCTCCTTGACCGACACGTGCCGCGGGGGCCGCGGCGCCGGGAGGTCGAGGTCGCGGAGCCGCTCGCCCAGCATCAGCCGGCACGCCACCTTCGCGAGCGGAAGGCCGGTGGCCTTCGAGACGAACGGCACCGTCCGCGAGGCACGCGGGTTTGCCTCGATCACGTACAGCTCCTCGTCGCCGAAGACGGCGAACTGGATGTTGATCAGTCCGATCACCCCCAGCCGCAGGGCGATCGCGCGCGTGGCCTCCTCGACCTGGCGCACCATCGCCGGGCCGAGCGACATCGCCGGGATCACGCACGCGGAGTCGCCCGAGTGCACGCCGGCCTCCTCGACGTGCTGCATGATCGCCCCGATCCTGACGTCCTCGCCGTCGCAGAGTGCGTCCACGTCGATCTCGATGGCGTTCTCGAGGAAGCGGTCGAGGAAGATCTCGCCCGACCCGGGCAGGTTGCCGCCCACGCGCACGAGGTAGTCGCGCAGACCGTCGGCGGAGTAGCAGATCTCCATGGCGCGGCCGCCGAGGACGTAAGAGGGGCGGACGAGCAGCGGGTAGCCCACGCCCGCCGCCGCCCCGAGCGCCTCGTCCGGTCCCGCCGCGGTGGCGTAGGGCGGGCTGCGCAGCCCGAGCTCCTCCAGGAGCGCGCCGAAGCTCGGCCGGTCCTCCGCAAGGTGGATCGACTCGACGGGGGTGCCGAGCAGCGTGATGCCGGCGTCGGCCAGGCCCTGCGCGAGCTTGAGCGGCGTCTGGCCGCCGAACTGGACGATCACGCCCTCCGGCCGTTCCAGCTCGAGCACCCCGAGCACGTCCTCCAGGGTGAGCGGCTCGAAGTACAGCCGGTCGGAGGTGTCGTAGTCGGTCGAGACCGTCTCCGGGTTGCAGTTGATCATCACCGCGTCGCGCCCCGACGCGCGCACGGTCATCGCCGCGTGCACGCAGCAGTAGTCGAACTCGATGCCCTGCCCGATCCGGTTCGGGCCCGACCCCAGGATCGCCACCGCAGGGCGGTCGCCGGGTCGCACGTCGTGCACCGCGCGCCGTTCCCAGCCCGAGTAGTAGTAGGGCGTCTCGGCCTCGAACTCGGCGGCGCAGGTATCGACCGCCTTGAAGGTGCGCTCGAGCCCGGCCTCCGGGTCATGCCCGCGGGCGAGCTCCGTCAGCTCCGCCGTGAACCACGGGTCGATACCGGTCCGGCGGCAGAGCTCGGCGTCGCCGGCGCCGCGCCTGACGGCCTCGAACAGGACCTCGTAGCGGTCGTGCGACGGGGTCTCGAGCCGCTCCAGCAGGTCGCCGGACAGGTCCGGCGCCACGTCCAGCTCGCGCGAGCGCATCGCTTTCACGAACGCCTGCTTGAACGTGCGACCGATGGCCATCGCCTCGCCGACGGACTGCATCGAGGTGTGCAGCGCGCCGTCCGCGCCGGGGAACTTCTCGAAGGCGAAGCGCGGCCATTTCACGACCACGTAGTCGAGCGTCGGCTCGAAGCTGGCCGGCGTGCGCTTCGTGATGTCGTTGTCGATCTCCTCGAGCGCGTAGCCGACCGCCAGCCGGGCGGCGATCTTGGCGATCGGGAAGCCGGTGGCCTTCGACGCGAGCGCCGAGCTCCGCGACACGCGCGGGTTCATCTCGATCACGACGATCTCGTCGGTCTGCGGGTTGACGGCGAACTGGATGTTGGATCCGCCCGTCTCGACCCCCACCGCGCGGATGACCTCGATCGCCTGGTCGCGCAGGCGCTGGTACTGGGCATCGGAGAGCGTCTGCTGGGGCGCGACAGTCACGGAGTCGCCCGTGTGCACGCCCATCGGGTCGACGTTCTCGATCGAGCAGACGATCACCACGTTGTCCGCGTGGTCGCGCATGACCTCTAGCTCGAACTCGCCCCAGCCGATCACCGACTCCTCGACGAGCACCTGCCCGATCGGGCTCGCCGCGAGCCCCTCGCCGACCACCTGGCTGAACTCCGCCGCCGTCCGCGCGATCCCGCCGCCGGCGCCGCCCATCGTGAAGCCGGGACGCACGATCGCCGGGAGGCCGACCTGCTCGAGCGCGCGCTCCGCCTCGCGCATCGACTTGACGGCCGCGCTGCGCGGGACGCGCAGGCCCGCTCGCTCCATGGTCGCGCGGAACAGGTCGCGGTCCTCCGCGCGCCGGATCGCGTCGTAGTCGGCGCCGATCAGCTCGACCCGGAACCGTCCCAGCGTGCCGTCGTCCGTCAGCTGGCGCGCGAGGTTGAGGGCCGTGCCCCCGCCCAGGGTGGGCAGCAGCGCGTCGGGCCGCTCGCGCTCGATCACGCGCGCGACCGACTCGGGCAGCAGCGGCTCGATGTACGTGGCCGTGGCGAACTCGGGGTCGGTCATGATCGTGGCCGGGTTCGAGTTCACGAGCACGACCTCGTAGCCCTCCTCGAGCAGCACCCGGCAGGCCTGGGCGCCCGAGTAGTCGAACTCGGCGGCCTGCCCGATCACGATCGGGCCGGAGCCGATCACCAGGATCTTCCGGAGGTCGTCGCGGCGCGGCATCAGGCGGCCGCCAGCCGCTCGAGGAACTGGTCGAACAGGTGCTGCGCGTCGTGCGGCCCGGGGCCGGCCTCGGGGTGGTACTGCACCGTCGACCCGGGCACGTCGCGGAGGACCAGGCCCTCGACCGTCCGGTCGTAGAGGTTGATCTGCTGCAGCTCGGCGACACCGAAGTCCGTGTCCCAGCGGACCGGCTCGTCGGTCTCGATCCGCCGCTCGCCGCCTGGCCCGAGGACGGCGAAGCCGTGGTTCTGCGAGGTGATCTCGATGCGGCCGGTCTCGAGGTCCTTGACCGGGTGGTTCGCCCCGCGGTGGCCGAAGGGCAGCTTGAACGTCTCGAGCCCGACGGCGCGGCAGAGCAGCTGATGCCCCAGGCAGATGCCCCAGACGGGGACCTTGCCGACCAGGTCGCGGACCGTGTCGACCACGTACCCGAGAGCGGCGGGATCGCCGGGCCCGTTGGCGAGGAAGACGGCGTCGGGCCCGCGCGCGAGCAGCTCGTCCGCGGAGGTCGTGCAGGGATGCAGCTCGAGCCGGGCGCCGCGCTCGCGGAGGTTGCGCACGATGGAGTCCTTGATCCCGGTGTCGATGCCGACGACGAGCGGCCCCGGGTTGTCCGGGTCGACGATGATCGGCTCTTTCGGGCTCACCTCGCGCGCGAGGTCGCGCCCGCTCATCTCCGGCTCGGCGCGGATCCGGTCCATGGCCTCGCCCTCGTCGGTTTCGGCGGAGAACACGCCGCCGCGCATGGCGCCGCGGTCGCGGATGTGGCGCACGAGTGCGCGCGTGTCCACTCCGGTGATCCACGGGATGCCGCAGTCGGTGAGCCAGGTGAGCCAGCCGCCCTCGGCGTGCGCGGCGTCCTCGCGGTCGATCCCCTCCCGCATCACCACCGCGCGCGCGTGGATCCGGTCCGACTCCATGTGGTCCCGGGCCACCCCGTAGTTGCCCACCAGCGGATAGGTGAAGACGATGATCTGGCCCGCATACGAGGGGTCGGTGACCGACTCCTGGTAGCCCGCCATCGAGGTGTTGAACACGACCTCCCCGAGGCCGGTGCCCGGGGCCGGCGGCGCGCCCGCGTCGCCGTCGAGGCGCGTGCCGTCCTCGAGCAACAGATAGGCGCCCGTCACGCCACGGCCCCCAAGGCGAAGCTTCGCTCGCGGTAGGCCACGGCGCCGCCGGCGACCGTCATCCGGACGCGCCCCGTCAGCACGCGTCCGGCGAACGCGCAGTTGGCCGAGCGGCTCTCGTAGCCGGCCCCGCCCACCTCCCACTCCGCGGCGAGGTCCACGAGGCACAGGTTCGCTGCGGCGCCCGGCGCGAGCGACGGCGCGGGGATGCCGAACGGCTCCCCGCCCGCGGTCATGCGCTCGACCAGGACCCCCAGCTCCAGCTCGCCGCTCAGCACGAGCCCGGTGTGGAGCGCGGCGAACGCGGTCTCGAGGCCGGTCACCCCCATCGGGGCGAGCTCGAACGGCTGCTCCTTCTCCTCGCGCGAGTGCGGCGCATGGTCGGTCGCGATGCAGTCGATGACGCCCGAGCGCAGCGCCGCGATCAGAGCCTGGCGATCGGCCTCCGTTCGCAGCGGCGGGTTCATCTTCGCGTTCGTGTCCAGCGACCTGACGGCCTCGTCGGTCAAGAGGAGGTGGTGCGGCGTGGCCTCGGAGGTGACGACCGTGCCGAGCTCACGGGCCCGCTCGAGCGCGGTGACGGTCTCGCGGGCGGAGACGTGCTGGACGTGGATGCGACCGCCCTCGTAGAGCGCGAGCTCGCAGTCGCGCGCGACCATCGTCGACTCGGAGACCGAGGGGATCCCGTCGAGCCCGAGCAGCGCCGACATCTCGCCCTCGTGCATCACCCCGGGGCCCGACAGCGACGGGTCCTCCTCGTGGAGGGCGAGCGGCCGGCCCATCAGCTTCTGATACTGGAGCGCCTGGCGCATGACCCCGGCGGAGCGGACCGGCAGCCCGTCGTCGCTGAAGCCGGCGGCGCCGGCGGCGGCCAGCTCGGCCATCTCGGTCAGCTCGTCGCCGCGCTGGCCCCGGGTGATCGCAGCGACGAACCCGGTCGGGATGCGCGCCTCCGAGCGGGCGCGCTCGCGCAGCGAGCGGAGGACGGGCGCGGAGTCAACGACGGGGTCGGTGTTCGGCATGCCGAGGATCGCGCAGTACCCGCCCGCGGCCGCGGCGCGCGTGCCGGAGTCCACGTCCTCCTCGTCCTCGCGCCCGGGCGTGCGCAGGTGCACGTGCGGGTCGATGAACGCGGGGAGCGCGTGCAGGCCGCCGGCGTCCACCACCTCCACCCCCTCCGGCGCGTCCAGGCCCTGGCCGAGCTCGGCCACCCGGCCGTCGCGAACGAGGACGTCGGTCTCGCCGTCGAGGCCGGCGCGCGGATCCACGACGTGGGCGCCGCGCACCAGCAGGTTCGCGGGCGTCGACGGGGCGCGGTCGAGCTGGAGGGCGCTCATGCGGGCTGCGGCGCGATCGTCTCGTCGGGGGCCGGCACGGCCGCGGGCGCGCCGCGGCCGGCCAGCAGCTCGTAGAGCACCGCCATCCGGACCACCACTCCGGACTCGACCTGCTCGGTGATCAGGGCCTGCGGCGAGTCGATGACCTCCGCCGAGAGCTCCACCCCGCGGTTGACCGGGCCGGGGTGCATGAGCAGCTGCGCGGCCCCGAGCCGGCGTCCGTCGATCTGGTACTGGGCGGCGTACTCGCGCAGCGACGGGACGAAGTTGCCCTTCATCCGCTCGTGCTGCATGCGCAGGGCGTAGACCACGTCCGCCTCCCCCAGGCCGTCGAGCGTGTAGCGCACCTCGCACCCGAGCGACTCGATCCCGCGCGGGATCAGCGTGGGCGGCCCGCAGACGGTCACGTCGCAGCCCATCCGCGTGAAGGCGAGGATCCCGGAACGGGCGACGCGGCTGTGGAGGACGTCGCCGACGATCCAGACCGACAGGCCCTCGAGCGAGCCGACGCGGCGGCGCAGCGTGTAGAGGTCGAGCAGCGCCTGGGTCGGATGCTCGTGCTTCCCGTCGCCCGCGTTGATGACCGAGGCCGGCGTCCAGCGGGCGACCAGCGCAGCCGCGCCCGCGTGCGGCGAGCGGATCACGATCGCCGCCGGGTCGTATGCCGACAGGGTCTGCACGGTGTCCTTGAGCGACTCGCCCTTCTCCACCGACGATCCGCTGGACTTGACGCTGACGAGGTCGGCGGACAGCCGCTTCGCCGCGAGCTCGAAGGAGGAGCTCGTGCGCGTGGAGGCCTCGTAGAAGAGGTTGATCACGGTGCGCCCGCGGAGCGTGGGCACCTTCTTGATCTCGCGCCCCGAGACCTCCGCGAAGCTCTCCGCGCGCCCGAGGATCCGCTCGATGTCCTCGCGCGAGACGTCGTCGACCGACAGCAGGTGCCTTCTCATCTCGTCGTCTCCTCGATGCCGGCCGATATCGCCACCTCGTCCGTCCCGTCGATCTCCTGGACGCGCACGTTCACGCGCTCCGCGCGCGCCGTCGGGAGGTTCTTGCCGACGTAGTCGGGCCTGATCGGCAGCTCGCGGTGGCCGCGGTCGGCGAGGACGGCGAGCTGCACCTTGTGCGGGCGGCCGTAGTCGAAGAGGGCGTCGATCGCGGCGCGGACCGTGCGGCCGGTGTAGAGGACGTCGTCCACCAGCACGATGGTCGCCTCGTCGACGGGGAAGGAGATGTGCGAGGCGTGGACGACGGGCTGGGCGTCGGGGTCGCGGAGCCCCACGTCGTCGCGGTAGAAGGAGATGTCCACGTCGCCGAGCGGGACCGGCTCGCCCACGAGCTCGGCGACCAGGTCGCGCAACCGGGCGGCCAGCACGGCGCCGCGACGGTGAATCCCGACGACCGCGACGCCCTCGCCACCCGTCTTCTCGACGATCTCATGTGCGATGCGCACCAGCGTGCGCCGCACGTCCTCGCGGTCGAGGACCGTCTTCTCGTCCAACGTTCACGCCCCTTTCGGTCTCTCAGGACCTGGTTAAAGGAACCGCCGCGAGGCTATCAGCCCGCCGGGACGGGGCGCGCGTCGTCGGCGCGGACGTGCACCGGCTCGCCGCGCTCCGGGAAGGGGATCTCGACCACGTCGAAGTCGCGCGGCACGATGACGCGCTCGAACGCCTGGCGGGCCTCGTCGCGCACCTGGCCGCCGCCGTAGCGGGTGGATACGTGGTTGAGCGCGAGCGTGTGAACCTCGGCGGCGGCCGCAAGCTCCGCCGCGCCGCGCGCGGTCGAGTGGCGCGTCTCCGCGGCCCGCTCGGCCTCCTCCTCCAGGAAGGTCGCCTCGTGCACGAGCAGGTCGGCCCCGTACGCGACGAGGCGCGTCATCTCGGACGGCGCCCCGTCGCCGGCGAGCACGACCTTCCGCCCGCGCCGCCGCTCGCCCATGACCTGCTCCGGCGCCACGCCGTTCACGGTCTCGCCGCGCTGGAGCCGGCCGAAGTCCGGGCCCGGCGCCACGCCCAGCTCGCGCGCGCGGTCGGGATCGAAGTGGCCGGGGCGCGGAGCCTCCACGAGCGCGTACCCGAGCGCGCTCGGGCCGTGGTCCACCTCGTAGGCGGCGATGCGGTAGCCGTCGCGCTCGAGCTCATCGTTCGGCTCGAGCTCCACGAGCTCGACGTCGAATGTCGACTTCCCGATCAGCGGGGCGAGGAAGCGGAAGAGCCGCTCGAGCCCGGCGGGGCCGTACACGGTCAGCGATCGCTCGCGCTGGCGCAGCGAGAACGTCTTCAGCATCCCCGGCAGGCCGAGGATGTGGTCGGCATGGAAGTGCGTGAGGAAGACCTCCTCGAGCTCGATCAGCCCGGTCGAGCGCACGAGCTGGCGCTGCGTGCCCTCGCCGCAGTCGAACAGCAGCCGGTCGCCGCCGCGACGCACGAGCGTGGCGGGGAGCCCGCGCCGGGCCGTGGGCGCCGAGCCCGCCGTCCCGAGAAAGAGCACGTCGAGGTCCACAACCGCCCTATCTTGACCTGTCGAGCGGAACGAGCTCGAAGCGGAGCGTTCCCTCCTCCACGCGTGCGAGGCCCATCGTGTGCTCCGGCGCGCGCCTGCGCTCGGTCGGGCTGCCGGGGTTGAAGATCTGGAAGCCGCCGGAGCGCTCGTGCAGCGGCAGGTGCGAATGCCCGAAGACGACTGCATCGGCGCGCTCGCCGTACTCCCGGCGGAGCCGCCCGAGCCGGCCCGTCGCGGGGCCCGCGTCGTGGACCATCGCGATCCGCGCGCCGGCGGCCTCGACCACCCGCTCCGCGGGCAGCAGCCGCCGCACGTCCGCGCTGTCAACGTTCCCGTGGACCGCGGCGAGCGGCGGCCCGATCGCCTCGAGCTCGCGGAGCATCTCGACGGTGGAGAGGTCGCCGGCGTGGAGCAGGAGGTCGGCCGCGGCGATCCGCTCGACGCACGCGTCCGGAAGCCGCCGTGCGCCGCGCGGCAGGTGGGTGTCGGAGATGATCGCGATGAGCATGCGGCGTCTACTGCGGCGGGGACGGAGTGGCCGGTGTTACCGGATGCGCACTCCGTCGGTCGCCTCCGTGAACCGTCCTGCCCTCTGGTTGCGCTGCAACCAGACGCCAGGACGCTTGGCCGGGCGAACGAGGCGGGTAACTGATTTGTACGCCTCCCGTTCGCCTCGCGGCGCAGTCATCGCGCATACGTCACGTGGCTCGTCCGTCATTGCCGTCGTTCAGGTCTCTGCGCGTGATCACCAGCATGCGCGTTCTAGACTGCCTCGCTCGGCGCCCGTAGCTCAGTGGATAGAGCGCTCGCCTCCGGAGCGAGAGGTCGCAGGTTCAAATCCTGCCGGGCGCGCTGCCGATACAGGGACCAGCGATGGTCCTGTTCGTCATCCTCACCGCGATCGCCCCGTACCTGACCGGGCTGTCCCGGCTGCGGGCCTGGTCGATCGCGATCTGGCCCGTCATCCACGTCGCCCTCGGCGCGTACGGAGTGGCGAACGAGTCCCCGAACTACGACATGCACGGCTTCGCGCTCGGAGTGGGGATCATCCTCGCCGGGGCCGCGCTCGTCGGCTGGCTGGCCGGTCGCGTGACGCGGCAGCTGTGGCGGCGCAGAAGGGCCGCCACCGCTTCGCCGGTCTGGGGCGAAGGCCGCGGCGACTAGCCGTTCACGACGCGGAACGCTCCGCGCATGAACGGGTGGATGCGGCAGAAGTACGTGTAGGTGCCCGGCTTCAGGCTCTTCGGCGTCTCCCACTTGTTCGTGTTCTCGGCGGGCGTCGAGCCGCCCGGGCCGTAGCCGAGCTCGCCTGAGTCGAAGCGGACCGGGCCGTTCGCAAGCGGGTACGCGATGCCGGTGCTCGCTGTGCACGGCGCCCGGCACGAGGTGATCGTGTGGTAGGCCGACTCCTGCGGCCCGTCCGCGATCGTCGCGTCGAGGTTCGTGAACTCGATCGACTGCCCGGCCCGCACGCGCGGCGGGCGCCCGCGCTTGCCGGACACGTTCAGATCGCCGAGGCCGTAGACGTAGCCCTCGATCTTGAGATCGCTCGAGAAGACCCCACCGGGCAGCTTGCGCGCGTCGGGCCTGCCTGGCCGCGGCTTGCCGCCGTGGAAGTTGTTCTCCGCGAGGTGGCCGTGCGTCAGCAGGCCCTTCCAGTCGACCTTCGACCTGAACGGGTCCTTCGCGCCGGGCTGCTTCCCCTCGGCGTAGTAGAGGACCATGATCCCCATCGACTCGTACCAGGAGGCCTTGCGGGTGTCGTAGGTGGCCGAGACGCTGAGCTCGTCACCGGGGCTCAACGCGACCCTCCAGCCCGGCTTGGTGTGAGTCATGGAGACGTCCCAGGACACCGCTCCCGCGGGCTCGAAGTACTTCGCCTGAGAACGGAACAGCTCGCGCGTCTTGCCGGCGCGCGTGACCTTGAGGTCCGTCCAGAGGCCGCCGGGGTGCAGGTGGCCGGCCGTCGACAGGATCGTCATCGGGCGGCGGACCGTGCTCGTCTGCGCCCGCCCGATGTCCTGCTGCTGCGACGCGCGTGCCTGGTCCGGGAAGGTGAACTTGCCCTTCTTGCCCTGGCCCTTGTACACGTCGAACACCGGGTAGGCCTTGATCCCCGAGACATCCATCCAGAGCGGCTTTGCCTCCGTGAGCTTGTTGGCCGTGGGCGTTCCAGCCGGAACGAAGTCGATGTCGTAGGTGATGTAGACCGACGTCGGCTTCGGCGTCAGGTTGTGGATCATGTAGTTCATGATCCAGCCGTCGCTGGGGTCGTAGCGGTAGCCGTAGCCGCGCGGCATCTGCTGGACGGTCTTCTCCTCGCCGGCCGCGAAGGTCGGGTAGCCGCGCATCAGCCAGACGCCGTGGTGCAGGTGGATGATGTCCACGCGCGGGACGCGCTGCTTGCCGGTCGCGTACACGAGATCGGGCGCGAAGCGGGTGATGTAGCCGGGCACCTTCGGCTTCTCCATGTTCGGGTGGAACTCGATGTTGTTCTGGCCCGGCAGAATCTTCACCGGGCCGTACTTGAACTTGAGATGCTGGGTGCCGGCGTAGTCGACGTGCTTGACCATCTTCGACTTCTTCGCCGAGACGCTCGCTCCCGGCAGCGCGGCGCTCGCCGTGGCGGGCACGATCGCGGTCGCCAGCAGGGCGAGGATCAGCGCGCGCGGTGTGGAGAGGCGAGTCATGCGAGGGCGGACGGCCGCATAAGCCTAGCTCAGCACGCGGGCAGCGACCCGACGACCGGCGCCGCCAGGTTCGGCGGGGGCTCCGGCTCGGGCCCGCCCGGCGGGATGACGGCGAACGCGATCGTCATCACGAACGGGCCGCGCGGCAGCGTCTTGCCCTGGCAGAGCCCGGCGCGGCGCCCGAGCGAGCGGTTGAGCAGTGCGACCGTGCCCGTCTGTCCCTCCACCCACCGGTACGGGTCGCGGTTGCCGCGGATCCAGGCGTCGTTGCCGACGAGCACGGTGCCCTTGACCGGCTTGGACAGGACCGACGTGCGGTAGGGCGTCCCGATCACGACGGCATGGTGCGTGTCGTCGGGGGCGCTGAACCGGTTGAGGACGACCTTGGTGCGGTCGTCCTCCACGCGCACGCCGTAGGTCACGTCGTCGAACGAGTTCCCGATGACCGTGTTGTTCGCCGCGCGGTCGAGCGCCACCCGGGTGAGCCCCGAGTTCACGTACGCGGGGTCGCTGCACTCCATCGGCAGTGTGCTCTCCCCCATGCGCGAGCCGACCCACACGCCGTTGACGCCGCCCTCGAAGCGGTTGCCGGCGATGACGTTGTCATCGGCCCCGTAGCGGCGCTGGAACCAGCGCTCGGGCCGGCTGTTCACGTACTCGCCGCAGTTCGTGTAGAGGAAGATGCCGCCGGCCGAGTTCCCCGCGAAGCGATTGGCCGTCACGACGTTCCGGCGCGACCCGTCGATCGAGATCCCCTCCCGGCCGATCCCCCAGAACCGGAACTGGGCGCCCCCGAAGCTGAAGTTCGACCCGTTGGGGCCGTTCTCGCGAAAGCCGTTGTCGTGGATCCAGTTCCGGGTCACGACGTTGTCGGCCGAGCCGGCCTCGAGGTAGATGCCGCTGCTGCCGGACCCCGACACCTCCGTGTCGCGGATCGTCGTCCTCGTCACGTAGCCGTCCACGTAGAGCCCGACCCCGCGCGACCCGGACACCTTGGTGCGCTCGATCGTCACGTCCTTGATGCCGTGCACGTACTCCTGGCCGGCGGCCAGGCCGCGGAAGCCGTCGCGCGTGATGCGGATGCTGTTGAGGAAGCCGCGGATGTCGCAGTTCCGGATCGTGATCCTCCGCAGGTCGGAGCTCACGTCGGTGTGGACGAGGATCCCGGCGTTGCCGCCGCGCCCGGTCGCGTCGAGGACGGCGCCGCGGCAGTCGAGCGTCACGTTCGACGCAGTTATCTCGAACCCTTCGGTGTAAGAGCAGGACGGGTCGAGCCGGGCGCTCGACGTGAGGACGACGCGCTCGCCGGCCTGGCTGCAGGGGATCACCGGCGGCTGCGCCGGTCGCCACGGGCCCGCCGCCGCCGGCGCGGCCGGCGCCAGACATGCGACCAGCGTCGTCAGCAGGACTCGGTATCGGCGATCGCGGTGGTGCATGGACTGTCCTCGCGCCCGCCCTACCGGGCCGGCGCAACATACACGCGCGGCGCCCGGCCATGCGCAGGTTCGCCGCGTGCCTCTACCCTGCCACGCGTCCCCCGAGTCCGAAGGAGCATCACCCTGCACCGCCCCGCCCTGCGAGCCTGCGTCCCGGCGGCCGTCCTGCTCGCCCTCCCCGCCTCGCTCGCCCTCGCGAAGCCGGCTTTCGAGACCGGCCCCTACTACGGCAACGTCGCGCTCAAGTCGAAGCCGGTCGTCCAGTTCACCGCCACGCGCAAGCGCGTCAAGCAGTTCGAGGTCGACCCGCAGCAGGTGACGTGCCCCGACGGGGCCAAGGGCGCCCTCAATCTTCCCGGGACGCCCGCGAAGCGCAGCCTCAAGGTGATCCGCGGCCGCTTCGGGCTGACGGTCAAGGCCTCCGGTGCCGATCCCGAGTACGCCGGCACCAAGCTGACCGGCCGGCTCAAGGGCCGGAAGGCCACCGGGACGATCCGCATCGTCTACCGCAAGCCCTCCGCGACCGCCGCCCAGGGCGTCAGGTGCGACACGGGCAAGCGGAGGTGGACGGCGCAGCTGGACGAGATCGTCGTCGAGCTGCCGCGCTAGTCAGCCGAGACAGCCGGTGACCGCGCCTGCGTCTGCGGCCTCGGCGCCGCGCGGCCAGGACACGATGACGGAGCCGCTCAGCTCGACGTCGCCGGCCGGCCCGACGAAGCCGCGAAGTCCCTCGTGGAACTTCCTCGCGGCGGCCTCGTCCCCGAAGACGTAGACCGAGCCGGCGCGTCCGCCGGAGGTGCTCAGCGTGACGACCGAGGCCCCCGGAGGCGCGTCCTCGGTCCGCCTCGCCACGACGCCGGCGGCCTCGATGCAGCGGGCGAGCTCGCCGGCGCGGGACTCCTGAGGGGAGAGCGGCGCGGGCGGGCGCACGAGCCCCTGGTGGCGAGTCGGGAGCACCGCCACGATCGGGTTGAAGAGCAGGAGCCCGGTGGACCCGACGAGCAGGAACCGGCTCATGGCGTCCCCCCACAGGCCGAAGGCGATCACGAGCAGCCCGCCGACGGCGGCGGCGTAGCGGGTGTAGCTCGGAACGTTCGCCAGCAGCTCGTCGGTCAGGAACGGGAACAGGAACAGCGCCCCCAGGCCGACGAGCGGGAAGACCTGCTCGCGGGTCGGCGCACGGCCGTGGGCCCTGATCGAGGCGACCGCGCGAACGGCGAAATAGGCCCAGCAGATCAGGACGAAGGCGAGGAACGCGAGCTCCCAGTTCGCCGCGCCCACGAGGTCCTCCCGAACCACCGTGCGCACCTTCTCGATGACGCCGCGGATCGGGACCGCCGACGGCCCGTGGCTGCCCTCGGTCGGGCTCGCCGCGAAGGCCAGCCTGAGGTAGGCCTGCCAGGCGCCGAAGACCGCGAGCGGGATCAGCCACGGAAGCGCCGCGCGGCGCGACCTGACCAGCTCGGCCACGGCGAGCACGGCCACCGGCAGCACGTACAGCTCGCGCGCGAAGATGCAGGCCGTGAGGGCCGCGACCGCGGCCGCCGTGCGGCGGTCGAGCCACCAGAGCACCCCCATCAGGAAGAGCGCCGCTCCGATCGGGTCGGAGACGTCGTTGAAGACGCCGACGACGACGCCCATCGACAAGGGGAAGGCGACCGCCGCCCAGGTCGGGCGCCCCCGGCTGCGCAGGAAGACCGCGAGCAGCCACGTGGCCGCCAGCACCGCTGCGAGGTTCAGGAGCGGCAGCGTCCACTGGAGGACGCTCGGGTGGCCCCAGGAGACGAGCCAGCCGGCCAGCGGCAGGAGGATCCGCTGGTAGCGGTAGGCGACGTTGTCGATGTGGTCGCTCGTCTCCTGGTCGCGCGTGGCCGCCTTCCCGGTCAGCAGCGGGTCCTGGGCCAGGTAGAAGAAGAACTGGCCGTCGTAGCCGGTGGACGTCTCGATGAAGGCGTCCGGCGGGAGCATCTCCGGCGCCCGGTACGCCTGGCCGGCGTGGATGAAGTAGGTGGGGTCCCCCGCCTCGCCGAACGGGCGGCCCACCCCGTAGCCCAGCACGAGGTAGACGACCAGCGCCAGCGCGACCGGCAGGGCTGCCGAGCGCCGCGCTCGTTCTAGGGTCAAGGCGAGCTCAGCCGCCGGCCACTGCGGGGAGGATCGTGACCTCGTCGCCGTCCTCGACGGACGTGTCCAGCCCGTCGAGGAAGCGGATGTCCTCTCCGCCCACGTACACGTTCACGAAGCGGCGCAGGTCACCGTCCTCGGCGATCCGGTCGCGGAGCCCGTCATAGCGCTCGTAGAGGCCGTCGAGGACCTCGCCGACCGTCGCGGCACCGTCCACCGCGGTCTCCGAATCGCCGCCGGTGACGCTCCTCAGCTGCGTCGGGATCTTCACCATGACCGCCATCGCGGCGCCAGCTTACAGGGCGCCGACGGCCTGCTCGGCAGCCGACTCCTCGAACGAAGCGGCGGTCGGATCGATCTCGTGCACGGTGAACGTGTCGCGGACCGCGTCGAGCGTCTTGAGGCCGTCGCCGGTGATCACTGCGACCACCCGCTCGCCGGACCCGATGACGCCCTCCTCGGCGAGCTTGCGCAGCACCGCGGTGGTCACGCCGCCGGCCGTCTCGGTGAAGATCCCGGTGGTCTCGGCCAGCAGCCGGATCCCCGATCGGATCTCCGCGTCCGTCACGGACTCGACCGAGCCGCCGGAGCGGCGCGCCAGGTCCAGGGCGTACGGGCCGTCGGCCGGGTTCCCGATCGCGAGCGACTTCGCGATCGTGCGCGGCTTGACGGGCCGGCAGAAGTCGTCACCGGCCTCGTAGGCCTTCGCGACCGGCGAGCAGCCGGCCGCCTGGGCGCCGTTGAACGCGGGCAGGGTGCCCTCCACGAGGCCCACCTCGAGCCATTCCTCGAACCCGCGGGCGATCTTGGTGAACAGCGAGCCCGACGCGATCGGCGCGACCACCCGGTCGGGCAGCTCGAAGCCGAGCTGCTCGGCGATCTCGAAGCCGAGCGTCTTCGATCCCTCGGCGTAGTAGGGCCGCACGTTCACGTTCACGAAGGCCCAGTCACGCTCCGCCGACAGCTCGGTGCACAGCCGGTTGACGTCGTCGTAGGTGCCGCGGACCGCGATGAGGTTCGCCCCGTAGACGCCCGTGGCGAGCACCTTCTGCTCCTCCAGGTCGGACGGGATGAACACGAACGACTCGAGGCCGGCCGCCGCCGCGTGCGCGGCCACGGCGCCCGCGAGGTTGCCGGTCGAGGCGCAGGCCACCACCCGGTAGCCGAGCTCCTGGGCCTTGGCGAGGGCGACCGCGACCACGCGATCCTTGAAGGAGTGCGTGGGGTTGGCGGTGTCGTTCTTGATCCAGACCTCGCCCAGGCCGAGGCGCTCGGCGAGCCGCGGAGCCGGCTGCAGCGGGGTCAGGCCGACCGGCAGCCCCGGCTCGGGGCGCGACTCGAACGGGAGGAAGTCCGAGTACCGCCAGATCGACTGGGGGCCCGCCTGGATCCGGCGGCGGGTCGACTCGGGGTCGAGCCCCGAGTGGTCGTAGGCCACCTCGAGGGGGCCGAAGCACTGCTCGCACACGTAGCGGGCGTCGAGCGGGTACGTCTGACCACATTCCTTGCACTGGAGCGCTTGAACCGACATGGCTTCCTTTCGCCTATGAAAAACCTCCGCCGCTGCTGTGACGGAGGCCTTCACGAGCGCCCCTTTGCCACATCTGCCGGACTCAGTCCGATGGACTTGGCACCTTTCCCTCGACGACGGCCGGAGCCTGCGTCGTGGACGGTTGCCGGGGTTTCATAGGGCCATATCCCTCCACCCCTCTCGATGCAACGGCTATGTATTGCCCGGCAGGATACAGAAGGACCGGGCGGTGCGCGAGGTTTCCGGCTCCGGGACTAGAATCAGAGAAGTGACCCCGGTCTCAGACGATCCGCTCATACGCGATGCCGAGCCTTCCGAAGCCACGCCTCAGGCGCTCCGCTCGCGCGCGGGTCGATGCCGGACTCGCCGGGCCCGCCTCGACTGAGCCCAACGTCGAGGTCGTCGAGGGCCCCGGCCTTCGCTGGATCAACATCGAGCGCCCCGGTCCGGTGGACAGGGCCTGGCTCGAGGAGCACTTCGAGTTCCACGCGCTCGACTACGAGGACGTCGCGTCGCGCAACCAGCGCCCCAAGATCGACGAGTACGACGACTACCTGTTCATCGTCCTGTACTTCCCGGTCTTCGACAAGACGGTCGGCCGGCTTAACGCGGCCGAGCTGGACATGTTCGTGGGGCCGGACTTCCTGATCACGCTCCCGAACACGCCGATCCCGCCGGTCGAGTACCTGTTCGAGCGCTGCCGGTCCTCCGACGAGGTCCGCGCCAACCTGCTCTCGAAGGGCTCCGGCTACCTGCTCTACAAGATCGTCGACGACGCGTTCGACTACTGCTTCCCGATGCTCCGGAAGATGGGCAACAAGCTCGAGCGCATCGAGGAGGAGATCTTCGAGGGCCGCGGCGAGGAGATCGTCAGGGACATCTCCAACGCCAAGCAGGAGATCATCAACTTCCGCAAGATCATCCGGCCCCAGCGCGCCGTGCTCCGCGACCTGGAGCGGACCAAGCAGCGCTACATCGCCGACGACCTCGAGATCTACTTCGACGACATCAACGACGCCTCCGAGCGCATCTGGGACATGCTCGAGAACTACAAGGAGGTCGTCGAGGCGCTCGAGGACACGAACGAGTCCGTGATCTCGCACCGCGTGAACGAGGTGCTGAAGGTGCTCACGGCGTTCAGCGTCGTGATCCTCCCCCTCACCCTGCTCGCGAGCCTGTTCGGCATGAACGTGGAGTTCCCGTTCCACACCGGCGTGGGCGCCTTCTGGGCGATCATCGGCGTGATGGTCGCGGCGCTGACCGGGATGGTTGCCTACTTCCGGCGGCGCGGATTCCTGTAGAACCCACGGCCTTCGTGGTCGATCCCTCGATCTTCAAGGCATACGACGTCCGGGGCACCTACCCGGACCAGATGGACGAGGACGTGGCATACCGGATCGGCCGCGCGTTCGCGCGCGTGCTCGCCGACCTGGAGGACAGGCCGGTCGGGGAGCTGCACGTGGCGATCGCGCGCGACATGCGCCTCTCGGCCCCGGCGATGGCCGCCCGCTACGCCGAGGGGCTCACGGACGAGGGCGTGGACGTCCTCGACATCGGGATGGCCGGCACGGAGATGCTCTACTGGACCGTCGGGTCGCGTGGCCTGGACGGCGGGCTCATGTGCACCGCCTCGCACAACCCGAAGGCCTACACGGGCGCGAAGCTGGTCCGGAGCGGGGCGCTCGCGCTGTCGGGCGACTCCGGGATCGGCGAGCTGCGCGACCTGGTGACCTCAGGCGAGCCCGAGCCCGCACAGGGCCAGGGGGCCGCCGTCAGGACCGAGGACGTGGGCGACGAGTTCCGCGCGGCCGCCCTCCGGTACATCGACGCCGGCTCGCTCAGGCCGCTCAAGGTCGTGCTGGACGGCGGCAACGGGATGGCCGGGCCGATGGTGGGGCCGCTGCTCGACGGCTTCCCGATCGACCAGGTGCAGACCTACTGGAAGCCCGACGGCGAGTTCCCCGACCACGAGCCGAACCCGCTGCTCGAGGAGAACCGGCGCTTCATCATCGACAAGGTGCGCAGCGAGGGCGCCGACGTCGGGATCGCATGGGACGGGGACGCCGACCGCTGCTTCTTCATCGACGAGACCGGCGCCTTCGTGGACGGCGACTTCCTCACGGCGCTGCTAGCCGAGTCGCTGCTGCGCAAGGAGCCCGGAGCGACGGTCCTGTACGACGTGCGCGCCTCGCGCGCAGTGCGGGACATCGTGGGGCGCCACGGCGGCACCGCGCTCGTGAACCGCGTCGGGCACGCCTTCTTCAAGAGCCGGATGCGCGAGACCGGGGCGATCTTCGGCGGCGAGGTGTCCGGCCACTACTACTTCCGCGAGTTCTACAACGCCGACTCCGGCACGCTTCCGGCGCTCCTGATCCTGGAGCTGCTCTCCACCGAGGGCAAGTCCCTCGGCGAGCTGCTCCGCCCGCTCCGCGAGAGCTACTTCATCTCCGGCGAGATCAACTCGGAGGTGGACGACCAGGCGGCGAAGATGGCCGAGATCGAGGAGCGCTGGTCGGAGGGCGAGATCACGAAGCTGGACGGCGTGTCGGTGGACTTCGAGGACTGGCACTTCAACGTGCGTCCCTCGAACACCGAGCCGCTGCTGCGCCTGAACCTCGAGTCGCTGGTCTCGGCCGAGCACATGGCCGAGAAGCGCGACGAGGTGCTGGGCGTCATCCGCAGCCCGTGACCGACCCGTACGCCCCCGCGGCCGCGGCGGGCGTCCACCGGCTGGCGATCCCCACGCCGTTCGCGGTTGGGCGCGTGAACGTCTACCTGATCGAGGACGACCCGCTGACGCTGGTGGACGCCGGGCCGAACTCGGGCACGTCGTTCGACGTGCTCCAGCGCGGGATCGCCGACCTCGGGCACTCGCTCGAGGACATCGAGCTCGTCCTGCTCACGCACCAGCACATCGACCACCTCGGGCTCGTGTCGCTCGTGGCTGCCCACTCGGGCGCCGACGTGGCCGCGATCGAAGCGGCGGTCCCGTTCGTGGAGAACTTCTCGGTCGAGGCGCAGGCGGACGACGACTTCGCCGGGGACGTGATGCTCCGGCACGGCATCGCGGAGGACGTGACCGCGGCGCTCCAGTCCGTGTCACGGGCGTTCCGGGCCTGGGGCTCGCGCGTGGACGTGACCCGCGTCCTGCGCGACGGCGACCACGTGGAGCTGCGCGACCGGACCTTCCAGGTCGCGTTCCGTCCCGGGCACAGCCCGAGCGACACCGTCTTCTGGGACCGCGACCGCGGCCAGCTGATCGCCGGCGACCACCTGCTCGCCCACATCTCGTCGAACCCGCTGATCACGCGCCGGAGGGACGGGTCCGGCGAGCGCTCGAAGGCGCTGATCGCCTACCTCGACTCGCTGCGCCTCACGCGCGAGATGGACCTGGAGCTGGTGCTCCCGGGCCACGGCGACCCGGTCACGGACCATCGCAAGCTGATCGACGACCGCTTCGCGATGCACGCCCGCCGGGCCGACAAGATCCACCGGCTGGTGTCCGAGCGCCCGCGCACGGCCTACGAGGTGGCGCAGGCGCTGTGGGGGAACATCGCCGTGACGCAGGCATTTCTGACGCTCTCCGAGGTGCTCGGCCACATGGATCTGCTGCTGGCGGACGGGCGGGTCCGCGAGCACGACCGGGACGGCGTGAGCGTGTTCGAGGCCAGCCCTTAGCCCCCCGTCAATTGGTGAGGAAGAAATCGGGCCCCCCGTCCGTTAGTCCAGCGTGCCCGGGTTCAGCGCCTGGCGCAGACACACCTCATCCAAGGGAGAAATCGCGTCATGAAGAAGATGGTGCTGGTCGCCGACAGCTCGTTCGTAATCGAAACGATCCGGCTCGCGCTCCGTAGCGCGGCGGGCCTCAACGTGATCGGGAAGGTCGACGGCCGCGCGAGCGTCCGCCGCCCGATCGCCGATTCGCAGCCGGACATCATCCTCGTCGACGAGATGCAGAGCTCGGAGAACGCGCTCGAGCGGATCCGCGAGTGCCGTGAGGAGGCGCCGTCGAGCGTGATCCTCCTGCTCACGATGCGGATGGAGGACGGGTGGGTGTCCGAGGCGCTGGCCGCCGGGTGCGACGCCTGCCTTTCGAAGTCCGCCCACCTGCCGAGCCTCGGCACGCTCATCCGCGAGATCGTGGCGCGCAACATCGTCACGGCGCTCCCCGCCGCGCTGGCCGAGGGCAAGCTGCCGCTCGGATCGGGCGGCGACGACCTGACCGCGCGCGAGCGCGAGATCCTCGGGCTGGTGTCCGACGGCCTCACGAACGCCCGCATCGGCCGCGAGCTGTGGGTCACCGAGCAGACGGTGAAGTTCCACCTGTCGAACATCTACCGCAAGCTCGGCGTCTCGAACCGCACCGAGGCCAGCCGCTACGCCTACACCCACGGCCTGCTGCGCCGCGGGCCCGCCCGGCCGGCCGCCGGCGCGGAGCTGGCCGTCGCGTAGGCCGCAAGCTCAACCGAATCACCGCGAGGGCGGGCCCGCATGGGCCCGCCCTTTCGCCATTTCGGGGCGCTTTTGTGGCTCGGGGGCGCAGCGACTCCGGGGGTGGGCCGACTTGACGGTCTATAGCGCTGTCAACTCGGCCCACCCCCGCGAAGCGGAGGGCCGGAGGAGGGTCGGTGGCTAGAGCCGGACCAGGTTCGCTGCGCTGTGCTTCGCGGTCACGCCGCGGAAGTCGACCACGAGCTGCGCGGCCAGCACGGCGTCCAGGTCGAGGCCCGGGTGCGCCGTGACGATCACGGCCACGTCGCAGCCCGCGAGCGCGTCGCTCAGCGGGCTCGAGGCCAGGCCGAGCTCGGGAAGCTCGGGGATGTAGTCGTCGTGGTAGACGAGGTCGGCTCCCTGGTCCGCGAGCAGGTGCATGATCTTGAGCGCCGGCGACTCGCGCAGATCCCCCACACCGGCCTTGTACGAGACCCCGAGGACCGCCACGCGCGAGCCGCGGACCGGCTTCGCGTGGCCGTTGAGGGCGCGGGCGACGCGGTCCGCGCAGAAGCGCGGCATCGCCTGATTCACCTCGCCGGCCAGCTCGATGAAGTCCGTGGTGCAGCCGAACTCGCGTGCGCGCCAGGCCAGGTAGAACGGGTCCACCGGCAGGCAGTGGCCGCCCATGCCCGGGCCGGGCTCGAAGCGCATGAACCCGTATGGCTTGGTGCTGGCGGCGTCGACGACCTCCCAGATGTCGATCCCCATGCGGTCGCAGAGCATCGCCAGCTCGTTTACGAGCGCGATGTTCACGGACCGGAAGACGTTCTCGAGCAGCTTCGTCAGCTCGGCGGCCTCGGGCGTGGAGACCGGCACGACCCGGTCGCAGACGGTCTCGTAGAGCTCGATGGCGCGCTCGAGGCACTCGTGCGTGTACCCGCCGACGACCTTGGGAGTCGTGCGCATCGTGTGGTCGGTGCGGCCCGGGTCGATGCGCTCGGGAGAGAAGGCCACGTTGAAGTCGCGCCCGGCCACGAGCCCGGACTCCTCGAGCAGAGGCACGAGCCGCTCGCGCGTGGTGCCCGGATAGGTCGTGGACTCGAGCACGACGAGCTGGCCGCGCTGGAGCACGCGCGCGACGCCGGCGGCCGACCCGAGCAGCGGGCCGAGGTCCGGCTCGCGATTTCGGGTGAGTGGCGTGGGCACGCAGATGATCACGGCGTCGCAGCGCGACAGCTCCGCGTAGCGCTGGGTCGCCAGCAGCTGGGGGCCGATGCGGGCGAGCGTCTCGTCGGACACGTCCTCGACATGGCTCCGGGCGCCCTGCAGCCCGGCCACCTTCGCGATGTCCGAGTCCACGCCCACCACGGAGTGGCCCGCCTCGCAGAAGGCGACGGCCAGCGGCAGGCCGACGTACCCCATTCCGACAATGCCGACCTTCATGTCTCGAAGGTAGGAGCGCTCATGCGGTAGCGGACCCGCCGTTCGGTTAGTTGTCCCTGAGCAGGGCCGGGGAGTCCGCACTGCGCCTGTAGAGCCGCGGGCGCCCGCCCGTCACCGGGGACTCCCAGATGTCCTCCTCGACGCGGTAGAGCACGTGCCCGTCGTCGAGCCACTCGGCCTGGTCGTCCACGGCGCGCTTCTCCGGCAGCGGCGTCTCGATCCCAGTCGCCGGCTCGAGCACGTGGTAGCGCCAGGCGGGCGGGCTACCCACGAGCTTCTTGTAGACGAGCCGCGTACCGTCGGGAGAAAGCGACGGGCACTCCGCGTTCCGGCGCACCGTCTCGAGCCTCCGGCCGCGCAGGTCCCCGCGCACCAGGTACGTGTCCCCGCCGCTCGCGAGCGTGGCGTAGAAGGTGTTGCCGTCCTCGGCGAAGGTGACGCCCCAGAAGTTGAAGTCGATCGACCTGAAGGGCTCTCCGTCGCGCGTCACTTCGAAGTCCTCGAGGTCGGCGAGCCTCCGCCCCCGCGTCATGTCGAGGATCGTCGTGCGCGTGGAGAACGTGCCCGGGTCGGCGTAGGAGTGCCCGGTCACGAACGCGGTCACGGCACCGAGCCGGCCGTCCGGGGAGATCCGGGCGCGGCTCGGGATGCCGGGCAGCGTCAGCTCGCGCCAGGGAGCGAGCCCCTCGTCGAGGAAGCGCACCCGCACCGAGGCGCCGACCGCCCCCGCACGGCTGAGACAGAGCCCGCGCCCGGCGGCGTAGTACGTGCGCTCGCAGGCCGGGCCGCCGACCACGGGACGCCCCCCGCCCGCCGGCGCCCACGCGATCCGGCCGTAGCGGCCCTCGTGCACTCGGTCGAGGGTCCGGAAGACGAGCGCGCCGGGCGGCGGCGTCTGGGCGCGGCGCCCCGCCGGGCCGTCGTGCGCCTGCGGCGCCCCGCCGGCGCCGTGGAGCGCGCTGATGCTCACCGACGCGGCGGCCACCACCGCGCAGACGGCCACGAGCAGCGCGAACCAGACGCCGCGGCGGTCGCGGGTGGCGGCGGCCTCAGGCACCGGGCGCCACCTGACGGCCGCCGGCGAGGGTCAGCACGCTCACGGCGAGCGCGGCCACCAGGATCGCCCCGAAGCAGGCGATCGCCGCCTCCAGCCCGATCGTGACCCAGAGCGCGCCGAAGATGACGGACGCCAGCAGACGGGCCACGCTGGTGGCGGTCCCGAGCAGGGCGAGCGAGGTCCCGCGCAGGGCCGGCGGGCTGAGCGCGCTTCCCAGGGCCATCAGCACGCCGTCCGTGGCCGCGTAGTACACGCCGAGGATGCCGAGGGCGAGCGGGACGGCCCACCAGCCGGCGGAGGGAAGCAGGATCACGCCGTAGAGCAGCACCAGCAGCCCGTAGCCGCCGATGAAGACCTTCGCGCGGCCGACGCGGTCGGCGAGTCGCCCGGCCGGCACGGCCAGCAGCATGTAGACGACCGCCGTGCCGACGAAGAGCAGCGGGAAGACGGTCGGCTCGAAGTCCACGCGGCGCTCGAGCGCCAGGTAGAGGAAGCCGTCGCTGAGCGTGGCGAGCCCGAGCACGCTCCCGACGACGAGCAGGCGCGCGAAGCCCGGCACTCGCACAAGACGGCCGGCCTCGCGCAGCGACGGCGGCGGCCCGTCCGCCTCGACGGGGGCGGGGCGCTCGGAACGCCCGTCCACGAAGAGGACCAGCACCGCCAGGCCGACGATCGCGACGCAGAAGCTCACGAGGAAGACCGACTCGAAGGCCAGCGGGGCGAGCGCCAGGAGGCCGAACGCGACGAGCGGGCCGAGCATCGCCCCTGTGGTGTCCAGCGCGCGGTGCACGCCGAACGCGGTCCCGAGCGTGGCGGGGGTCGAGTTGAGCGAGATCATCGCGTCCCGCGGGGCGGTGCGCACGCCCTTGCCCGTGCGGTCGAGCAGCACGAGCGCGCCGATGGCGGAGAAGGAGCTGCCGACGATTACGAGCCCGAGCTTGCAGAGCGCCGAGATCCCGTATCCGAGCGACGCGACCTCCTTGTGGCGCCGCCAGCGGTCGGCGCCGAACCCGGCTCCGAGCCGGACCAGCGAGGCGGCGCCCTGGTAGACGCCGTCCACCACCCCGTACTGCAGCGGGGTGAAGCCGAGCGTGTACACCAGGTACAGCGGCAGGATCGTGGACACCATCTCGGCGGAGACGTCCGTGAGCAGGCTGACCACGCCGAGCAGGACGACCGTACGGCTGACCGGAAGCCGGCGCCCGCGCGACAGCAGCCGGCGGTGCCCGCGGAGGAGCGCGGTTGAGCTCTGTACCTGGTACACCGCAGTCCAAGCTGCGTGCGGGGGCCGCGGGGCGCCAGCGGAGCCACCCGAAAGGCCAGGTACCCCCTCTCCGGACGGCCATTTGCGTGTGCCCGCGCCCGAAGCAGGATCAGTACATGCAAACCGGTGACCGGGCGGCAGGCCGTCCGGTGCTGCTCGTGTGCTCCTCCGGGGGGCACCTCCTCCAGCTTCTGGAGCTGCGCCCCGCCTGGGAGGACTTCCCGCGCATCTGGGTGACGTTCGACAAGTCGGACAGCGCCTCGCTGCTCCACGGCGAGCGCGTGGTCCATGCCCACGGCCCCACCAACCGGAGCATCGCCAACCTGCTCCGCAACCTGCGCCTGGCCGTGCGCGTGCTTCGCACGGAGCGCCCGGCCGCGATCCTGACGACCGGCGCCGGTATCACCGTCCCGTTCGCGTGGGTCGGCCGGCTGCTCGGCGTCCCGACCGTCTACGTCGAGAGCTTCACCCGGATCGACGAGCTGTCGCTCACCGCGCGCCTGATCTCGCCCATCGCCAGCCGCCTCTACGTGCAGTGGCCCGAGCTGGCCCAGCACGACTCGCGGCTGCGCTTCGCAGGCAACCTCTTCCTCAAGTAGATGATCCTCGTCACGATCGGAACCAACGAGCAGCCGTTCGACCGGCTGGTGAGCGCGGCGGCCGGGCTCCGCGGCCTGGAGTCGCTCGTCGTCCAGTACGGCTCCTCGAGCGTCCCCCACGGGCGCGGGGAGTGGCTCGACTTCGTGTCGTTCGAGGAGCTCAGCGAGCGCATGAGCGCCGCGCGCGTGGTGATCTGCCACGCCGGGGTCGGCTCGATCATGCTCGCGCGCCGCTGTGGGAAGCGCCCGATCGTCGTGCCGCGCCGGCTGCACCTCGGCGAGGCCGTGGACGATCATCAGCTGCCGATCGCCCGCCGGCTCCATGCGAGCGGCGTTGTGACGCTGCTCGAGGACGTGGACCTGCTCGCGGAGACGATCGAGGTGCTCGGCGAGGCCGCGCTCGCGGACCCCGTCGTGGACCCGCCCGGAGGGCCGAACCTCGCGGGCGACCTGCGCGCCTACCTCGCAGGGCTGGTCGCGGCATGAAGCTGGCCCGCCTGTTCGGCGTGGACAAGCCGAACGTCAAGTCACTCGCCAAGGAGGGCGACATCGAGGGCCTCGTCGAGGCGGCCCGCTATCGCGACGTGGTCCGCCGCGTGGACGGCAGGAGCTCGGACGCCGGCGCCGCCGTGCGCGAGGCGGCCGTGCTGGCGCTCGCGAAGATCGGCGGGGACCGCGCCGACGAGACCCTGATCCGAGCCCTCGGCGACCCTGCGGACCGCGTCCGCTGCGCCGCGATCGTCGCGCTGCACGACCGCGGCGACGACGCGTCGCTCGCCATGGCGGCGGCGCACCTGCGCGAGGAGGACGGCCAGGCGCTCCCCGCCGCGTTCCGCGCGCTGCTCGAGCTGCAGAAGCCCGGGAGCACCGGCCGGCTCGTCATGGCGATCGTGCACCGGGGCGACGTGCGGCCGGTCAACGAGACCGACGGTGCGATCGTGCGCGCCCTCCGCGAGTCCGAGGGGCCGGAATGCGACATGGACGTGGTCGAGCTGCTCGTGTCCACGCTCACCGACGAGCGCGAGGACGTGGCGGAGCGCGCCGAGGACCTGCTGGAGCTGCTCGCGCCGGAGAGCGTCGACGCGCTGATCCGCGAGCTCTCGTTCGGGCTCGCGCCCGCGCGCGCCGCCGCGGTGCTCGGCCGGGTGAAGGACGCCCGCGGGCTGGACTCCCTCGTGGGCGGCCTGCGGCACGACGATCCCCAGGTCCGCGCCGAGTGCTGCTCGGCGCTCGGCGAGCTGCGCGACCCCGCCGCGTCGGAGCCGCTCCTCGCCGCCACGCGCGATCAGGAGCACGTCGTGCGCGCCGCGGCCGGCGCGGCGCTGGACCGCATCGGCACCGCGGCGATCGCCGTGGGGGTCGCGGCGCTCCTGCGGCCGCTGCTCGAGACCTCCCCCGCGCACAGCCGCCAGGAGCTCGCCGCCCACACGGTCGCCGCGCTCCAGAGCGAGACGGCCGGCGACGCCAACGCCGACGGACAGGGCTCGACCCTCCTCCGGCGCCTCGCGCGCTTCATCGACCGCGTGGAGGACTCGCGCGGCCGCGGGCGCGAGGAGGAGCCGTCCCCCGCGCGGGCGGTCTCCACCCATCACGCGACCGGCGTCGAGATCGCGCTCTCGCACGACGCGCGCCGTCCGCACACGTCGACCGCCGACGCGGCCGCACCGGTCGCGTGGCCGTCGAGCCACCGTCGAAGCTCAGCGAGCCTGAACGGCCGATGAAGACCCTCGTCATCGTGGCCGACAGCAGCCTCATCGTCGAGACGATCAGGCTCGCGCTGCGCGCGTCGGGCGACCTGGAGGTGATCGGCAGGCTCAATGGCCGCACCGAGATCCGCGGCTCGCTTCGGCTCCGCCGTCCCCACGTGGTGCTCGTGGACGAGATGGTGGACCCGCGGAACGCGCTCGCACGGATAGCCGAGTGCCGCGATGAGCTGCCCGACGCAACGGTCATGGCCCTGGCGGACAGAGTCGAGGCGCCGTGGACGGCCGAGGCGCTGTCGGCGGGCGCGGACGCGTGCGTCTCGAAGGCGTCCAACCTGCCGGGGCTCGGCGCGATCATCCGCGAGGTCGTGAACCGCAACATCGTCAGCGTGCTGCCGCCGCCCGACCCCTTCGCCGAGCTGCCTGCCGGCGACCGCCGCCCGCTGAGCGCCCGCGAGCGCCAGATCGTGGCCCTCGTGGCCGACGGCCTGACCAACGCCCGGATCGGCGCGAAGCTGAGCGTCACCGAGCAGACCGTCAAGTTCCACCTGTCGAACGTCTACCGCAAGCTCGGCGTCTCGAACAGGACCGAGGCGAGCCGCTACGTGCATCTGGGCCTGGCGCCCGCGCCGGCCGACGCCGCCGGCTCCTAGCCGCGCGCGGCCCTGATCCGTGCCGCGGTGCGCGAGAGCGCGCGTCCCGCCCCCGGCGCGTGTCGCGCCACCAGCAGCCGCGCCCGCTCGCTTGCCGTCAGCGCGTCGCGCGGGTCCTCGGCGAGCTCCGGTGCGGTGGGAGTCCGCTCGAGGCCGGGGCTCGCCGGGTCAAGGACGCCGCGCTCGTCGAACTCGAGCCCGGCGCCCGCCACGAGGTTGCGGGCACTCTCCGACACGAGCACCTCCCCCGCTCCCGCCTCGCGCTGGAGCCGCGCCGCCGCCTCCGCCGCCGTGTCCCGCTCGTCCGACCACACCCCGGCGCCCGCGTCGCCTCCCCGCACCTCGGCATGGGCGCGGCGGATCGCCCGGACCGGGCCGGAGAACTCCTCCCGCCCGCCCTCGGCCGTCCGCACGAGGGTCGCGAAGCGGCGCCCGTGAGCCGCCGAGGCGGGCGCGGACGACACGTGCGCCTCGATTTCGTCCACCACGGCGTCCATGTCGCCGCGCCAGAGCGGATGCATGTCGCCGGCGAGCTCGGCGAAGCGCGCGCCGGGGATCTGCGCCGCCATCCAGCGTGACCCGCCGCTCGGGAAGGGGTCGTCGGCCCGATGGACGAGGAGGGTGGGCGCCCGAACCACGGGGAGCGCCGGTCGCACGTCGAGGCCGCGCGCGACGTCGACCATCCCGCGAGCCATCGCCGCGCTCGCCGCGGCGCGCTCGAAGAAGCCGAGGTTCCAGGAGCGCTTGCCCTCGGAGATCCACCCCTCGCCCCAGTGATCGACCACGCGCGCCATCTCACCCGAGAGCCGCTCGGCGGGGGCGCGCAGCTCGGGCGGGAGCGAGTCGTCGTAGCGGCCGCACGGGAACGAGCCGTAGAGCGCGAGCGCGCGCGTTCGGTCCGGGTGGGTCGCCGCGAACAGCACGCTCATCAGCCCGCCCTCGGACAGGCCCAGGATGGCGGCCTGCTCCGACCCGGCGGCGTCGAGCACAGCCAGCGCCTCGTCCATGCGCTGCTCGAGGGTCGGCACGTGCGCGATCTGCCCCGAGATTCCGGTGCCCGCCTTGTCGTACAGGATCAGGCGCGAGAAGGAGGCGAGCCGCCTGTACATCGCCGTGACCGACGGCATCGCCCACGACAGGTCGAGATGCGAGATGAACCCGGGCACCAGCAGGAGGTCCACGGGCCCGTCACCCACCACCTGGTAGGCGACGGGCACGCCGTCGTGCCTCACGTGGCGGGTCCTGGGCCGCATGACGCTGCGGCGGATCGTATTGCGGGCCGCGCCCGCCGGCGCTAGGGGCCGGAGCCCGTGATCGGCCGCGTCATGTCGGCCTGCACCTCGGCCTGGGTGAGGGCGCGGTCATACACGCGGATCTCGTCGAGCCGGCCCGCGAACCACTCGGACCAGACGTTGTTGCCGCCGAAGCGCAGCACGCCGGTGCTGTTCGGCAGCGTGCCGGCCACCGCGCGCGTCCCGACCTGGTTGCCGCCTACGTAGAGGCGCTGGGTCGTGCCGTCCCAGGTCATCGCCAGGTGCGTCCAGGTGTTCAGCGGCAGCGCCGCGGTGCCGTTGGTGAACAGGTCGCCGGTCGTGTACAGGTGACCCGAGGGGCGCGAGATGTCGTTGTTGGCGTAGAGCGCGTACACGAGGTGGCCCGGCCGCTCCTTGAGCAGCGCGGTGCGCCAGATCCCGCCGAGCGCCGTCGGATAGACCCACGCCTCGAGCGTCGCGCGGTTGGTGAGGTCGAGCGAGGCGGCGTCGGGGACGGTGACCCAGTCGTTCACGCCGTCGAACGTGAGCGCGGATCCGAGCCTGCCCGCGGTGGTGCGCGTGGCGCCGGAGATCGTGCCGTTGTTTCCGCGCCCGGACGCGTCGGTGGCCCCCGTGCCGCTGGCCTCGTCGAAGCCCCAGGCGCCCACGGGCCCGGTGCCGGCCGCCGCGACGTTGAGCGTCACGGCGACGGTCTTCGGCGATCCCGTGGCGCCCGTGGCGGTGAC
>JAFGJG010000109.1 GCA_016929195.1 Thermoleophilaceae bacterium
GTGCCACCGGGCCGGCGCGGAGGTCGTCATCAAGTCGGGCCGCCGGCGCGCGCAGGTGATGGAGGACGCGCGTCTCATCGGGCAGAGCGCGTACATCTTCGAGATGGGCGCCGGCCTGGTGGTCGACGGCGAGCTCACCTGGCTCACGGGCGAGTGGGCCCCCGGTGATGAGACCGTGCACGAGCAGATCGGGGCCTCCGGGGCGCCGGCGCTCCTGCTCGAGGCGTTTCCGGGGCTGATCGAGCCGCACGCCCCCTGGCATCGCGAGCGCGAGGTCTCCCACCTGTTCCGGGGACTCGTCGACGAGCGCGCCGCGAACGGGCTGCTCGCCGAGCGCGGCCATGCGAGCCTCCGCCTCGTCGACAACGGCACGATCGGGCGCCACGAGACCGAGCTCGACCTTCCCGGCACCCCGCGCGCCTATCACCTGATCCCGGCCGAGACGTCCAAGGCCGCGGCGGTTGAGCGCCACATGCGCGCGCGGGGCTACGCGCCCGGCGAGTGCATCGCGGTCGGCGACTCCGTGGAGGACCTCGCGGTGGCCGAGGTGGTCGGGCGCTTCTTCCTCGTGGGCAACGCCGACGTGTCCGCGTCGCCTCCCGTGGAGCGGACCGAGGCCGCGATGGGGGAGGGCTTCTACGAGGCGGTGATCCGGTCGCTGGCCGAGTCGCGCTGAGCCCCGTACCCCATTAGGGTGCGCACATGGACGAGTTCGCGGAGCAGGTCGTCGACGCCATCAATGACCTGACCGGCCGGCATCCCGGCCACCGCGCGGCTCACGCCAAGGGCACGCTCGTGGCGGGCAGCTTCATCCCGGCGGATGCCGGCCTCACGACCGCCCCCCACATGTCCGGCGAGCCGGTGGCGGTGACGATCCGGTTCTCGAACGGAGGCGGCAACCCGGACCTGCCCGACTACGCCCAGGAGGGGCGCGGGATGGCGATCAAGTTCTACCTCCCGGACGGCTCGCGGACCGACGTGGTCGCGCTCGACCAACCCTGCTTCTTCGCGCGCACGCCGGAGGACTTCTTCGCCTTCACGCAGGTGCGCAAGCCCGACCCCGAGACCGGTCAGCCCGACATGGAGAAGGTCGGCGCCTACCTCGGCGAGCATCCGGAGGCGGTCCCGGCCATCCAGTTCTTCCTCCAGTCGAAGCCGCCCGAGAGCTACGTCACGCGCGCGTACAACTCGATCCACTCGTTCCGCTGGACGAACGCGGACGGGGTCTCGCGCTGGGTGCGCTACCGCTTCGAGCCCGAGTCGGGTGAGCACTCGCTCGAGCCCGAGGAGGCGAAGGAGCGCGGCGCCGACTACCTCCAGGAGGATCTCGCCGGGCGCGGCGGCGCGGCCTTCCGGATGCTCGTGGTGATCGCGGAGGACGGCGACCCGGTCGACGACCCGACCGTCGAATGGCCGGCGGAGCGCCGGCGCGTGGAGGTGGGGCGGCTCGAGCTGACGGGCCCGGAGACGGGGCGCGAGAAGGACGGCGACGTGCTCGTCTTCGACCCGGTCCGGGTGACCGACGGCATCGAGACGAGCGACGACCCGATCCTCCACTTCCGGTCGCGGGCCTACCGCGTCTCGGTCGGCCGGCGCACGGCGGCGGCGCCGGTATGAGCCTCACGCGGAGAGGTCTGCTCGGGACGGCCGCCGCGGGCGGCGCGGGCGCGGCACTGCCCGCGACCGCCACGGCGCGCAGGCACAGGCGCTCCCGGAAGGTCGACGTGGCGATCGTGGGCGCCGGGCTCGCCGGGCTCAGCGCGGCGCGCAGCCTGCGCCGAATGGGTCACTCGGTGGTTGTGCTCGAGGCCCGCAACCGGGTGGGTGGCCGGACGTGGACGAAGTCCGTGCGGGGCGTGCCGGTGGACTTCGGCGGCCAGTGGATCGGACCGCAGCAGAAGCGGATCGCGGCGCTCGCCAAGGCCGTGGGCGTGAAGACGTTCCCCACCTTCAACACGGGCGTCAACGTCTACGACAGGAACGGCGCCCTGAAGACCTACGAGGGCGCGATCCCGCCGGCCGAGCCGGCCGCGCTCGGCGACATCGCGACCGCCCTCGGCTCGCTCAACACGATGGCCGCGCAGGTTCCGCTCGACGCGCCCTGGAGGGCGGCGCGGGCGCGCGAGTGGGACGGGCAGACGCTCGAGACCTGGAAGCTCGCCAACATGACCACCGAGGAGGGCCGGCTGCTGCTCGACCTCGCCGTCGAGGCCGTCTTCGCCGGGGAGCCGCGCGACGTGTCGCTGCTGCACGTCCTCTTCTACATCCACTCCGCGGGCAGCTTCGACAACCTCATCAACACGGCCGGGGGCGCCCAGGAGACGCGCTTCGTGGGCGGCTCCCAGACGGTGTCGCGGCGCGTGGCCGCGGCGCTCGGCTCGCGCGTCGTGCTCGGCTCTCCCGTGCGGCGCATCGCGCGCGGGCGGCGGGGGGTGCACGTGGAGTCCGAGCGGCTCGACGTGGAGGCGCGCTTCTGCGTGGTCACGGCTCCGCCCGCGCTGGCCGCGCGCATCGAGTACGAGCCGGGGCTGCCCGGCCGCCGCGACCAGCTCACACAGCGCATGCCGATGGGCTCCGTGCTCAAGGTGCATGCGCTCTACGACAAGCCGTTCTGGCGCGACGACGGGCGCACCGGCCAGGCCACCAGCGACACCGGACCGGTGAAGGTGACCTACGACAACTCGCCCCCGGGCGGCGGCACCGGCGTTCTGCTCGGCTTCATCGAGGGCGAGGAGGCGCGCGTCTGGAGCCGCCGCTCGCTCGCCAAGCGCCGCGCCGCAGTGCTCGCCCAGTTCGCGCGCTGGTTCGGGCCGGAGGCGTCCAGGCCGAAGGCCTACGTGGAGCAGAACTGGATGGAGGAGGCCTGGAGCCGCGGCTGCTACGGCGCCTGGGCGCCGCCGGGGGTGCTGCTCGACTACGGCCCGGCGCTGCGCGCGCCGGTGGGGCGGATCCACTGGGCCGGGACCGAGACCGCCAC
>JAFGJG010000110.1 GCA_016929195.1 Thermoleophilaceae bacterium
ACCCACCACACGCTGCCCCCCAACCACAAACACCCGCGGCAACGCACCCGACACCCGATACACACGCGCATCAGCACCGTCATACACCTCGCTCACGCCGGGCGCGCTGAGCGGCTCGTCGCGCGGCGGCTGGAGGATCCTCGTCACGCCGAGCAGGCGCAGCACGTGGAGGCCGCGCGGGCTGAGCTCGCGCAGGGTCAGCGGCGTGTCGAGCAGCCCCTTGGCCACGGAGCTCGACTCGGGCGAGACCTCCTGGCGCCACAGGCGGTCGAAGCGCTCGAGTATCGGCAGGTCGTAGCCGCGCGCCTCGTACAGCCCGAAGCGCATCGGGATGTAGGTCTGGGGGATTCCCTCCGTGCTCACGAAGCGCGCCGGCCGCTCGCGCTCCAGCTCCTGCACCGCAGGCGTGGCGGGCGGCGAGTTCCAGCGCCGCTCGATGGCCGGGTTGTAGCCCATCCCGATGTGGAACAGGTCGATCACGACGACCAGCAGGCCGAGGACGGCGAACGGCACCGGGCGGAGCCGGCCGGTGACGCGCAGGAAGATGAGCAGCAGGCTGGCCCCCGCCAGCGGGACCCAGGCCATCATGGACGCGAGCTGCATGATGTTGCCGGCCTCGACGCAGGGCTGGATGCAGGCCCGGCCGCCCGTGTTCGGGTCGATGTAGCCGCCCGGCGCGGTGGCGAAGCCCCAGGCGACCTCGAGCGCCTTCCGGGCCCCCTCGATGCTCGTGTTGCCGTAGCGGATCGCCCAGAGGACCGGCACCACGAGGATGGCCGCGCCGGCGGCGATGATCAGCCGGCGGCGCTGCTCCTGCCAGCGGCCGCGCACCAGGTCGTCCATGCCCCAGCCGGCCAGCATCGCCAGCGCCAGCACGAACAGCGCCGTCAGCCGGCTGTTGTGCCCGCTCGAGAACACCGGCAGGCGGGTCACGATCTGGAGGAAGGGCGGAATGCCGAGCAGCACCCCCATCCAGACGGCGCCGAACGCCGCGACCGCGATCCGCTCCAGGTTCGGGCGGATCACGAGGGCGGCCACGGCCAGCATCAGCGGCAGGGCGCCCAGGTAGAACGCCCGGTCGAGCACGAAGAAGCGGACCGGGGTGGCGGTCGGGCGGCCCCAGAAGTCGGGCATGAACAGGCCCAGCGCGAACTCCCGGGACACGGGCTGGAGGTCGACGGAGTCGTTGCTGCGCGCGTGGAGGTCGGCGGAGTGCCACAGCAGCTCGGCGAAGGGGACGACCACGAGCGCCGCGAGGGCCAGCCCTGCAACCGCCGCGCCGCCGAAGGCGAGGACGGTGCGGCCGAGGCGCCGGGCGTCGGCACCGTCGTCGCGGCGCGCCATCACGAGGCGGAGCAGGAAGAACAGCGCAGTGGCGAGCGCCACGTGGAAGCTCGACTCGGGGTGCCCGCTGAGGAACTCGACCCCGAAGACGCCGGCCAGCGCCGCCCCGGAGAGCAGGTCGGGCCGGCGGACCAGGCGGTCGGCGAGCAGCAGCAGCCACGGCATCCACGACCACGCGCTCATGTGCGGGTACGAGAGCCAGGTGACCATCCAGAGGCTGAACCCGAACACCACGCCCGCGAACAGCGCGGGCGCCCAGGACATCCTCAGCGCGCGCGAGGCGAGCAGGAACATGCCGAACGCGGCGACCCAGAGCTTGAGCAGCCCGGCGAGCGTCAGCGCCGTGTCGTACGAGAAGACGTACGCGGGCAGCGTGTAGGGGGAGAACACCGCCGACTGGGCGTTGGCGAGGAAGGGGCGCCCGCCGACGATGTAGGGATTCCAGAGGGGGATCTCCTCCGGCATGCGGTCGGCCGCGTACCAGAGGAACGGCTGCAGCTGACCGGGCGCGTCCCCCAGCTCGGTGTTGCTCGGCTCGGCGAGCGCCGCCGGCCGCACGCCGTCCCAGGGCGGGTCGAACCAGAGCGTGTCGGCGTTCGAGAGCGTCTTCCCGGGAAGCAGCGCCGCCCCCAGGAAGACGACGACCAGCAGCGCGTAGACGAGCGCGGCGGCGAGCGTCGGCCGCCGCGCCAGCGCGCCGTGGACGCGGTGGAGCGCGCTCACGCCGCCTGGGCCCGGTGCCGGCGCAGCCCGACCAGGACAAGCGCGATCAGCACGAGGAGGGCCACGACGCTGACGATCCAGCCGGCCCGCCAGCTGGCCGGCCGGTACGCGAACTCGACGGTGTGGGCCCCGGCGGGGACCCTGACGGCGCGGAGGAGGTAGTCCACCCGCTCCACCGGTGCCTCACGGCCGTCGACCTCGGCTCGCCAGCCCGGGTAGTGCACGTCGGTGAGCACGAGCAGCGACGAGCGGCGCGCCTGCGTGCGGACCTCGACGCGCTCCGGTTCGTAGGAGGTGAGACGAGCCGCGCCGGGGGACGTTCCGGCGGGGCTCTCCGAGACGTCGGCGATGCCGGGCACGGGCCGCTCCGTGATCGCCTCCGTGCGCGGGCGAAAGCCCGGTGAGCTGATCGCCACGAGGGCGGCGTCCTCGCCGTCCACCGGTCGCTGCCGGTCGACCAGGAAGGCCCGCGGGAGCGCCGCGTCGTTGCGATAGATGCGCGCGTCGGG
>JAFGJG010000111.1 GCA_016929195.1 Thermoleophilaceae bacterium
AAGGGCAAGGCCGAGCCGGTGCCCGCCTGGGAAGCCGTCTGCCTGACCGCGACGCACAGCGTCCGGCGCCTCAGCCCCACGAACGAGACGCCGCTGGTGGGACGCGACAACGAGCTCGTCACGCTCGAGACGCTCTACGAGAAGGTCGTCCGGGAGGGCGCCCCGCACCTGGTGAGCCTGATCGGCGAGGCGGGCGTCGGCAAGTCGCGCCTCCTCCGTGAGTTCGAGCGCGTGCTCGGCGAGCACTCGATCGCCCCGACCGTGCGCACCGGCCGCTGCCTTCCGTACGGGACCGGCATCGTGTTCTGGGCCCTGGGCGAGGTGCTGCGCGCCGAGTGCGGCATCGTCGACACGGACTCCTCCGAGGAGGCCTGGCGCAAGCTGTCCGGCTACGTGGCGGGCCTGTTCGGGAACGGCGACCAGCTGAACGAGCCCGGTGAGCGCGAGGCCGCCCTCATCGGACGCCTGCTCGGCATCGAGGTCCCGCCGGAGCTGGTGCCGACCGAGCGCGATCCCGAGCGGCTGCGCGAGGCGTTCTTCTCCGCCCTGCGAATGGGGATCGAGCGCATCGCCCGCAGGCGCCCGTTCGTGATCGCCTTCGAGGACATCCACTGGGCGGACGACGGCATGCTCGACGCGATCGAGCACCTGGCCCAGTGGGTGCGTGCGCCGCTCATGATCGTCTGCCTCGCGCGCGACGAGCTGCTCGACCGCCGCCCCGGCTGGGGCGCGGGGCGGCGCTCGGCCACGCAGCTGATGCTCGACCCGCTGGCCGCGGCGGACACCCACGCGCTGGTGGCCGCGCTGATCCCGGGCGGCGAGGACGTCGTCCCGAAGGTCGTCGAGCGCTCGGGCGGCAACCCGCTGTTCGCCGAGGAGATGGCGCGCCGGATCGCAGAGGACGGCAGCATCGGGGCCGGCGAGCTGCCCGACACGGTCCAGGCCGTGCTCGCCGCCCGGCTCGACGCGCTCGAGCCGTTTGAGCGCCGGATCGTCCAGCAGGCCGCCGTGGTGGGACGCACGTTCTGGGAGGCCTCGCTGGCCCCGCTGGCGGAGGCCGAGGGCCGCAGCCTCGGGCGCACGCTGACCACGCTCCAGGAGAAGGACATCCTCGCCCCGGGCGCCGAGGGCCGGCTGGCCGGGGAGCGCGAGCTTGCCTTCAAGCACGTCCTCATCCGCGACGTGGCCTACGGCATGCTGCCGAAGGCGGTCCGCTCCCGGAAGCACTTCGAGGTGGGCGCGTTCATCGAGGAGCGCGCGGGCGACCGCACCGACGAGATGGTGGCGCTGCTCGCCGAGCACTACGGCCGCGCCGCGGCGCTCGGCCGCGAGGGCTCGCTGCCGCACGACGAGCTGGCGCCGATGCGCGAGCGCGCGGTCCGCTTCCTCGAGGAGGCCGGCGACGCCGCCGCGCTCCTGTACTCGAACCGCGAGGCGGCCGCCCACTACCGCCACGCGCGCGAGGTCGGTGGCGAGGACGACCAGGCCGTCCGGGCGCGGATCGCCGAGAAGCTCGGCGACGTCTCGCTGCGGCTCGGGCGCGTGGACGAGGCGATTCGCGTGTGGCAGGAGTGCCTCGACTGGCATCGCGGCCAGGAGGACCTCGAGCGCGTGGCCGACCTCCACCGCAAGACCGGCGCCGCCCTCTCCCACAAGGGCGAGCGACGCGCCGCGATCGAGCACTACCAGCGCGGCATCAACCTGCTGAAGGACGGCCCGCCCCGGATCGAGCTCGTGCGCCTCTACGAGGAGGCCGCCTGGCTATACCTGCACACCGGCGACAACATGCTCGCCATCTACGCGTCGGAGAAGGCGCTGCGGCTGGCGGAGCGCCTCGGCGAGACGAGCGCGGCCAGCCGCGCCCACGGGATCTTCGGCCGCGTGTTCGGCCGCATCGGCGACACCGAGAAGGCGCGCCAGAACCTCGAGCGCGCGGTGGAGCTGGCGCGCGGCTCCGACGACGGCGAGAGCATCCTCGCCCTGTCGGCGCTCGGGCGCCACCTCGAGATCTCCGAGGCCGACATGGACGGCGCCCGCGACGCCTACCACGAGGCGCTGGCGCTGGCCGAGCGCGTCGGGATGCTGCCCGCGCAGGTGGAGCTGCACGCCTGGCTCGCCCAGCTGTCCGCCTACAGCGCCGAGTGGGACGACGTGGCGCGCTCGACCGAGGCGAGCGCCGACCTCGCCGAGCGCGAGGGCCTGGTGGGCAAGCTCTGCCTCCCCTACTCCCTGCGCGGGCTGCTGCTCTGGCGCGAGGGCCGCCTCGAGGAGGCGACCGTGCTCTTCCACCAGGCGCACGAGCTGGCCGAGCAGGTGGGCTGGTCCGAGATCGCCTTCCAGGCGCTGTTCGGGCTGGCGCTCGCGCTGCGCGACTCGGGCGACTACGCGAGCGCCGCGGACACCCTCGACCGAGCCATCGACCTCTGCGAGCGCGCGGGGCTGCTGGCCCAGTCGATCCAGGCCACGGCCGCACGCGCCGTGGTGCTTGCGCTCTCGCACCGGCCCGTCCCGGCGCGCGAGGCCGCCCGCGAGGCCGCGGAGCTGGCCGAGCGCATGCACTACCCGATCGGCCGCGCCGCGGCGCTCGAGGCCCGCGGCCTGTCGGCCGAGGATCCCGGCGAGGGAGTCGAGCTGCTCGAGACCGCCGAGGAGACCTGGCGCGGGCTGGGCCGTCCGCTCGAGGCGGCGCGCTGCCGGCTGATGGCGGGCCAGCGGCTCGTGGACGAGCAGCCGGAGCGGGCCCGCGACCTGCTCGAGGCGGCCGCCGACGAGGCGGAGCGGCTTGGCGTGCCCCACCTGGCCTCACGAGCCAGGGCGCTGGTGCCGGCCGGCTAGGCGCCCGCAAGCCCTTCCGAATCCGCGAGACCTGAATAGGGGGCCTATATCGCCCCCAACATCGATCTCGTGGGGGAACGCCCCTACGGCGTCTTGTCGGCGCCCGCGATCACCACGACGCCGGCGTCGCCCGCCAGCGCCTGCGTGTCCGCGTCGATCTGCTCGCGCTGCGGGATCTTCAGCCGGCGGCTCACCACCACGGCCTCGCGGCGGTGGCCGTCCGCGTAGAGCACGACCGACTCCGAGCGCTGCTGCTCCTGGTCGGATGCGTTGCCGAGTGTGCCCACGTCGAAGCCGAGACGTTCCGCCTCGTCGCCGATCTGCGCCGCCAGGCCGGGCACGAGCGTCCCGTTCAGGATCGCCACGGTCACGTCCGCGGGGTCGACGGCGGGCCCGCCCGCGGCCGCGTCGCCGCCGCTGTCGTCACTCCCCTGCGAGCCGGAGCCGGCGCTCTTCGTGGCGGCGGGCTCGTCGTCCTTCGTCAGCTGGGAGATCGCGAAGGCGGCGCCGCCCCCGATCACCAGCACGCCGGCGACCGCCAGGGCCGCGATGCGCCCACGACCGAGGCCGCCCGTGCGACCTGGCGTCGCGCCAGACGAGCCCGGCGGGATGATGGCGGTGGGCTGCGGCGCCGAGCGCGAGGGCGGGCTAGTGCGCTGGAAGCGCGGCGGCAGCGGGGGCGTCGGCCGCGCCTGGCCCGCGGGCGTGGCGGCCGCGCGCGCGGGGAGCGGGGGGATCGTGGGCGGGCCCGTCCGCTCCGGCGGCACGGCCTCGGTGGGCGGCTCGTCCTGGGCGGCCGGCTCGTCCTCCGTGCCGGGCTCCTCCTCGGTGGGCGGACCGTCCTGCTTAGCCGGCTCCGTCTGCGGGGGTGCGGAGGAGTTGCCCGGGGCGACCGCGGGTGGCGGCGGCTTCGCGCCCTCGGTCTCCGGCACGACCGTGGCGGAGGCCTGCGTGCCGTCCTCCGACGGCTGCTCGTCGCCCGGTCCCTCCTTGGCCTGGCCTGCGGGGGTCGCCGCCCCGGGGCCGGACGGGCGCTCGGCGGTGGCCGCGGCCGCACCGACGGCGGCGGCCGTGGCGGTGGCGGGACGTGCGCCCGTGGACGCGGCGATCGCCGGCTCCGGCGAGCCCGGGACCTTGGGCGGGCCGGCGGGCTGCGCCACCGGCTGGGCGGGCTTCGGCTGGGGCTGCGCCACCACGCGCTGCTGCGAAACGGGCTGGGCGGTGCGCTCGGGAGCGCGGCCGGCCCACTCGCGGAGCCGCTTCACGTCCCGCGCCTGCGAGAAGTAGAGAGCGGACAGGACCGCGAGGCCCACGATCGCAGCGAGCCCGGCGTACGAGCCGATCTCCTGGATGATCTCCATTGGGAAGGGTGGAACCTTAGCCGCCGCCGGAGCGGGATCGGCCTAGGGTTCGAGTCGGGTGGTCGTGACGAGGGCGCGCTCGGCCGACAGCTCCGCGACCGCGCCCGCGAGCCCCGCGGCGTCGCCGCCGTAGACCAGCTCCTCGATGCGCGCGAAGGCGCTCTCCACCCACCCGGGGTCGAGCGGCGGCTGCACCGCGCTCACGATCTTCTCCGCGTGGGTCGGCTGCGGGCGCTCGCCGGGGTTGAAGAGCTCCTCGTGGATCTTCTCCCCCGGCCGCCGCCCCACCACCTCGATCGCGATGTCCACGTCCGGCTCGAGCCCCGCCAGCCGGATCATGTTCCGGGCCAGCTCGACGATCTTGACCGGGTCGCCCATCTCGAGCACGAAGACCTCGCCGCCGGTCGCGAGCTCCCCGGAGCGGATGATCAGCTGCACCGCCTCGGGGATCGTCATGAAGTAGCGGCTCATGTTGTCGTCGGTCACCGTCACGGGGCCGCCCTTGGCGATCTGCCGCCGGAAGATCGGCACGACCGAGCCGGAGGAGCCGAGCACGTTCCCGAAGCGCACCGCCGCGTAGCGGGTGCCCTTGTAGCGGTTCTGCGCCGCCTCCACCGCCCACTCGGCGAGCGCCTTCGACGCTCCCATCACCGTCGCCGGGCTGACCGCCTTGTCGGTGGACACGAGCACGAAGCGCTCCACGCCCGCCTCGCCCGCCGCCGCGGCGACGATGCGCGTGGCGACCGCGTTGTTGCGCACGGCCTCGACCGGGTTCTCCTCCATCAGCGGCACGTGCTTGTAGGCGGCCGCGTGGAACACGACCGACGGCCTCTGCTCGTCGAAGACCTCGCGCATGCGCGTGGCGTCCTTGCAGTCGGCCAGCACCGCCGTCGCGCGGCCGAAGTGGCGCTCCTCCTCGAGCTCGCGGCGGATCTCGAACAGCGAGTTCTCCGCGTTCTCGACGAGCACGAGCCGGCTCGGCCCCACGCGCGCGATCTGACGGCAGAGCTCCGCGCCGATCGAGCCGCCGCCGCCGGTCACCAGCACGACGCGCCCGCGGAGATATGCACCGACGCGGTCGAGCTCCACCCGCACCGGCTCGCGGCCGAGCACGTCCTCGACCTGCACGTCGCGGACCTGCCGCATCAGGTTCACGCCACCCGAGAGCAGCTCGAAGGTGGTGGGGAGCGTCCGGACCGGGATGCCGCGCCCGCGGCAGGCGGTCACGACCTTCTGGCGCAGGATGCCGGAGGCCGACGGGATGGCGATGATCACCTCGTCCGGCTTCACGTCGTCGAGCACCCGCGGCAGCTCGCCGGTTGTGCCCAGCACCTTGTGGCCGGCCACGCGCATGCCCTGCTTGCGCGGGTCGTCGTCCACGAAGCCGACCGGCGCCGAGCGCAGGCCGGGGTTGCGGCGCAGCTCGAAGGCGACCTGCTGGCCGCCGTTGCCGGCGCCCACGATCAGCACCTCGCGCGCCGCCCGCTCGAGCAGCGGGCCGCGGAGCGGCCGCTCGACGAGGCCCCGCCAGAGGAAGCGCGAGCCCGTGATGAACGCGAGCGTCAGCAGGAAGTCGAGCGCGATCACGCCGCGCGGCGGGTCGGTGCGCTCGAGCGACAGGAGGAAGAGCGCCACGATCATCACGACCGTGCCGACGACGACCGCCTTGACGATCGCCTCCACGTCCTTCTGGTCGACGAAGCGCCAGAGCTTCGAGTAGAGGCCGAAGGCGGCGAACACGACGAGCTTCATCACCACGACGAAGCCGATCGTGTGCGCGAGCAGGTCCTCGTAGCGGGGCGGGATGCCCTCGTCGAAGCGCAGGACGTACGAGAGGTAGTACGCGAGCGCCACAAGGCCCGCGTCCACCCCGATCTGACCGATGCGCCGGACGTTCACGGAAGAGCGGATCGATCTCATGAGGTTCGGGTCGCCGAGAGGAGAAGTGTGACGAGTTCGCGCGGGTCGCGCCGGACGCGCAATCCGCCCTGCGCCGGCTTGCGCCGGAGCGTGAGCTCCTGCGCGTTCGTCAACTTTCGCAGACGTCCTTCTGCGAGCAGCCGTTCGTCGACCGCGCCGAGCCTTCCCTCGAAGGTCGTGTAGACCGGCGTGCCGAGCGCCACGGCCTCACGGTTCATCGTGCCGCCGGCCGAGATCACGAGGTCGGCGAAGGCCACGAGGCTCTGCGCGTCCACGGCTCGCTCGGGCACCACGAAGCCCCGGCCGGCCACCTCGCGGCGCTGCTCGGGCGTCCGCGGGAGCACCACCACCTGCGGGCCCTCGGCGGCCAGGCGGTCGAGCACCTGGGCGAAGAGCGGGTTCTCGAAGCGGTGGTAGAGCGACACGTCCGGAGGGGTGCGCACGATCACGAGCGGGCGGTCGCGGTCGAGCGACAGCTCGCGTAGGACCGACTCGTCGGGCTCGAAGTCGGCGAGGTAGTACTCCTCCTTAAGGCCCTCATAGGGCCGGATCTTCCCGCGGGCCCCGTAGCGGTAGAGCCGCTCCGGGGGGATCGTCTCCGGGACGACGACCGCACGGGCCAGGCGGCAGTTCACGTTGTGCTGCGCGACCGCGAACTCGTAGTCGAAGGCGGTCGCGCTCGGAATCCGCAGGAGCGCCGCCGCCACGCTCACGTCGTTCGAGCCGTGCCCGATCGCCACGTCGAAGCGGCGGCCGCGCGCCCAGCGCGTCAGGGCCAGGCTGCGCGAAGCGAGGCCTAGGGCCTTCCCGCCGCGGCTGCCGCCGCGGTGCCGCCCCACCGCCGTGTGCTCGATCCCGAAGCGCTCACAGAGCTCGAGCGTCTGCGCGAAGTCGCGCGCGGTGACCTCGACCTCGTGCCCGTCCTCGCGCATCGCCTGGATCAGCGGGCGCAGCACGAGCACGTGCGGGCTGTTGGTCAGATCGGCCCAGACGCGCACGGGTCCCAGCTACCCTACTTCGCTCTCATGCCGCTGATCACGCCGTTGATCGCATCGATCACGGACCCGATCGTGAACTTCGCCGTGGACGTGGTGGACGCGATGGGGCTTCCGGGGGTCTTCATCCTCATGGTGCTGGAGAGCGCCTGCATCCCCGTGCCCAGCGAGGCGACGATGCTGTTCGCCGGCTTCAACGTGTCGGAGGGCGAGTACACGCTGTTCGCCGCCGTGGCGGTCGGCTCGGTCGCCAACCTGGTCGGCTCCTGGATCGCCTACGGGGTGGGCTACTACGGCCGCGTGGACCTGCTCGAGAAGCACGGCAAGAAGCTCCACATCAAGAAGAGCCACCTCGACTGGGCCGATCGCTGGTTCGAGCGCCACGGCGACGCAACCGTCTTCTTCACGCGCATGCTGCCGATCATCCGCACCTTCATCTCGCTCCCCGCCGGCGTGGCGAAGATGCCGTTCTGGCGCTTCAGCGCGCTCACGCTCGCCGGGTGCGTGCCGTGGGTGCTGATGCTGACCTTCATCGGGAAGCAGGCGGGCGACAACTGGGAGGACTGGAAGGACAACCTCCACTACGTCGACTACGTCGTCGCGGCCTGCATCGTCGGCGGTGCGGCCTACCTGTTCCTCCGCGCCCGGCGCCGCCGGCGCGGCCCCACCGACACCGCCACCGAGACGACCTGAGCGACCGCCTCCCCCTCGGCGAGGCGCTGGGGCTGGGGCTGCTCCAGGGCGTGACCGAGCTCGTGCCGGTGTCGAGCTCCGCCCACCTCGCGCTCGTCCCGCGCCTGCTCGGCTGGCGCTACGCCCGGCTCGGGGCGGCCGAGCGCAAGACGTTCGAGGTCGCGCTGCACGCCGGCTCCGCGCCTGCGCTGGCGCTCGCGGCGGCGGCCGCCCGCCCGGGCCCGCGCTGGGGCCTGCTGCCACTGACCACGCTGCCGGCGGCGGCCGTGGGCCTGGCCTTCGAGCGGCCGATCGAGGAACGGCTGGGCGGCCCCGGCAGCGTGGCGCTCGCGCAACTCTGCGCGGGGGCCGCGCTCTACCTCGCCGATCGCCGCCCGGCGGCGCGCGCCGAGGCGGACGCTCGCGACCACCTGGCCGTAGGGCTCGGGCAGGCGCTCGCGCTCGTGCCGGGGGTGTCCCGGGCCGGCGCGGCGCTCACGGCCGCCCGCCTGCGCGGGCTCGACCGTCCCGCCGCCGCCGCGCTCGCGCTCCAGGCCGCGCTGCCGGTCACGGCCGGGGCGACCGCGCTGAAGGGCGTCCGCCTGGCGCGCTCGGGCACGCGCGACGGATGCGCCATGGCCGCGGGCGCCGCCGCGGCGCTGGCGGGCGGGCTGCTGGCGCGCGGCTCGTACATGCGTCTGGCCGCCGGCAGCCCGTCGTATGCGCCCCTGGCCGCCTACCGAGCGGCTTTCGGCCTCGCGGCGCTCGCACTCGCGCGCCGCGGCTGACGCCGGTTCCCCTGGCGGCGAGCCCCGCGCGCCCGTACAGTGGGAGCAGGGCGGGGGGATCGACGCTCGAAAACCCCGTGACCTCCAGCACTCTGCCCCCAGCACCCAGCCGCGAGCCCGGAGACGGCTGGACCGAGCGCACCTCGGTGCGGCTCGTCGAGGACGTGCGCGCGCTGCTCCGCGTGGACGCCGTGGCCTTCGTGACCGTCGACGAGGAACGCGGGCGGCTCCGGCGCGCGGCCGGTTGGTTCGCCACCCCGGACCTGAGCGATGCGTTCCAGCCGCGCGAGGCGCGCCCGCTCCAGCCCGGCCGGCGCGGCCTGGTGGAGGCGGCCCTCGAGCGGTCGCGCCCCCTGCTCCTACCCCGCGTTGAGGCGTGGGAGGCGGCACCGGACCTGCTCGCGGACCTGGGCGAGTCGCTCGGCGAGGCGCGCGCGGCCGAGGTGTGGGCGACCTTCAGGAGCGCGTCCGTGATCGCGTGGCGGCTGCGCTCCGCGGTCGGCCAGCCGCTCGGAGTGATCCTGCTGGCGTCGCTCGACCCGTCCGCCCCGCTCGACACTGGTGACCTGCGCAGCGTCGAGGTCGTGGCCGACCTGACCGCGATGGCGCTCGAGCGCGCAACCCTGCTGGAGGCCGAGGCCACCCGCGCTCGCCACGAGCTCCGGCTGAAGCGCGCCGCCGAGGCGGTGTCGGGCTCGCTCGAGCCCGACGAGGTGCACCGGCGCGTGGTCGACCATGCGGCGAGCGTGACCGGCGCCAGCAAGGCGCTCCTCACCAGGCTCGACTCGCGCGCCCGCGAGCTCAAGGTGGCCGCGAGCGTGGACTTCTCCCTCGGCATGGCCGAGGCCCAGCTCTCGCTCGAGGGCGGCGCCGTGGCCGAGGTCGCACGCTCGCGCAAGGCCGTCCTGCTCAGGAGCCAGGACGCCGAGGGCCCGGACGGCCGCCTGATGCGGGCGGCCGGGATCGGCTGCTTCATGCACGCGCCGCTGGAGCTGGGGCCTCGCCTCTACGGCGTGCTGTCCGTCGCGCACGAGGACCCCGAGCGCTTCTGGCAGGACGACCTCGAGCTGCTCGTCCAGCTTGCGCGCTCGTCGGCCGCCGCGATCGCGAACGCGATCGACTTCGAGCGCGAGCGCCGGATCGCGCGGGCGCTCACGCTCGGCTTCGTGCCGGAGTCCCTGCCCGAGCTGCCCGGCTACGAGACCGGCCTGCTCTACTCGCCGGCGGCGGGCGAGCCGACCGGCGGCGACCTCTACGGCGTGTGGAGGCTCCCGACCGGCGACGTGGCCCTCCTGATCGGCGACGTGGCCGGCAAGGGCGTGGAGACCGCGGCGCTGAGCGCCATGGTGCGCTTCTTCGTGGAGGCGCGCAGCTGGGACGAGAACTCGCCGGGAGTCGTGCTCACCCAGACCAACTCCATGCTCGAGGGCAGGCTGCCGAGCGACAGCTTCGTCACCGCGTTCTACGGCGTGCTGTCGGAGCGCTCGCTGCGCTATGCGAACGCCGGCCACCTGCCGCCGCTGATCGCGTCCGGCGGGGAGATCCGGCGCCTGAACGCGCGCGACCTCCCGCTCGGCGTCGCGGTCCCGGCGGAGTACGAGGAGTCCGAGCTCGAGCTGCACGAGCGCGAGCTGCTCTTCGCCTACACGGACGGGCTGATCGAGGCCCGCCGCTCGGGCGAGATCTACGGCCATGACCGCCTGTCCGAGCTGGTCGGGGCCCGCGCGGTCAAGCACGGCCCGGAGGAGCTCGTCCGCGTGGTGCATGGCGAGATCGCCGACTGGGCCGGCGGCCTCACGGACGATGCGGTCGCGCTTGCGCTGCGCCGGCGGCGCTGACCCCGCCCCGGCCGTTGCGCAGCGATGCTTTCCGCTTGAATGGCCCCGATGCCTGAAGGGGTCTACGCACGCTCGGGGGTGGACCAGTCGCGCTCCGCCGACGCGGTGGGGGCGCTCGTGGCGGCGCTCGGGCGGATCAGCCTGGGGCGGGAGTCGCGCGCCGCCCTCGGCTCGGGCCACTACGCGAACGTCCTGGCACTCGACGAGAGCCGCGGGCTCGCGCTCTCGTGCGACGGCGTCGGCACGAAGGTGATCGTCGCCGAGGAGCTCCGCCGCTACGACACCGTCGGCATCGACCTGGTCGCCATGAACGCGAACGACGTGGTCTGCGTCGGCGCCGAGCCCATCGCCCTGCTCGACTACGTGGCGGTCGAGGAAGCCGACCCCGAGGCGCTCGGGCAGATCGGGGAGGGCCTCCGCCACGGCGCCGAGCTGGCCGGGGTCGAGATCCCGGGCGGCGAGCTGGCCGTCCTGCCCGAGCTGATCCGCGGCCATCCGTCGCCCCGCGGCTTCGACCTCGCTGGCTTCTGCGTGGGCCTCGTGGACCTCGACGCGATCGTGACCGGTGCCGCCGCCGCCCCGGGCGACGCGATCGTGGGCCTGCCGTCGAGCGGCGTCCACTCGAACGGCCTGACGCTCGCCCGGGCGGTGCTGAGCGACCTGCACGAGCGCCCGGAGGAGCTCGGCGGCCGCACCGTCGGAGAGACGCTGCTCGAGCCGACCGTGATCTACGTTCGCGCCGTGCTCGAGCTGCTCCGCTCGGAGGTGGACGTGCGCGGGCTGGCGCACATCACCGGGGAGGGCTTCCTCAACCTGCTGCGCCTGGAGGCAGGGGTGGGCTACCGCCTCGACGCCCTGCCCGAGCCGCCTCCCGTGTTCCGCCTGATCGCCGAACGGGGCGGGGTGGCGCCCTCCGAGCTGTACGAGGTCTTCAACATGGGCTGCGGGTTCTGCTGCGTGGTGCCCGCGGACGACGCCGGCGCGGCGGTGGCGCTCCTGAAGGAGCAGCACCCGGGCGCGGCGGTTGTGGGCCGCGTCACCGACGAGGCCGGGGTCGTGGAGCTTCCCGCCCAGGGCCTCGTGGGGACGAAGGACGGAGGGCTACGCCGGGCCCCATAGCGTGCCGGTCAGGGCGCGCTCGGGCCTGACGCGCCCGTCCCCCGCCAGGCGCCACAGCTCCGTCTCGGCGGCCTGGTTCGACAGGCCGCACGCGGCCTCGACCTCGACCGTCGCCAGCCGGCCGAAGCGGCGCAGGGCCGTGAGCGGGTCCGGGGGCGGCTCGCCGGTGGGCTCGGCGCCGGCGGCGAGCGCCGCCGCGCGCCACTCCTCGTAGGGGGCGGCGGCCGGGACCAGCGCGTCCCCGAAGCGCAGGGCGGGCAGCTCCACCCCCTGCGAGCGCGTCTCCTCGAGGTCGGCGCCGAAGGCCTCGACGATCGCGTTCGAGTCGAGGTCCAGGCGGAAACGCGCCAGATCGAGGTCCGCGTCGCGGGCCACGTCCGCGAGCGGCTCCGCGGCATCCAGCCTCCGCCGCCCGCACATCAGGCCCTCGCGGGCCGCCCTCAGGTAGCGCTCGGCGGCCTCCGTGCCCTGCTCCGCCGCGGCCTTTACCGCCATGCAGGCCGGATACGTGGTCCTGATCGGGCTCTCCGTCCAGAGCCGCGGGTCGAACGGCATCCGGGACGCCGCCGCCAGGTCGAGCCACCTCTGCACACGGGCGCCGTGGCCGCCCTCATAATCTCTGGCGAGTCCGCCCATCACGTAGGTGAATGGCACGTCGTTGCCGAACTCCACTACCAGGGCGCGGCGCCGTGGCTCCGCGGCCCAGGATGCAGGGCAGGCCGGATCGGTGTAGTACCGGACGCGCTCGGGCATCGGAGTGCGGAAAATAGTGACGGTGACCCAAACCCACATAGGCGATCGGTACCGCCTCGACGAGAAGGTCGGGTCGGGCGGCATGTCGAGCGTCTACCGCGCCTTCGACCCCACGCTCGAGCGCTGGGTGGCCATCAAGCTGATGCACCGGGACATCTCGACCGACCCGGACCAGCTCGAGCGCTTCCGCCGCGAGGCGCGCGCCGTGGCCCGGCTGAACCACCCGCATGTGGTGACGGTCATCGACGCCGGGGAGGACGACGGGACCCCCTACATCGTGCTCGAGTTCGTCGAGGGCGAGACGCTCAAGGACCGGATCCGGCGCGAGGGCCGCCTGCCCGTGTCCGAGGCGGTGGCCTACGCGATCGAGATCGGCCGCGCGCTCTCCTGCGCCCACGAGCACAAGCTCGTCCACAGAGACATCAAGCCGCAGAACATCCTCATCGACCGCGACGGCCGCGCCAAGCTCACCGACTTCGGGATCTCGCGCTCGCTCGAGGTCCAGGGCCTGACCGCCACCGGGCGGGTGCTCGGCACCACCGACTACGTGTCGCCTGAGCAGGCGCTCGGCCACGACGTGACCGAGCAGTCCGACATCTACTCGCTCGGAATCGTCCTCTACGAGATGCTCGTCGGCGAGGCGCCCTTCCGGGCCGACACGCAGGTGGCCGTCGCGATGAAGCACGTGCGCGAGCCGCTCCCCGACGTGCAGCGGCTTCGGCCGGAGATCTCGGCGGCGCTCGCCGCGGTGGTCGAGCGCGCGACCGCGAAGGAGACGGCGAACCGCTACGCCACCGTCGAGGCGATGCTGCACGACCTCGAGGAGGTCCTCGGCATCGAGGCGGCCCGCACCGGCGAGGCCGGCGCCGAGGCCACCACGATCCTCCGCTCCCTCCCCGGCGACACCGCCGACTTCGCGCCCGAGCGCATGCGCCACCCCACTCGCACGCTCGCCATCGGGATCGTCGCGCTCTCGCTGGTGGCCGGCGGGATCGGCTACCTCGCTACGCGCACGGAGAAGGGCGCGGGCGGCACCGTCACGCCCGAGGCGCGCGGCCTGACCGAGGTGGAGCTGCGCTCGAGCGCCGCGAACGACTATGACCCGCAGGGCGATGGCCAGGAGTACCCGAGCGCCACGCAGAACGCGATCGACGGCCAGCGGCCGACCAACTGGGAGACCGAGACCTACCAGAACAGCGTCTGGCCGGGCGGCAAGGACGGAGTCGGCCTCTACCTCGACGCCGGCGACCCGATCCCGGCGCGCCGGCTCGACCTGGTCACCTCCACGCCCGGCTTCGAGGCGGCGGTCTACGGCGCCCCCAACGGCGTGCCCGGCACGCTCGACGGCTGGACGAAGCTGAGCAGCACGAAGGAGGTCGGCGAGAACGAGCGCTTCGACCTCGACACCGCCCAGCGCCGCTACCGCTACTACCTGGTCTGGATCTCGACGCTGCCCGAGGGCGGCAAGGCCAGGATCCAGGAGCTCAGCCTCAAGCGTTAGGCCATCCGCGGCGGCTGGCCGGCCGCATCTGAGACCAGCCGGGGGCTCGCGCCCCCGGACCCCCGCGGCACCCGGCCGGCCGCATCTGAGACCAGCCGGGGGCTCGCGCCCCCGGACCCCCGCGGCACCTGGCCGGCCGCATCTGAGACCAGCCGGGGGC
>JAFGJG010000112.1 GCA_016929195.1 Thermoleophilaceae bacterium
GCGGTGAGCTCCTCATCGATGATCTCGTTGCAGAGGTCGATGCACTCGTCGCAGATGTAGACGCCGGGGCCGGCGATCAGCTTCTTCACCTGCCGCTGCGACTTCCCGCAGAAGCTGCAGAGGAGCTGTTCGTTGGAGTCAGTGGGTCGGGCCACGCAGTGTCTCCCCGTCGCAAAGGTACCAGTGGGCGGTACCCCGGGTCCCCAGCTAGATACTCGGCTGGGCCGGGCGTCCCTTCAAGCGCGATCGACCTGGTCCTGAGAGCCGAGTGCCTTCAGCGCGGTCGCGCGGGCCTCGCGATCGGCCCAGATCTCGACCGCGACGACCTTCTCGTCGCGGAGCGTGTAGGCGTAGGCCCAGCGCTCCCCGACGGGCACGCCGCTGTCGCGCCCGCGGCCGTGATGGGTGGCGACCAGGAGGACGCGGCCGCCTACGTCGCGGGCCTCCTCGACCTCGAAGCGATAGCCGCGGTCGAACTGGCGGAACCAGTCCCCGAACCACTCCCCCACGGCGTGCTTGCCGGTAACCCTCCCGCCGAGCAGGCCGAACCGCTCGCCGTGGGCGACGAGCTCCACGTCGTCCGCATACGCGTCCATGACCGCGGCGAAGTCGCGGGCGTTGGTGTCGCGGTACTGCTTCAGGACGACGTCGACATCGGCCTGAGACATGCGGCTAGTGCTGCGAGATCACCCTGTCGATGAGGTGGTAGTCGGCCGCCTCTTGCGCGCTCATGAAGTAGTCGCGCTCGGTGTCCTTCGAGACCTTCTCGAGGTCCTGACCGGTGTGCTTCGCGAGGATCTCGTCGAGGCGCTGGCGCACGTCGATGATCTCCTTCGCGTGGATCTCGATGTCCGTGGCCTGGCCCTGGAACGCGGACGAGACCTGGTGGATCAGGATCTTGGCGTTGGGCAGCGCCATGCGCTTGCCCTCCGCGCCGCCGGACAGGAGGAGCGCACCCATCGACATGGCGATGCCGACGCAGATCGTCTGCACGTCCGGCTTGATGAACTGCATCGTGTCGTAGATCGCGAGGCCGGCGTAGACGGAGCCGCCCGGCGAGTTGATGTACAGGGACACGTCCTTGTCCGGGTCCTCCGACTCGAGGTGGAGGAGCTGGGCGACGATCAGGTTGGCGATGTCGTCGGTGACGGGGGTGCCCAGGAAGACGATCCGCTCGTTCAGCAGCCGCGAGTAGATGTCAAAGGCACGCTCTCCGCGGGAGGTCTGCTCGACGACCATTGGAACGAGTGGGCTCATGGGCCGAGCAGTCTAGCGACGGTTCCGACGGGCTCTACGAGCCTGGAGTCCAGATCTCGGACGACTTCTGCTCGGCGTCCTTCTCGGGCGTCCAGAGCTTTTCACGGGCCTCCGCGGTGTCGATCGGGATCGGCTTCGCCCGCTCCACGATCAGGTCCACGGCCTTGCGCAGCGCGATGTCCTCGCGCAGTGCGTCGTCGGCGCCTCGCGAGCGGGCGCGCTTCAGCGCGCGCTTGACCTGCTTCTCGTTCGCCTCCGGCCCGGCCGCCTCGCGGAGGGCCTCCTCCACCTCGTCGTCTCCGACCTCGATGCCCTCGGCCTCGACGACGGCGGCCAGCACGGCCTCGCGCCGCAGTGCGGTCTCGGCGTCCTCCTCGGACTCGACCACGAGCTCCTCCTCGGTCTTGCCGGAGAGCTCGAGGTAGCGGCGCGGGTCCACGCCCTGCGCCTGTAGGCGGTGCGCGGTCCGGTGCCACATCTCGTGGGCCTTCGCATGCACGAGCTCGTGCGGTATCGAGACCTCGGAGCGCTCCACCACCGCGTCGACCGCGGCCTGCCGGAACTCGACCTCGATCGCGCGCTCGTCGGCCTCCTTGAGGCGCTCCTCGATCTCTGCGCGCAGCTCCTCGAGCGAGTCGTAGCCGCCGGCCTCGACGGCGAGGTCGTCGTCCAGCTCGGGGAGGCGCTTCTCCTTGACCTCCTTCACGCTGACCGCGAACTCCGCGTCCTTGCCGGCGAGCGGCTCGGCCGGGTAGTCGTCGGGGAAGGTGAGCGACACGGTGCGCTCGTCGCCCGCCGCTGCGCCCGCCAGCTGCTCCTCGAAGCCGGGCACGAGCCGCCCGGAGCCGAGCTCCACAACGAAGCCGCGGCCCTCGCCGCCCTCGAACTGCTCGCCGTCGACGGACCCGACGAAGTCCATGACCACGAAGTCGCCGGTGGCGGCGGCGCGCTCGACGGTCTCGAGCGACGCGAGCGACTCGCGCAGGCGGTCGAGCTCGGTCTGGACCTCGTCCGCGTCGATCGCCGGCTCGCGGCGGCCGACCTCGATCTCGCTCATGTCGCCGAGCTTGGCGGGCGGGACGATCCCGACCTCAACGGTGAAGGCGAGCGCCGAACCCTTCTCGGGCAGGTCGCCCAGGTCGATGCTCGGGTCGCCGACGGTCGTGACGCCCGCCTCGGAGACCGCCTCCTCGTACCAGCCCGGGAGCCCGCGCCGGACGGCCTCGTCGAGGACGGCCTCGCGGCCGACCTGCTGGAGCACGACCTGAGGCGGCACCTTGCCGCTCCGGAAGCCGGGGACCTTGAGCGAGCGCCCGATCTCCTCGGCGGCGGTGCGGAGCTCCCGCTCGAGCGCCTCGCTCGGCACCTCCACCTCGAGGCGGATGCGCGAGTCGCCGAGCTCCGTCGCGTTCGTCTTCAGGGCGGCGGCCATATGCGCGCTCAAGATAGCGTGGCGCCGTGCTCCGACTTCGGCGCGGACCCGTCGAGCGCCTGGCGGCCTGGGTCTACACCGGGCCGCCCGGCCATGCCTGGAGCGCCCTGGCGGACATCGCCGTCTTCTGGGCGCGCTGGGCGCGTCAGCGCATGCTGCCGGGGGCGGGAAGCCGCCCGAGCAGCCGCCGGTAGCGGTCCATCGACGCGGGTCCCATGTCGCCGTGGGTCTGGGTGCGGAGCCGGGCCACGCGCTCGCGGTGGAACCGGCTCGACAGGCTCTCGGCGTGGCCGATGACGTTGCGGGTCCTGATGCCGTGGCGCCCCTGGAGCGAGCGGGTCAGCCGCAGGGAGGCGCGCATCTGGCGCGGGTTGCCGAGCACCTGTCCGTCGCTCGTGCCCACGTGCTCGATCCCGATCGCCGTCCAGTTGAGCCCGACGGTGTGGCGGCACATGATGCTGGTGGGGACGAGCCGGTAGACGCTGCCGTCGCGGTCGATCACGAAGTGGGCGCACACGCCGGGCAGCTCGCCGAGCTCCACGTCGGGCGCGTCGGAGGCGAAGGTGTTGAAGACGGGGGCGAATGTGCTCGTGGCGGTGTGGTGCTCGACGATCACGCGCGGGCGCCGCAGGCGGTGGTCGTCGATGCCGTAGTGGCGTCGCGCGTAAGCCCGCATCTCCGCCTTGCGCCGAGCGCCGAACGGGATCGGCTTCGAGGTGACCGGCTGCGGCGCGACCGCGCGCGCCAGCGCGAGGGCGGCGCGCGCGTGCCTGGCGACGTACGCGCGTGGAGGCTGGCCGCCGTGCAGCTCGACGACGAACGCCGTGTCGCCCGGGAAGCGCCGGTTCTGCCAGCCGACCGCCGTGCCGTGGTAGCGCGGGAGCCCCTCGCGGGGGAGCCCCGAGCGGCGCGAGTAGAGCCGCTCGAGCTGCGCGTCGCCGGTGGAGCGCACGACGATCCGGAGCGCCTGGTGGTACCAGAGCGTGACCCGCGGCCGCACGCGCTCGACGAAGCGGGCGAGCGCCTGCGTCTCCGGCTCGGAGGCCGGTCCGGAGCCGGAGTGATACGTGTCGAACGGGCCTCCGTCGGCCTGCCAGCGGTAGGGGAAGTTCCGGTTGAGGTCGACGCCGTTGGCGTTCTGGCGGGACCCGGCGGCGTGCCCGTCCGGGTTCAGGTCCGGGATGAGCCAGAGCGCCGTGCCGCGCGGCGGCGCCGAGCGCCGCAGCCGCGCCACGATCGCCCGCCCCGCCGGCTCGTCGCCGTGCACGGAGCCGACCACGAGGAGCTTCACGCGCGCCCGGGCCGGGCCGACTCGGAACGCCCTGATCGGCGTTCCGCGGACGGAGCTGCCGATCACCTCGGTGTTCGCCGCCGGCGCCGCCTGGGGCGCCGCCGCGAGCGCCGAGAGCATCAGGGTGAGGACGTGCAGCATTTCCTCCGAGTATGGCTTCGGCGCGCACGCGGCCGAGCCGCGTGCTCCCGCGCGGCGCCGGGGAGGTAGATTCGCCTCCGTGATCGCCGACCTAGCGGCCCGGGCGTCGTCCGAGCGCCGGCTCGCGATCGACACCGAGTTCGTGTCCGAGCGGCGCTACCGCGCCCTTCTCTGCCTGGTCCAGGTCGCCGTGCCGGACCCGGCCGGCCCAGACGGCGTCCGCACGGAGGTCATCGACCCGCTCGCCGAGGGGTTCGACCCGGCGTCCACCCAGCCGCTGGCCGAGGTGCTGGCGGACCCCGAGGTGGAGATCGTCGTCCACGCCGGGCGCCAGGACGTGGCGATCCTCCGGCGCGCCTGGCGGACCGAGATCAACAACATCTTCGACACCCAGGTCGCGGCGGGCTTCGTCGGGCTCGGGAACCAGGAGGGCTACGAGTCGCTCGTGCGCAAGGTCATGGGGACGCGGCTGAAGGGCTCGGAGGGCTTCACGCGCTGGGACCGCCGGCCGCTGACCGAGCAGCAGCTCGAGTACGCCGCCGACGACGCGCGCTGCCTGCTCGAGCTGGGCGAGCGGCTCGAGAAGCGGCTCGACGACCAGGGCCGCCTTGAGTGGGCGCGCGAGGAGTGCCGCGCGCTCGAGGACGTCAGCGACGAGCGCCCACCCGAGCGGATGTACGAGCGGCTGCCGCGGCTGGCCCGGCTGTCGGAGAAGGGCCGCGCCGTGGCGCGCGAGCTCGTGGAGTGGCGGGAGGGCATCGCGGAGTCCATGGACCGGCCGGCCGGTTTCGTCCTCCCCGACCAGGCGCTGATGGAGCTGGCCCGGAGGTCGCCGACCGACCGCAACGGGCTCGAGCAGATCCGGGGCCTCCCGCCGCAGACGATGCACCGCCGCGGCGACCAGCTGCTGGCGGCGATCGCGCGCGGCGCCGAGCGCGAGGCGCCGCCGACCCCCGAGACTCCCCCGGCGCGGGACTCGGGCGATGCGCCGCTCGTCTCGCTCGCCCAGGCGCTCGTGCGCCAGCGGTCCATCGACAGCGGCGTGGCCGTCGAGCTGATCGCCACCCAGTCCGAGCTCGCCGCCCTGGTCACCGCCGCCCGGCGCGGCGAGGACGGCGCCGGGCTGCGGGTTACGGAGGGGTGGCGCCGGGAACTGGTCGGGGACGAGCTGCGCGAGCTCCTGGCCGGAAGGCGCCGGCTCGAGGTGGGACCCGATCGAACTCTCCAGGTGACGGAGAAGTCATGAACCGCAAGCTGCTCAGCATCTATCTGAACGACCATCTGGCCGGCTCGACGGCGGGCGCGGAGCTCGCGCGGCGCGCGGCCGGCTCGAACGAGGGCACCGAGTACGGGACCTTCCTGTCGACGCTCGCCGGCGAGATCCAGGAGGACCGCGAGAGCCTCCAGGACATCATGAGGCGCCTCGAGTTCGGCGAGGACATCCCGAAGAAGGTCGCGGCCTGGACCGCCGAGAAGGTCGGCAGGCTCAAGCCGAACGGGCAGCTGCGCGGCTACTCCCCGCTCAGCAGGGTGGTCGAGCTGGAGGGCCTCGCTCTCGGGATCACCGGCAAGCTCGCGCTGTGGAAGGCCCTCCTCGAGCTCGTGGACGAGGAGCCGCGCCTGAAGGCCGCAGAGTTGAAGCGGCTGCGCGAGCGCGCCGAGCGCCAGCAGCGTGACGTGGAGGAGCGCCGCCTCCGCGCCGTGAGCGAGACGTTCCGCGGCTAGCGCGCGACCCGCTTCAGGACCCCGTCGAGGCGCCGGAACGAGGCGCCGGTCCCGCGCCGCGGCCCGCCGAGCCAGGCGACCATGACGGTCCCGCCGGCGTAGAACGCGTGGGCGGTGTGGAGACGGTCGCCGAGGGGGTCGGTCTCTGCACGCCAGACGATTCCGCGCGCGTCGGGCATGGCCGCAGGGACGATGTCATCGAGGCCGCCCACGTCGACCAGCCTGTGCCCGCCCTTCGCGACGTAGAGGGAGAAGCTGCCGAAGCGCTCGAGCGCGTCGTCCGGAAGCGGGTTGCCCCGGGCGTCGGCCGTCGGGAGGCTCAGCACCGCGTGGCGCGCGGACGCGCTCTCGACGACGAGCCGCTCGCCGGTTTCGCGCTCGAACCCCTCCACGACCTCCTCCGGCGGCGGGCCGGCCACCTTCCGCTCGGCCGGGAGCTGCGCTCGGACGGCGCTGCGCTGCGCGGGTGTCTTCGCCGCCGCGAGCCGTGCCGATCCGTCGATGACGGGCGTGTCGGAGCCGCCGTCGGAGGCTTCCTCCGAGGAGCAGCCGGCGAGGGCGATCGCGAGGGCGGCGGCGAACGTGCTTGCGCGGCGCATTAGGGTACCCTAACCATGGCCCTGCGAGCCGACGCCCTCACCCTCGCATACGACAGCCGCGTGGCCGTCAGCGACGTGGACCTGGAGGTTCTCGAGGGGGCCGTCACCGCGATCGTCGGCGCCAACGCGAGCGGCAAGTCGACGCTCCTGCGCGGGCTCGCGCGGCTGCTGCGGCCCCGCTCCGGCTCCGTCCTGCTGGACGGAGCCGATATCGCGACGCTCAGGACACGGGAAGTGGCGCGGCGCATCGGGCTCCTCCCCCAGGCCCCGGTGGTGCCCGACGCGATCACCGTCGAGGAGCTCGTCGCCCGCGGGCGCTATCCGCACCAGCGCCTCCTTCGCCCGATGTCCCGGGAGGACCGGGACGAGGTCGAGCGGGCGCTCGCCGCGACCGGAGTCGAGGACCTGCGCGACCGCCTGCTGGACGAGCTCTCCGGCGGGCAGCGCCAGCGCGCCTGGATCGCGATGGTGCTCGCGCAGGAGACGCCGCTGCTGCTGCTGGACGAGCCGACCACCTACCTCGACCTGGCGCACCAGATCGAGGTGCTCGACCTGCTCGAGGACCTCAACCGCGGCGAGGGCAGAACCGTCGTGATGGTGCTCCACGACCTGAATCAGGCCTGCCGCTACGCCTCCCACGTGGTCGCGCTCCTCGACGGCCGCGTCCACGCCGTCGGGCGACCCGCCGAGATCGTGGACGAGGAGTTGATCGAGACGGTCTTCGGAGTGCACGCGCGGGTCGTCCCCGACCCCGTCCGGGGTACCCCGATGTGCGTGCCGCTGGGCCGCGGCGATCAGGCCGCCACCGCCCTTCCGCGCAGCAGCAGCCACCCGAGATAGGGCGCGCCCACCACGGCGACCACGAGCCCGGACGGCAGCTCCGTGGGCGCGAACGCGAGGCGCCCGAGGACGTCGGCGCCGGCGAGCAGCGTCATGCCCAGCACGATCGCCAGCGGCAGCAGGCGGCGGTGCCCGCCCCCGGCCACGAGCCGGGCCGCGTGCGGTGCCATCAGGCCGACGAACGCGATCGCGCCCGTGACCGCCACCGCCGCTGCGGCCAGCGATGCGCCCAGCGCGAGCAGCCCGATGCGAACGCCCCGGAGGCGCAGCCCGAGTGCCGCCGCCGCATCGTCGCCCAGCGCGAGCACGTCGAGGCGGCGCACCGCCAGGAGCGCGAGCGGCAGCAGGACCGCGGCCGGAACCGCAAGCAGCGTGAGCTCGTCCCAGCCGCTCGCGTAGGTCGAGCCGGCCAGCCACGCGACCGCCACGCCCGCCTCGGGCTGGGCATCCAGCAGCATCAGGGCCGTGACCGCGGTGCACGCCGCCGTGACGGCGAGCCCGGTGAGCGCCAGCCGCGACGGTGAGGCGCTGCGCGGGCCGGCCAGGAGCAGCACCACCGCGAGCGCGCCGACGCCGCCGGCGAAGGCGGCGAACGGGAGCAGGCCGGACGGAGCTTCCGGGAAGGCCAGGAGAACGGCGAACGCCCCGAGCGAGCCGCCGCCGGTCACACCGAGGAGGTCCGGGCTGGCGAGCGGGTTGCGCACCACCCCCTGCATCAGGACGCCGGCGGCCGCCAGGCACGCGCCGGCGAGCAGCGCCACGGCGAGCCGAGGTCCACGGAGGTCGAACGCGATCTCGGCCAGCGGGCCGCCCTGACCCGCCACCGCGCGCGCCATCTCGGAGACGCTCACCTCGAGCTCGCCCAGGCACAGCGACGCCGCGGCCGCGGCCGGCAGGAGCAGCAGCAGCGCGAGGGCGAGACGCGGCCGTCGCCGCGCCGCCGCGCGCGCGGGCTCTGCCACGGCTCCGGTCTCAGCGGGCAGGCGCCGCGCCAGCGCGACGAGGACGGGCGCGCCGATCAGCGCGCAGACGATCCCGGCCGGGGTCTCGCTCTCCGTGCCGAGCAGGAGGCGCGCCGCCACGTCGGCGGCGAGCACGATCGCGGCGCCCCACGGCACGGCCACGGCCAGCAGCTCCAGATGGTTGCGCGGGCGCGCCGCGCGCGCTGCGAACGCCGCCAGGAGGCCGGCGAAGCTGATCGGTCCCGCGACCGCGACCGCGGCCGCCGCGAGCACCGCCGCGGCGAGGCCGGCGGCGGCCTGCACGCGCCCGGCGTGCTGGCCGAGCGAGCGCGCGGCGGCCTCCCCGAGCACGGCCACGTCGAGCGGGCGCGCCAGCAGCAGCGCCGCAAGCAGCCCGGCAGCCGCCGCGGGCGCGGCGGCGGTGACCGTCCCCCACCCGAGCTGCATCAGCGAGCCGGCGCCCCAGAGGAACAGCCCGCCGGTCTCGGTCTCGCGCACCAGCCGGATCGCGGCGGTCACCGCCGACAGCGCGAGGCTCACGGCCATGCCGGCGAGCAGCAGCCTCACCGGCCCGGCCCGGCCCACCGCGGCCAGGGCACCCACGAGCAGCGCGCCCGCAAGCACTCCGCCGAAGGCGGCGGCGATCGTCGTGCCGGCCGTGGCGGTGGATGCGTACGCCGAGATCGCGGTCACGGCGAGCGCACCGCCCGCGGTCAGGCCGAGGATGCCCGCGTCCGCCAGCCGGTTGCGCGTGACCGCCTGCAGCAGCACCGCCGCCGCCGCGAGCGAGCCGCCCGCGAGCGCGCCCGCGGCGGCCCGCGGCAGGCGGATGTCCTCGACGATCGCGCGGTCGAGCGCGCGGCCGCCGCCCGTGAGCGCCGACAGCGCCTCGGACACCGTCATCCCGCCCTGCCCCTGAAGCACATCGGCAAGCGCGGCGAGCAGCGCCGCGGCGACGCCGGCGGCGGCCACCGCCGCCGCCCGCCCGCTCACCTGACGAGCGCGCCGGTGATCCGCTGGGCGAGGACGCGCGTGGCGAGCGGCCCGCCGAACGGCCACGTGTTTCCCGGCACGGTGCGGGCCCGGCCGTTGCGCGCCAGCGCGAGCTCGGTCCAGGCGTCCTGCTCCTGGATGCCGCGGATGATGTCGCTGAACTGCCTCGGGTAGGCGAACACGAACCAGTTGCGCTCGACCTTCCGGAGCTGCTCGATGCCGCCCTCCGTGTACCCGTAGTGGCGCGGCTTCGCGGTCCACGCGTTGCGGAGGCCGAGGCGCCGGAGCACGGCGGCCGTGACGGAGTTGTCCGTGAACAGGCGCAGCCCCGGCGCCGCGAGGGTGCCGCCCGCCATCCCCACCGTCACCTTGGCGCGCGCGAGGCCCGCCTTCTTCAGCCGCTTGCGGAGCGGGGCGTAGGAGCGGTCGAGGCTGCGGATCACCGCGTCGGCCCGGGCCCGCCTTCCGACGGCCTTCGCAACCTGGCGCAGCTCGTCGAGCATCACGCGGTACTGCGTGTCGCGCCCCTGCTTCTGCGGGAATGGATTCATGATCTTCACGCGGGCGATCTCGCGCAGCTGGTCCAGGCTGCGGACGATCCGGCCCTTCGGCGCGATGATCAGGTCGGGCTCGAGGGCGGCGATGCGCTCCAGGCTCGGCTCCGTGCGCGTACCCACGTCCTTCACGCCGGCCGGGACCTGCACCGGCGTCCAGTCCTCCATCCCCTTGATGTCGGCGATCCCCACCGGCCTGACGCCCACGGCCAGCAGGTCCTCGGCGTAGTTCCACTCGATCGCGACCACGCGCTTCGCCGGGCCGGCGCCGGCGGGCGCGGCGGAGAAGGCGGCGACGAGGGCGAGAGCGGCCCCGAGGGCCAGGGTCAGTCGTGGACGCATTCGCGGGATCCTCCGGGGCGTTCGGTGGCTCTTAGGCAACCCTAATTAGGCTACCCTAACCGCGCTTTGCGCTGCCTCACGGCCCTCGCCACGACCGCCGCCCTGCTCGCGCCCGCCGCCGCCGCGAGCGCCGAGCCCGGAGTGTCCGTCGAGCTCCCCGAGCGGACCGTGTTCCTCTCCGCGGACGAGCTCGCCGCCGACGCCGACGTGCCCGCGACCGAGTACACCCTGCGAGCCGAGGGCGGTCAGGCCACACGCGAGACACACGCAGGCATCTCACTGGGGCGGCTCGTGGCGCTCGCGGGCGGCAACCCCGACGTGGTCGCCGGCGTGACCGTCTCCGCCGGGGATCGGGAGAGCTACCTGCCGGGCGCCGACCTCGCCGATCCGCCGCCCTTCCCCGAGGGCCCCGCGCTCGTGTGGGTGGAGGGGGACGTGACGGGCTACCTGCGTCCCGTCCGCGACGACGCCGACGTGAACTCGGGTGACCGGCTCACGAGCGAGCCCGGCGCGTCCCTCACCGTCGCGGTGCAGACGGGCGCGCTGCTCGAGGTCACGGCCGGCAGCGACCGCGAGAGGGTCGCCCCGCGCAAGCCCGTGGGCTTCTGGGCGTCCGCGCTGGGCGGCGAGGGCGGCGAGCAGCTCACCTACCGATGGCGCTTCGGGGACGGGACCACCGCCACCGGGCAGGAGGTGCGCCACGCCTACAGGCGCCCCGGCCGCTACCGCGCGTCGGTCTCCGTCATCGGGGACGGACGCTCCGGCGGGACCTCGGAGGCGGTCACCATCACCGTCGGCAAGCCGCCGGCCGAGGCGGCCGGCGACGGCCGCGGCGGCGGCGGCGGCGGGAAGGACGAGGGGACGGCCTCGGGGGCCTTCGACGGCGGCTCCGGCTCCACGGGTGCGAAGGCCGGTCCCGGATCGACCAGGCCGAAGGCGAGGCCCCGGGCCGCGCCGGAGCCGACCGCGCCGGGGCGACGCGTGAGCGGCCGCCTGCTCGACGAGGCGGCGACCGCGGCACCGCCCGCGCTCGGCGCCGCCACGGGGACGGCAGGCGCGGTGAAGGCCGCCGGGGGGGAAGCCCCCGGGGCCCTGCCGCTGGCCGGCATCGCCGCGATCGGGCTGCTCGCCGCCGGAGCCTTGCTCGAGCTGCGGCCGCGGCGCCGAACCCACCCGGCATGAACGCACTCGCAGCGCTCGAGAACGACGTCATCTTCCACGTGGCCGAGGCGCTGCGGGTGCCCGTGCTAGTGCTGACGATGGCGGCGCTCGCCGTCGTGCTCGTCGAGCTCGGGGCGTTCTGCGTCGAGCTGGTGCGCCGGCGGCGGCGCGACTACGGGCGGCTCGAGACCGCCGTGACACACGCCAGCGCGGTCCTCCGCGAGCGCGGCGACCGGGCCTCGGCGCAGGCCATCGTGGGCGACGTGGCCTGGAGCGCCCCGATGGCGAGCACGCTCGACTTCCTCGTGGCGCAATGGGCGCTGCCCGGCGGCGAGGCGCGGATGGCCAAGGCGCTCGCCGACTTCGACTTCGGCTCGCTGCGGCGGCTCGAGCGCACGCGCCTGCTCGTGCGGGCGGGGCCAGCGCTCGGGCTCATGGGAACCCTGATCCCGCTCTCCCCCGCGCTCGCCGGGCTCGCGGCGGGCGACGTGCAGGAGCTGTCCGAGAACCTGCGCGTGGCTTTCAGCGTGACGGTGCTCGGCCTGCTCGTGGGCGCGGTGGCCTTCGGGATGTCGCTCGTCCGCGACCGTCTCTACGGCCAGGACCTCTCGGACCTCGAGTTCGTGGCCAACGCGCTCACGGCCGGCCCGGAGCCGCGCGCTTGATCCCGGTCAGCCGGCGGGCCCGCGGCCACCCCGACCGCGGCGGCGACCCGCTCGACGGGCTGGTGAACCTGTTCGACCTCGGCATCGTGCTCGCGGTCGCCTTCCTGCTGGCGACGCTCTCGTCGCTGAAGCTGTCGTCCCTGCTCACGGACGAGGACGTGACGGTCGTGCGCAGCACCGAGGACTCGAGCACCGTCATCGTGAAGCGCGGGCAGAAGGTGCGCGCCACCCGCCTCGAGGGCCGCCGCGTGGTCGGGCGCGGCGAGCGGATCGGCTCGGTCTACCGCCTGTCGGACGGCAGGACGGTCGTGGTGGAGGGCCGGTGAGCGCCGCCCGGCACACCTATGGCGAGAGCGCGTTCGCGGAGACGCCCGACGGCCGCCGGCTCCACTACATGGAGGCCGGGCGCGGAGCGCCGGTGGCCGTCTTCGAGTCGGGCATGGGGATCTCGCGGTCGACCTGGGGCCTCGTCCAGCCGCGCGTGGCCGAGCACGTGCGAGCCGTGGTCTACGACCGCGCCGGGCTGGGCCGCAGCGACCCGGACGCCGAGCCGCGCACGCTCGAGCGGCTGGCCGCGGACCTCGGCGCGCTGCTGACGGCGCTCGGCCCAGGCCCGTTCGTGCTCGTCGGGCACAGCTGGGGCGGCCCCGTCGTCCGGCGCGCCGCCGCCGCGGACCCGAGCCGCATCCGCGGGCTCGTGCTCGTCGACCAGACGGACGAGAACTGCGACCTCTACTTCTCGCCCGCCGGCCGCAGGCGCTTCGCGAGCGCGCGTGTCCTCACGCCCCCGGCGGCGCGCGTGGGCCTGTACCGGCTGGCGGGAAGCCGGCCCGGACGGGTCCAGCCGCCGGACGTGGCCGCCGAGCACCGCGCGGAGGACTTCACACCGCGCGCGGCCAGGGTCATGGCGGCCGAGCTGGCGGCCTTCACCGACGAGCTGAGCGCGCTCCGCGCGCACCCGCCCGCGCTGGGCGACATCGAGGTGAGCGTCATCTCGGGGACGAAGCCCACGCGCGCCGACAAGAAGGTCCGCACCGCCGTGACCGCAGCCCACCGCGAGACCGCGGAGGCCCTGGCGGGCGGCCGCTTCGTCGAGGCGGCCGGCTCGGCGCACCTCGTGATGTTCGACGAGCCCGGCGTGATCGTCGGGGAGATCCTCGAAATGGTTGACAAGGAGTCCTGATGCGTCTCATCCGTCTCGCCCTGCTGCCGGCCCTGGCCGGCCTGGTCCTGCTGCCGGCCGCGGCCGCCGGCGCTCCCAAGCGCATCGTCTCGATCGAGTGGGAGAACACCGAGAACCTGCTCGCGCTCGGGATCAAGCCGGTGGGGATCGCGGACGCGGAGACCATGAGCACCTGGACTCCCATCGTGCCGCCGAAGGCCACCGACGTGGGCTCGCGCATCGCGCCGAACATCGAGCGCATCGCCTCGCTCGAGCCGGACCTGATCGTCGTCACGACCCGCGGGGGGGCGCCGCCCTTCGTCCGCCAGCTGCGCCAGATCGCCAAGACCCTCGTGCTCGACCAGTACGCGGGCAAGCGCACGGACGGCTCGCTCTACGACGCGATGATCAGGGGCCTCCGGCGGACCGCCGCCGCGGTGGGCCGGCGCGCGCGCGGCGAGACCGTGATCCGCTCGCTCGAGAGCACCTACGCCAAGCTGCGCAAGCGCATCAAGCGAAAGGGCCGGGCCGGTGACAGGGTCGTCTTCTCATACCCCTGGGGCGCCCCCGGCCGCCCGATGGTCCAGCTCGCGACGGACAACGGCATGCCCGCGACGGTGCTCCGCCGCCTCGGGCTCCGCAACCCGTGGCACGGCCAGCGCGGCCGGTACGGCTTCACCCGCATCTCGCCGGAGGGCCTCGTGAAGGTCCAGAAGGCCGATTGGGTGCTGTTCCCGCTCGCGCGCGAGTTCAGGGAGGAGTTCGGCCAGGTCACCTCGCAGCCGTTCTTCAACCGGCTCGACTTCGTGAAGCGGGGGCGCTTCCGCACGCTCGCCGGGAACACCTGGCCGTACGGCGGGCCGCTGTCGGCGAAGGTCCTCGCTCAGCGCGTGGCGGGCGCGATCACGCGCTGACCTCAGGCGGCGGACGCACGCGTTCGCAGCAGGAGCCAGGCGAAGTAGGGCGCGCCGATCACGGCGACGACGATGCCGGACGGGATCTCGGTAGGCGCGAAGGCGAGCCTGCCGATCACGTCGCCGGCCGCGAGCAGGCTCATCCCGAGCCCGATCGCCACGGGCGTGAGCAGCAGGTGCCGGCTACCCACGAGCAGCCGGCCCGCGTGTGGCGCGACGAGGCCGACGAAGGCCGTCGCGCCGGCGACCGCCACGGCCGTCCCGGCGAGCGCGGCCCCGAGCAGCAGCAGCGCGGCGCGCGAGGCACCGAGCGGCAGCCCGAGCGCGGCGGCCGTCTCGTCGCCCAGGCCGAGCACGTCCAGCGCGCGCCCCGCGAGCAGGGCGAGCGGCAGGAGCAGGAGCGCGGGGACCGCGATCAGCCAGAGCTCCCGCCAGCCGACGCCGTACGTCGACCCGGCGAGGAAGGTGACCGCCGTGGTGGCGGCCGGGTCGGCCCGGAAGACGAGCACGGCCGTGAGCCCCGAGCAGAGGGCGGTCACGCCGAGGCCCATCAGGGCGAGCCGGACCGGCGACGCGCTGCGCGGCCCCGCCAGCGCGAGCACGGCCGCCAGCGCAGCGACGCCGCCGGCGACCGCCGCGACCGACAACCCCCAGGCCGGGACGGAGGACGCGAGCAGGAGCAGGGCGAGCGCGCCGACCGACGCGCCGCCCGTGACCCCCACCACCTCGGGGCTCGCGAGCGGGTTGCGCACGACACCCTGGAAGATCGTGCCCGCAGCCGCCAGGCAGCCGCCGGCGAGCATCGCCACGCCGAGCCGCGGGGCGCGCAGGTCGATGGCGAGGTCGGCCAGCGGGCTGCCCGCGCCCGCGGCCGCGCGCGCCAGGTCCGCCGGCCCGACCGTCAGCTCCCCGAGGCAGAGGCCGGCGAGCGCGCTGCACGTGAGGAGCGCCGGGACGGCCAGGGCCAGCCCGCGCCGGCGCGAGAACCCTGCGCCCTCGGTAACGACCGGCGCGACGTCCGCGGGCAGCCGGCGTGCGACGAGGATCAGCACCGGCGCGCCGAGGATCGCGCACGTCACCCCCACGGGCATCTCCGCGTCCGCCCCGAGCGCCAGGCGCCCGATCACGTCCGCGAGCAGCACGAGCGCGCCGCCCCAGGGAACGGCCACCGCCAGGAGCTCCCACCGGGAGCTCGCCCCGCTCGCGCGCGCGACCGCCACGGCGGCGAGGCCCACGAACGCGATCGGCCCGGACACGCCGACCGCCGCCGCGGTGAGGACGACGGCCGCCGCGGCCGCGGCGACGGTGACGGCGCGCGTGCGCTGTCCGAGCGCACGCGCGGCCGGGGCGCCCAGCACCGCCACGTCGAGCGGCCGCGCGAGGACGAGCGCCGCGCCGAGCGCCACGGTGGCCACCGCGGCCGCCGCCTCGACGTCGTCCCAGCCGAGCTGCACCAGCGATCCGGCGCCCCAGAAGAAGAGGTCGGCCGTGCGCGTCTCGTCCAGCAGCTGGATCGCCGACGTCAGGGCGGCCAGCGCGAGGCTCACGGCCATGCCCGCCAGGACGAGCCGGAGCGGACCGGCCCGCGCCGCCAGCGCGAGCGCGAGGACCACGAAGCCGCCGATGGCCACGCCGGCGCCTGCAACGAGCACGGCGCTGAGCCCGCCGCCGCCCGACCCGACGGTCGCCCAGAGCGCGATCGCGAGCCCCCCTCCTGCGGTCAGCCCGAGCGTGCCCGGCTCGGCCAGCCGGTTGCGCGTGAGTGCCTGGAGCAGCACCGCCGACGCGGCCAGCGACCCACCGGCGACCACCCCCGCCGCGGCGCGCGGGGCGCGCACGCTCTGCACGACGCCGTCCTCGACCGTGCCGTTCGGGTCGAAGAGCCCGGTCAGGACCTGGCTCGCTGCGACCCCGCCCGACCCCTGGAGCATGTCGGCGAACGCCGCCAGGACGAGCACCGCCAGGCCGGCGCCGGCGACCCACAGCGAACGGCGCATTAGGGCACCCTAACTCAATGTGTGAGGGGACCGCTCCGGGGCAGGCAACGAGGACGCGCCCACCACGTGATCTCCGAGGTCAGCTGGCCGCCGCCGCGGAGCTAGGCGAGCGCGGGCAGCCCGAACTCGCTGCGGAACTCGTTCGTGTCGTGCAGGTGCGGGAACGGCTCGTCCGGCACGTCCACGCCCAGCGCGTCCGCGAGCGGCTCCCAGCCGTCGCCGAGCTCCCAGTAGACGAGCCGGTCGGCCGGCACCTCGCGCTTGATCGTCTCGATGCGCTCGTAGTACATCTGGCGCACCCACTCCTTGTCCTGGAAGCGTCCCTGGAAGTCGCCCTGCCAGATCAGCTTCTCGATGACGCCCCAGAGCTCGGGGGCGGGCTGCTCGCGATTCGCGTCCTGCTCCAGCTCGCCGGCCTGCGCCGCCTGCTTGACGGCGAGGATCGTGTTCGTGCAGCTCTTGTAGAAGCCGTCGAAGTCACGGACGTTGAGGAGCACGGGGATGTCCGGGAACGCGTCGACCAGCTCGCGCCACTTCGAGGCGGCCGGCCAGTCGACGGTGGCCTCCCACGGCTCGAAGACCTCGTCCCAGTCCACGGGCTCGCCGTCTGCGATCTTGATCCAGTACTCGAGGTCGCGCTGCTTGTCCTCCCCCATGATCAGGTCGATCATGTGGAAGCACGGCCCGGCGCCCAGCTCCTCGAGCGCCGCCTTCAGCGACATGGTGCCGGTTCGGCCGAAGCCGACGCCGATCATCTTCATCTCAGTTAACCCCCCGGTTGAGTGACGCTGGAGCGTACCCCGAACCGGGGTCACCCGACTGTCAGCAGATCCTGGAGCTCGTCGTCCAGCCAGTCCATCAGCCGCCAGAGGTCCGGCATCTGGTCGCGGTCGGCCACGATCCCGAAGTCGAGCTTCCCGCAGTAGCTCATCACGGTGATGTTGAGCCCCATGCCGTCGGTGATCACCGACACCGGGTAGTTCGCCTCGAGCCGCGCGCCCGCGAGGTAGAGCGGGAACTGCGGCCCCGGGACGTTCGAGATGACGAGGTTCCAGGTCGGGCGCGCCGCCCCGCTCGAGAGCGCGAACGTGACGCGCGCGGCGCGCGAGAAGACGGCGGGCGGGATGAAGTGGTTCACGTCCTGGAGGAGCTCGGCGGGCAGCGCCCGGTGGCGCTCCTTCATGGACAGCAGCGCCCCGTGGGTCTGGCGGAGGCGCTCGACCCCGTCCTCGACGTTCGTGAACAGCGGCGCGCTCATGAGCATGATCCGGTTGCCGTAGGTGCCGGCCTGCTCCGAGGTCCGCACCGACACGGGGATCTGGGCCACGAGCGGCTCGTCCGGCAGCTCGCCGTGCTCCTCGAGCCAGCGCCGCACCGCCCCGGCGCAGATCGACACGACCACGTCGTTCACGGTGCACTCGTGGCGGTTCTTGACGCGCTTGACCGCCTCGAGCGAGAGCCGGCCGAAGACGAAGCGCCGGTGCGGGGAGATGCGGCCGTTGAAGGTCGTGCGCGGCGCCTTGAGCGTCGTGCGCTCGAGCACCCCGCCGTCGCCACGGGTGAGGGCGCGGCCGACGGCGTCGGCCACGCGCGAGGCCACGCCGGTGCCGGGCAGCGTGTTGAACGCGGTCTCGTCGAGGTTCGGCAGCGCCGACGGCAGCGCGCGAAGGAGGCGCAGCGGGTAGCGCGGGAGGCCGAGCAGGCCGCGCGCGAGCATCTCCACCTCGGTCGGCTCCCCGTCGACGCTTCCCGCGAGCGGCTCGGGGGCGTCGCGGCCCTCGGGTGAGAGGTCGAGCAGCACGCCCATGATCTCCGCGCCCGATAGGCCGTCGATCAGCGAGTGGTGGATCTTCGTCAGCATCGCCACGCGGTCGGCTCCGAGCCCGTGGATCAGGTAGATCTCCCAGAGCGGCCGCGCGCGGTCGAGCGGCCGCGCGACGATGCGCGCCACCTGCTCGGCGAGCTTCTCGTCGTTGCCGGGCGGCGAGAGCGCCAGCTCGCGTACGTGAAAGTCCAGGTCGAAGTCGGGGTCGTCCACCCAGTACGGGTAGTCGAGCCCGAACGGCACCTCGACGAGCCGCCAGCGGAGCGGCGGGAGCAGCGGCAGCCGCTCGGCGATCAGGTCGTGGATCGAGGCGAGCGTGAGCTTCCCGTCCGGCCGAGTGGACGGGTCGAGGATCGCAAGGCCCCCGACGTGGCCGCTCTGGCGTGCGGACTCGAGCGCCAGGAACTGCGCGTCCACACTCGTGAGCTGGCGCACGGCGCCAGCATCCAGCTTCAGCTGGTGCGCGTCAACCTGGGGTTCTGAATCGGCGTCAGCGTCCGCTCGACCTGGTCGCGGTAGCGCTCGAAGTTCGGCGGGAGCGACAGCCGCTCGCCCAGGTGCTCCGCGTCCTCGTCGGTCGCGAACCCGGGGCCGAGCGTCGCTATCTCGAAGAGCACGCCCGAGGGCTCGCGGAAGTAGATCGAGCGGAAGTAGAAGCGGTCGATGACCGGCGTGACCTGGGCGCCCGCCTGGCGGAGCCGCTGCTGCCAGGCCTCGTGCTCGTCCATCCCGGAGGCCCACGCCACGTGGTGGACCGTGCCGGCGCTCTGGACGCCGGCCTGCTCGGGCGGGTCGTCGTAGACGTAGCGCCCGCCGCGCCGCTCGCCGCGCGCCTCGTAGGCATCCCCGTCACGCTCGAACCCGAGCACGTCCTCGAGCAGCGCGCGGCTCGCCTCGGGACGCGCCGAGAAGGCCCGCACCGTGTCGAAGCCGCGCAGCGCGTGCTCGGCCGGCACCTCCGGGTGGTCGGCGATCAGCGGGTCGTCGCCGCTCTCGTCCACGGCGAGCTCGTGCGCCAGGCCCTCGGGGTCGGCGAAGCGCAGCCGGGCGTCCTCGCGGAGGCTCTCGACGCCCTCCGCGGCGAGGCGCTCGGCCCAGAAGCCGATCGAGGCCGGGCTCGCGACCCGCCAGACGATCGTGTGCACCATGCCGGCGCCCGCACGCCCGGGCCGGGCGCCCGGGTACTCGAAGAAGGTGAGGTCCGAGCCGGCGCTGCCCTTCTCGTCCGCATAGAAGAGGTGGTAGACGGTCGGGTCGTCCTGGTTGACCGTCTTCTTCACGAGCCGCAGCCCGAGCACGCGTGCGTAGAAGTCGACGTTTCCGGGCGCGTCGCCGGTGATGGCGGTGATGTGGTGGATCCCCTCGAGCTTCATGACGTCGAGGTTAGCCCGCGCTCAGAACCTAAAGACGCCCTGACTGGTGCCGATCTAGTGCCTATGGCTGCGAAGTCGTGGCTCTGCCGCGACGACATGGACCGCCAGCGGCTGCTCGACATGGACGGACGCATCGGGCCCGTGCGTCGCATCTCAATCGGCGTCATCGCCGTGGCGCTCGCCGCCTGCGGTCCCTGGCTGGGCTGGTGGACGCTGATCCCGCTGGCCGTGGCGGCGGCCGGCTTCCAGGTGGCGGAGCGCTTCAAGGAACGCGTCGAGCGGCCCGAGTACCTGCTGTTCGCCGCCTGGGTGGGTAGCGAGGTCGCGATCGCCGGCTCCGTGTACCTCACCCACGACGTCGAGACGCCGATGCTCGCCTGGCTGGCGATCCCCGTCGTCACCCTGAGCGCGCGCTTCTCGGCCCGCGGTGTCGCGCTCGGCGTGGGGGTCGCGCTGGCGCTCGCGTTCGCGGTCGCCTTCGGCAGCGACAGCCAGGCGATCGTGGACAACCCGGTGCTGCTCGTGGCCCCGCTGACGCTGATCACCTCCACGGCGATCCTCTCCACCGCGCTCATGCACTCGGACCTCCACCACCGGAGCGAGACCGTGATCGACCCGCTGACCGGGATGCTCAACCGCAAGGCGCTCGCCACCCGCGTGTCGGAGCTCGAGCAGCAGTCGCGCGTGAGCGGCGAGCCGATCGGGCTGGTCGTGGGCGACCTCGACCACTTCAAGCAGGTGAACGACTCGTGCGGACACGCGACCGGCGACGCGGTGCTCAAGGAGGTCGCCTACGAGATGCGCAAGGAGCTGCGCGCGTTCGACCTCGCGTACCGGCTCGGCGGCGAGGAGTTCCTGGTGGTGCTGCCGGGCGCCGACTCGCGCCAGGCCCAGCGGCTGGCCGAGCGGCTCCGCGAGATCATCGCGTCGGTCGAGTTCAGCGGCCAGCAGCGGCTCACGATGAGCTTCGGTGTCAGCGCGTCGCCGCGCGGACAGCTGTTCGACTACGGGCGCGTGTTCGGCGAGGCCGACATGGCCCTGTTCGAGGCGAAGCGCTCCGGCCGCGACCGGGTGCTGCTGGCCGACGAGGCGGCCGTGCCGGCCGGGCCTGTCACCGCGTAGGCGCGCAGGTCCGGCCCCGGCGCCGTCGAATACCCGCCTCGTGGACGACTCGCCGCAGCGGCCCAGCCCGTTCGCCTCGCTCGAGGCGTCGTCGCGCGAGCGCCTGCTCGCCGAGACCGCCGAGGCCTGGTACCACTTCGGCGACGCGGCGGACGTGCAGGACCTGATCTCCCGCGTGGACGACTCGCTCACCTCCGGCGGGCGCAGGCTCGCCGCAGCGCTCATCTTCGCGGTGCTGTCGTCGGACGACACGCACCTGGGCCACACGCTCGCTCAGAGCCGCTGAGCCGCCACGAGCCACTCGCGCATCCGCTCGTAGACGTGCGGGTGGTTGAGCAGCGCCAGGTGGTGGGCGCCGCCCACATGCACGCCGTACTCCTCGTCGAAGGCGATCCGCCGGCGGCGCGACCGCCCCGACCCGCTCGGCTGCAGCACCAGCGCGTCCCCGAGCAGGCGCCCGAGCGGGTGACGGTCGCTGCGGGTGATGGTGGCCGTCACGAAGCAGTGGGTGGCCCCGTCCAGCAGCGGCACCTCGGCCAGGGCCACCGCCGCAAGGGCGTCGGGGTCGCAATCCGTCCAGTCCTCGTCCACGAGCGAGCCCTGGCGGAGGTCGCGGATGCCGGCGCTGCGGCGGCGGAGGAAGGCGCCGAACGGGCGCACCTCGGGCAACGCGTGGAGGCCGGCGCTCATCCAGTGCACGGCCTGCGCCAGCGGCGCTCCCATGTGAGGCGTCCCGAGCGAGACCACGTGGCGCACGTGCTCCACCCAGCGCGCGCCGCCCTCGCTCGCGTAGTGGCAGGCGCTGCGGGAGACGAGGCCGCCCATCGAGTGCCCGACGAGCGCGACCTGCTCCACCTCCACCGGCCACGCGTCCACGAGCGCTTCGAGCAGGTCGCTGAGCGAGCGCCCGTTCTCCGAGATGTGGCGGCCCGTGTTGTAGCGGACGTGGACCGGCGTGCAGCCGACGTCCTCGGCGAGCCTCGAGGCGTAGGTCCCGCCCAGGCGCGCGGCCCCCAGGCTCCAGGCGTGCTCCGTCTCCATCAACCCGTGCACGAACACCACGAGCGCCGGCCGCGCGCCAGGGAAGACGCGCGCCACGGCGGAGGGCTCGAGCGCGACCGGCCGCCCGTCCACGCGCACGCACATCGGCTCCTGGAGATCGCTGCCGCGCCGCTCCAGCTCGTCCCCGACCAGCCCGTTGATCGCGGCGAGCACCGCGCTGCCGCTCGGCGTGGTCGAGAGCTCGCGGTCCCCGGCGCGCCGTCGCAGGGCCAGCAGCTCGCCAGCGCCCCTGCCGGCCAGCGCCCCGGCGCCGCGGAGAGCCGCGTAGGCGCCCGCCGAGATCGCGTCGTGCGCGGCCCGCACCGGCGCGCCGGCGGGCCCGACGCCGTCGAAGGCGCGCTTGGCGATCGCCCGGTGGATGGCGCCGATGCCGCCGACCGCGTCGCGCAGCTCGCCGAAGGCCAGGTCGCTCAGGCCGCGCACCTCGTCGGGCCGCCGGGCGATCTCGTTCATGCGGGGTTCCTATGCCACGGCGCCCACGGCGTTACACGGGCCGCGCCCGCCGGCTCCCGGCCTCGCGCCGCCGGCGCGCCTCGCGGAACTCGGCGATCTCGACCGGCGCGTCCCGTCCGGCCGCGGGCGCGGGGTCGAGCAGCCGCGGTAGCACGGGCGTCTCCACCAGCCTGCCGCCGTCCGCCTCGATCCTGTGGGCGCGGGCACCCTCGCGCGCGCTGACGACCTCGACCAGCTCGGTGCCGGCGAACAGCAGGCCTACCCCGTCGTCAACCGCGTAGCCCGGCGGCAGACCGTCCAGGACCGCCTCCGCGTAGCACGCGCGCCGGTCCGGATCGCTCCCGTGATGGACGGAGTTGCTCCCGGGCAGGAGGCCCAGGCCCGCCGCGGGCCGTGATCGCCCGTGGGACCGGGTGATGCCGTGCTCGAACCAGCACATCGACCCCGCGCTGACCCCGCAGAGAACGATCCCGCGCTCCCACGCCTCGCGGAGCGTCTCGTCCAGTCCGTGCACCCTCCAGATCGCGAGCAGGTTGGCGAGGCTCCCGCCGCCCACGTAGATCACGTCCTGGGCCAGCAGGTGCTCGCGCGGGTCGACCGGATGCGTCCCGAGCCGGAACAGCGAGAGGTGGGACAGCCTGCCGAGCCCCCTGAACGCGCGGTGGAAGCGGTCGATCTGCTCGTCCGCGTCTCCGCCGGCCGTCGGGAGCAGGCAGATCGCCGGCTCGGCCACCGCCGGCAGGCTCGCCGCGTAGTGCTCGAGCGGCGCGTCCGAAACGGACGTCGTGAACCCGCCGCCCCCCATCGCGAGGATGCGCCGTCGCTCCTCCCTCATGCCGCTCTTGGCAGAGCGGCGAGCCGGGTCGGCGGCGCGGGTGCGGGCACCGCGTCGCCCAGGAACGAGACCCGCAGCGCGGACCTGATGACGCGCCCGCGGACGGTGCGCATGCGGAAGGCGCGCGCATCCGGGCGCGACGAGACCGCGCGCAGCAGCCGGCCGCCGGCGAAATGGAGGCCCACGCCGTCGCTCGCGGCGTAGCCGGGGCGCATCCCGCCGCGCAGGGCCAGCCGGTAGGCGTCCTCGCGGCCGCTCTCGGACTCGTAGTGGACGGTGTTGCTGCAGCCGAGGAGGCCGAGCCCGGTGTAGCGCTCCGGGGTGCCGTGGAAGCCGGTGATGCCCTCGGCGAACCAGCACAGCGACCCCGCGCTGACGCCGGACAGGACGATCCCGCGCTCCCACGCCTCGCGCATCACCGCGTCGATGCCGTGCGCCTGCCAGACGCCGAGCAGGCTGATCACGCTGCCGCCGCCGACGTAGATCAGGTCCTGCGAGAGCAGGTGCTCGCGCCAGCCGGAGGCGCCCCCGCGGCGGAACAGGGAGATGTGCGACGGCTCGCAGCGGTCGGCGGAGAATGCCTGGTAGAAGCGGACGATGTAGTGGTCCGCGTCCCCGCTCGCCGACGGCAGGAAGCAGACGCGCGGGCGCTCACGCCCCGTCGCCCGGAGCACGTAGTCGTCGAGCAGCGGATTGCCGGCCTCCATCGAGAACCCTCCACCCCCGAGCGCCACGATCTGACGTCGGACGCCGCGCATCGGCTCGACGGTAGGGGCGCCCGGCCACCCCGTCAATCGATTTGCGCGTTGTGTCGAGCGGCCTTCGACAGAAGGTCCATACGCCGGACCGGCGGCGGCCGCCACGCGCCGGACAGGACGCTCCGCCGCGGCCGGTAGATGCGCAGGTTGAGTCGGAACTCCCCGCGCGGCGTGGGCAGCCAGTTCACGTTCCTCTCGGTGGGCTTGGTGCGCTGGAGCAGCACGACGACGCTGCCGTCGGCCTTTCTGCGGAGCGGCGGATGGCTGTCGCCGATCGCGTATCGGCGCTGCGGGTTCGCGACCAGGTAGCCGTCGCCGTCGTAGAGGGTCAGCGACCAGAACGCCCGGTTCGGCGGGTCCTTCGGGAACACGAGCCGGTAGGGGTGCGAGCCGTCCAGAGGCGTGCCCGTGGAGTCTCCGAAGGCGGTCGGGTAGATCGCCTCCTCACGGGTGTTGGCGCCGAGCCCGAGGGTCGCGACGCCCGCGCGGAACGTGTAGTCGGTGCCGTAGCTCCCGATGTTCTTCTGCGGGATCGCCCAGCCTCCGTTGGCGGCTGCCTGGCTCTGGATCGTGTTCTTCGCGGTCGTGGGCAGGAGACCCGCGATGTTGTCGATCGAGCTGACCGCCGCGTCGAGCGCGTCGCCCGAGATCCCCTCGAGCGAAGCGATGCGCTCAACGATCTCGCGGTCGCGCGCGGGCGGCGGGTTGAGACGCATCTGGCGCACCAGCTCGCGCAGGAAGGCGGCGCCCGTGGGCGTGACGGCCTTCTTGGGGCGGCCGGGCCTGCACCCCTTCGCGAAGCGCCGCGGGCCGCCGGGCGGCGCGAGCCGGTAGCGGCTCATCAGCCGGACCGCACGCCGCCTGTCGGCCGAGCCGGCGGCGAGCGTCCGCCCGATCATCCAGAGCCGCCGGTGCTTCGAGCGCACGACGCGCGCGCCCGGCACGCCGCGGCCCCTGTGGCCGGCCCAGGTGATCGCGAACCGGCCGGCCTTCGACCCCGTCGTGCGCGTTCCCACGTATCCGATCGTGTTCGTGTACGGGTCGAGCAGCTGGAACGAGAAGTAGCGGCTGCCCATGTCCGGGTGGCTGAGGACGACGGGCCCGCGGCCGAGGTCCAGGTGGGCGATCGAATAGAGCGTGTCCACGTTCGGCGCCACGACGGTCCGGCTGGCCGGCGTGGCGAAGCGGCGGGCGTTGCTGAGGCTGTTCACGGGGGCGTTGCCCTTCGCATCCGGGCAGCGCACGCTCGTCGCGGTTGCCCGCACGCGGATGAACTCGAGCAGCGGGAAGCCGTAGAGATACGCCTCCTGGGCGATCGCGCCCGCCTCGGACGGGCCGGCCGGCTCGCCGGCCGACGCGGGGACCGCACAGGCGGCCAGGGCGAGAGCGGCTGCGAGGGCTGCCTTCGCGCGCATCACCGCGAGCCTCTCACAAGCCGTGCGACGCGGGTCCGCTGCTCGAACCTCCCGGGCGTGCCTGGACGCGTGCCGCCGCAGCCGGGCGCACGGCGTGCGTACCCGGATGGGTCGCGCAGCAGCTCGGCCACGGAGTCACGGATCTCGCCGTCGATGCCGCTCGGGATCTCGCCCACGCCGTCCACGCCCGAGAGCCGCTCGATGAAACCGGCGCGGAGGCGCCGGAGCATGCAGGCCTGGTCGAGCCGCACGTCGGGCGGATAGCGGTTCTCCGTCCACAGCAGCCGCCGCCCCGAGGGGTCCCAGGCGAACTCCGGCACGATCCAGCCGCGCTCTCCCGTGCGTGTGAGCCGCTCCGGCCGTCCCACCGGGCGCACCCGGGCGCGGCCGCCGCTCCAGCGGACGCGCTGGGACCAGAGGTCCGTGGCCTGGCCCAGCACCGGCTGGAGGAAGCTGTCGCTGAACACGCTGAGGATCAGCACGTAGTCGAAGCGCGCGGGCAGGTCGAGGATGCGGGCCACCCTCGACCAGTCGCCGTAGGCGCCGGGAAGGCCGCGCGAGGACATGAACACGACTCGGTCCATCGCCGGGGTGAAGACGGCCTGCTCGTCCCACGCCGGGTTGCGCGTGAGCCGCGACGGGCGGCAGCGGCCGCGGTCGGGATCCGGCAGCCGGCAGAAGAACAGCTCGGGATCGATCGCGGTGCCGGTCGTCTCGGTGTAGAGGAACCCGGACCCGTCGGGCGCCCACCACTGCGTCTCGTACCAGTGCCCATTGCCGGGGCGCACGACGTGCTCGCCCACCAGCCGCGGCCCGCGCGGGTCGAAGCGGGCGACGTGGATCTCAGAGCGCCCGTCGCCCCCCGCGGCCGAGTTCCAGTTGAGCGCCGTCCACGCCAGGTGGCGGCCGTCCGGCGACCAGTAGGCGTGGAAGTTGTCGCTCAGCTCCGGGCCGGCCGTGAGATTCGTGCGGCGCCTCCCGTCCCGCGTCATGACCCACACGTCCGAGCCGATGCCGCCGAACCCGGCGCCCCCGAGCCGCGCCTGGCGGCCGCTCCAGGAGTGGAACAGGATCCAGCGGCCGCCGGGACGCACGACCGGCACCTGGTTCGGGCCGTCGAGCCCGCACGTGAGGCAGCGCCGGCCGCGGCCGGAGAGCGCGGCGCTGTAGATGTGCACGCCCCCGTCCCCGCCCTCGTCGCGGCCGACCGGGTCGTGGTAGACGACGTGCCGGCGGTCGAGCCAGTCGGCGGCCTGGCCCAGCACGTACGGGTTCGCGCGCACCCGCAGCCGGTCGGCTGAGGCCGCGCCAGGCCAGAGCGCGACCGCCGCGAGCAGCGCACCGATGAGCGCCCAACGCCTCATCGCAGCCGCACCGCGAAGTGCGACGCGCGCCCGGCGCGTGTCCGGAGGCGGACGACCCTCCGCCCGCCGCCGGCCGGCACCTCGATCTCGAGCGGGCCGCCGCGGCTCGGCCGGACGTAGCCGCGCAGCACCCCGCGGTCGAGGCTCACCCCCACGTTCGGGAGCCGCAGGGAGAAGCGCTTCAGCGGGAGCGACGGGCTCAGGCGGTAGCCGCGCGCGGTCGGCCTGATGCCGGCGAGGCGCGTGGTCGCGTAGAGCAGCCAGGCGGGCTGGTGCATGATCTGCCCGGCGTAGGTGCGGTCGAGGCCGATGCCGCACGCGCCCGGGTCCTCCGCGAACCACGAGTGGCACGCGTCGTCGACCGAGATGATCCCGTTCCAGCGGTTCGGGAAGGCGTGCGCGTGAGCGGCGAGCGTGTTGCGCTCGAGCTCGTCGAGCGCGTAGCGGGCCGCTCCGGGGACCGTGCCGTCCAGCTCTCCCAGCGCCCAGGTGAGCCAGCCGTTGATCGCGTACCAGACCCCGCCCACGTAGACGGCGTTGCCGCCGCCGATCCCCGGGCCGCCCACGCGCTCGGTCACGCCGGGGTCGGCGGCCGCCGGGGACATCGAGGAGCCGATCCGGCTCGAGCCCGTGAGGAAGCGCCTGATCGCCGCCACGAGCGTCCGGGCCCGGTCGCGGCTCGGCACGCCGGCCAGGATGTTCCACGGCTGCGGCTCGCCGAAGACCGCCCCCGTCCCGATCGGGCGGTCGCCGGCGAACCCGCGGGTGTACCAGCGGCCGGTCCACTGGGTCCGCTGGAAGCTGCGGAGCTGCGCCCCGCGCCTGCGCAGCGTGCGCGCGAACGAGCGGTCGCCGCGCGCGTCCGCGAGCTCGGCGAGCCGCGGGTACACGTACGCGAGCTGGGCCGACACGAGCGTGGACTCCGTCATCCCGAGCAGCGCGCCGGAGAAGTCCGACCAGTCCCCGGTCGCGGTGGTCCGGTAGCCGCCGTTCGGCCCGCGCAGCGACTCCTGGTGCGCGTATGCGCGCTTCAGGTGCGCCCAGAGCGAGGCCGCGCCCCCGTCCCGGTACGGCACGCGCGCCCGGAAACCGCGGAAGTCGCGCGTGGCGAGCCCGTACTCGGCCGCCGACCAGAGCAGCCACAGGTCCATGTCGTTCGACGGCTCGAGCTCGGCCGGGCGGCAGAGCGACCCGGTGCCGTACTCGATCGGGCCCGTGCGCGGCTGCTGCCGAGCGGAGTAGAGCAGCACGTCGCGCGCGAGCCGCGGTGCCGCGTAGACCATCGGCAGCATGTGCTGGAGGGGGTCCCGGTAGGCGATCTGGGAGCCGAAGGTCCCGTACTGGTAGTAGCCGCCCTGCGAGATCACGTGGCGTCCGGCGCACTCCTCGTAGCTCGCTCCCGAGCGGACGGTGTACGCGGCCCAGGCGAGCTCACGCGCGAGCCAGCGCCGCGCCCGGCCGAGCCGCGCGCGCGGAAGCCAGCGCGCCCAGCTGCGCTGACTGCGCACGAGCGGGCGCGGGGCGGCGCGCCAGCGCCTCACGAGCCGGCCGACCGCGGCAGGCCGAGCGGCGCCGTACGCGTAGCGGAGCGTCACCGATTCGCCCGGCGCCAGCCGGAGCGGCGCGCGGAACGCGAAGAGCGTTCGCCCGGTCGCGCCCGGCGCGGTGGCAGGCGCAGGACGCGGGTCGAGGCGCCCGGCCCGCACAGCCGCGGGCGCCGCGCGCGTACCGGCGCCGAAGAAGCGGCCGGCGTCGGTGGCGTGCCCGCGCACCGGGCCGCGCAGCGCCGCCGCGAAGATCGCGAGCGGGCGGCGGTCCGCCCCCTCGGCGGCCTGCCGGACCGACAGGGCGCGCAGACCCGCCCGCCAGCGCGGGACGCCGAGCCCGCGCGCACGCTTCGTGGCCGGCTCCCATGGGTTGACGCCCCAGTACTCGAACCAGGTGACCGGGCGGACGCGGCCCGAGCGGTTGCGGATCGTCACGTCGTGGAGCAGCACGGGGTCGTCGCCGAAGGGGGCGTAGACGTGCTCGAGCACGTCGAGACCGCGGGTGGCCAGCCTCCGGCGGAAGTAGCCGGCGCCGAAGACGCGCTCGGTCGCCGCGCCGCGCGGGCGGTCGGAGTAGAGCGTGCTGATCGTCCTCCCCCCGGCGCGCAGCCAGCCGAAGCCGCCGGCGTACTGGCGGTCGGCCTCCGCGTACCGATTGACCCACTCGTAGACGCGGTCCTGGCTCCAGAGCTGGGTGAAGCCGTGGTTGTAGGCGTTGGCCACCACGTGGTCGTTGCCGAGCTGTGACCACGCGATCGTCGGGTCGGGCACGTCCGCGAGCTCGGCGCGCCGCGCCCGCGGGTCGCGCGCCTCGTCGATCCGGTAGTCGTAGGCGGGCAGGCCGAAGCGGTCCTCCGTCCAGCGCCCGAACGCGCCGCTGCCGTAGGGGGCCGCCGCCGCCTGCGCCGGAAGCGCCAGCGCGAGCGCGGCCAGGACGACCGCCCGCCTCATCGCACCGCCGCCAGCATCTCGCGCGCCACCGCCTCGGGGTCGTCGTAGAAGGGCGTGTGGCCCAGCCCCGCGAGCGTCACGTGACGCGCCGCGGGGAGCGCGCGGCGTGCGCGCGGCGCCTGGCGGCCGTAGAGCAGCAGCAGGTCGCGGCTGCCCCAGAGGACGCTGACCGGCACCCGCAGCTCGTGCCCGTCCCGGAACGTGTACCGGTCGAACGCCGCGAGCGCCCGGGCGAACGCGGGCGCCGCCCAGAAGTCCTCGAGCGTGGCGCGGGCCTCGGCGGGTGGGATGAGCCAAGGGCGGGCGAACTCCTGGCCCATCAGGAGCGTCCGGCCGGCCGGCTTCGCGGACAGGGCCAGAGCGGCGCGGCGGACCGGCTCCGGCACGCCGTGGGCGGAGCCGAGCGAGAGCTGGCAGAAGCGGCGCTCGCGCGGGGTCCAGAAGCCGACCGGCGAGATCGCGGTGACCGACCGGGCGGCGCCGCGGCGCCCCAGCTCGAGCGCGATCCCGCCGCCCATCGAGTTTCCCGCCACGTGCGGCGTCGGGATGCCGAGCTCGCCGAAGAAGCGCTCGAACGCCGTGGCGAACGCGTGAACCGTCGGCTCGACGCCGGACGGCAGCGCCGGCGACTGCCCGAAGCCGGGCACGTCGGCGGCGATCACGTCGTGGCTCTGCGAGAGCGCCTCCACGACGGGGCTCCACACCTGCAGGCGGGACCCGATCCCGTGGATGAGGACGAGCGGCTGGCCGGAGCCCCGGCGGGCGTGGTTCAAGCTGCCCTCTCGGCCGGGCGCACCTCGCGGAACTCCTCCGGGCGGACCGCCCGCGTTGCGCGCACGTACTCCAGCATGAAGCCGGGCCAGTTGTTCACGACCCGGCCGGTGCCCTCGTCGCGGTACCAGTTGCGGCAGCTCGCCCACACCGAGCCGCGCAGGCGCTCCTGCACCCGCCGGGTGGAGCCGTGCTGGACCTCGGGCCGCACGTCGAGCGCCGCCCCCGAGCGGCGGGCGCGGCGGATCGCGTCGAGCGCGTAGCCCACCTGCGCCTCGATCATCACGATGATCGACCCCACGCCGAGGTTCGTGTTCGGGCCGTAGAGGACGAACATGTTCGGGAAGCCGGACACCGAGATGCCGAGGTGCGCCTCGGCCCCGGCGGCCCACGCCTCGTCGAGCGTGCGCCCGCCGGCGCCCGCCACCCGCATCGGCATGACGAAGTCGCCTGACCGGAAGCCCGTTCCGTAGACGACGCAGTCGGCGGCCCGCTCGCGGCCGTCCGCGGTGACCACCCCGGCCGGAGTCAGGCGCTCGATCGGATCCGTGACGAGCTCCACGTCCGGCCGCTGGAGGGCGGGCAGGTAGTCCGAGCTGAACAGGATCCGCTTGCAGCCGAACGGGTGGTCGGGCCAGGCCCTGCGGCGCACCTCGGGGTCCTTCAGCTGCGAGCGCATGAACAGTGTCGACCAGCCGCGGAACAGCCACGCGAGCGGGCGCAGCCGCGTCAGCCCCAGCACGAACAGCTCCATGAAGGCCCACATGCCGTAGCGGCGCAGGCCCTGGAGCCCGGGCACGCGCTCGATCAGCCGCCGCAGCGCGGACGGGTACGGCGAGTTGTCGCGCGGCAGCATCCACGGCGCGCTCCGCTGGTAGACGTCGACGTGCGCGGCGCGCTCGGCGACCGGCGGGACGAACTGGACCGCGCTAGCGCCGGTGCCGATCACCGCCACGCGCTTGCCGGCTAGGTCGTAGCCGTGGTCCCACTCGGCCGAGTGGAACGAGCGGCCCGCGAACTCGTCCATGCCGGGGATCGACGGCAGGCGCGGGCGGCTCAGCTGGCCGCACGCGAGGACGAGCGCGTCCGCCTCGCACGTCTCGCCGGCCCTCGTGCGCAGGGTCCAGCGGGCCGTGGACTCGTCGAAGTCGGCCCGCTCGACCTCCGTGCCGGTCCGGATGCGGCCGGTCACGCCGTGCTTGCGCGCGGTCTCGCGGAGATAGCCGAGGATCTCCTGCTGCGGGGAGCACGGCTGCGACCAGTCGCGGCGCTGCTCGTAGGAGTAGGAGTAGAGGTAGGAGGGCACGTCGCAGGCCGCGCCCGGATACGTGTTGTGGTGCCAGACGCCGCCGAGGCCGGGCGCGCGCTCGAACAGCGCGAAGTCCTCGATCCCCTCCCGGCGCAGGGCGATCGCCATCGCGATCCCGCTGAACCCGGCGCCGACGATCGCGACCCTCACGCGCGGCCCCGGATCAGGTCCGCGGCGCGCTCGGCGATCATGATCGTCGGCGCGTTCGTGTTGCCGCCGGTGATCGCCGGCATCACGGAGGCGTCCACGACGCGCAGGCCCTCGAGCCCGCGCACGCGCAGCTGCGGGTCGAGCACCGCGTCCTCGCCCTCGCCCATGGCGCAGGTGCCGACGGGGTGGTAGAGCAGCTCCACGCGCCGACGCACGCTCGCCTCGATGTCGGAGTCGCTCGACACGCCGGGGCCCGGCCTGAGCTCGCGCACGACCGTCCCCGCCAGCGGGGCGCTCGCGGCCATCTCACGGGCCAGCTTCACGCCCGCCACGAGCGAGTCCACGTCGTCGCGCTCGGCGAGCGTGTTCGTGAGGATGAGTGGCTTGTCGCGCGGGTCGGCCGAGCGCAGCCAGACCCGGCCGCGGCTGCGGGTGCTCACGAGCACGGGGCCGAGCGTGATCGCGTGCCCGTCGAACTCCTGAGCCCCGTGGTCCTCGAAGTAGAGGGCGCCGATGTGGAACTGGATGTCGGCCGCGGGCAGCCCCGGCCGGGTCCGCGTGAAGGCGCAGACCTCGGCCGCGGTCGAGGTCAGCGGCCCGCTGCGGCGCAGGAGCCACTCGGCGAGCGGCTTCGGCTTGTCCGCGCCGTACAGGGTGTTCTCGTCGCGCACCTCGCAGAGCACCGTCACGAACGGGTGGTCCTGGAGGCGCCGGCCGACGCCCGGCAGGTCGTGGCGCGGCGCGACGCCCGCCTTCCGGAGCTCGTCGGCCGGGCCGATCCCCGAGAGCAGCAGCAGCTGGGGCGACCCGATCGCCCCGGCGGACAGGATCACCTCGCGCTGCGCGCGCACGGAGCGCGCGCGCCGCCCGGGCCGCCGGTAGCGCACGCCCGTGACGCGGCCGCCGTCCCACTCCAGCCCGAGCGCGTGCGCGCGCGTGACGACCTCGAGGTTCGGGCGTCGGAGCGCGGGCCGCAGGTAGGCGTCCGCGGTGCTCCAGCGGCGGCCGCCGCGCTGGGTCACCTGGAAGGGCGCGGCCCCGTCCTGCTCGGGCCCGTTGACGTCGTCGATCCGCGGGATGCCCACGGCCTCGGCGGCTGCAAGGAAGCGGGCGTTCAGCGGCCGCGGCGAGCGGTGGTCGGCCACGTTCAGCGGTCCGCCGACGGCGTGGAACTCGGACGCCCCGCGCTCGTTGTTCTCGGCCTTGAGGAAGTACGGGAGCACGTCGTCCCAGCCCCAGCCGTGCGCCCCCGCCGCCTTCCAGAGGTCGTAGTCGAGCGGACGGCCGCGCACGTAGAGCATCGCGTTCATCGAGCTCGAGCCGCCCAGCGTCTTGCCGCGAGGGACGTAGAGCGAGCGCCCCTCGCAATGGGGCTCGGGCTCGGTCCGGAAGTCCCAGTCGAGCCGCGAGTGGAACTGGTTGGCGAACGCCGCCGGGATCTTCACGTTCAGATCGCGGTCGCTGCCGCCCGCCTCGAGCAGCAGGACGTTCACGCCGGGGTCCTCGCTCAGCCGGTTCGCCAGCACGCAGCCGGCCGAGCCGGCGCCCACGACGACGAAGTCGGGCTCGTCCACGGCGGGGGACTCTAACTCCGCGCGATCGGTTAGGCTGCCCTAATTAGGGTCCCCTAATAAGGAGGCAAGGCGGTGGGTAGGTACACGGGTCCACGCGAGCGCCTGTCCCGGCGGGCGGGCGTCGATCTGGAGCTGAAGGGCGAGCGCCGCATGGCCCGCAAGGGCGGGCTTGAACGGAGGCCCCACCCGCCCGGCGAGCACGGCCGGACCTCCGGCCGCCGGCCCTCGACCTACGAGCGGCAGCTGCGCGCGACCCAGGCTGCGAAGCGCTACTACGGCGTGCGCGAGCGCCAGTTCCGCCGCTACGTCCGCGAGGCCCAGCGGACGCTCGACGCGCTCACCGGCGACCGGCTGCTCCAGCTCCTCGAGCTCCGGCTCGACAACACGCTCGTGCGCCTCGGGTTCGCCGCCACGCGGGCGCAGGCGCGCCAGTTCGTCGTGCACGGCCACGTGGACGTGGACGCCCGCCGCAACGACATCCCGTCGCGCCGCCTCTCCCCCGGCGACGTCGTCTCGATCCGCCTCGGCAGCTCGGTCAGCGAGGCCGCGCGGCGCGCCTCCGAGCTCGTGGACCGCGTGCCCGCCTGGCTCCTTGCCGACCACGAGGCGCTCGTGGGGCGCGTGATGCGCGACCCGCACCGGGACGAGATCCAGACGCCCGTGGACGAGCAGCTGATCGTCGAGTACTACAGCCGGGTCTGAGGGATGCTCGAGCCGCTGCCGTTCGCGCTCCAGGCCACGAGCGCGGATCCGACCCACGCCGAGCTCGCGGTCTCGCTCGCGCGCGCCTTCGGGCCGGTGGACGCCGGGGCGCTCGACGACGCCGTCGAGCGGCTCGCACGCGCCGTCCCGGCCCCCGCCGGAGACGATCCGCTCGAGCAGCTCGCCGCGCTCTCGGCGCTCGTCCGGACCGACGCCTGGCCGCGCGCCGCGCATGGCGCCGGGCCGTGGGGCGCGCTGCTGCCGAGCGCGCTCGCGCGCGGGCCCGTGCACCCGCTGACGCTCGCCCTCCTCGTGAGCGAGGTGGCGGGCCGGCGCGGTATCCCGGTCGGGGTCGTGAGCAACGGCGTCGATCACCTGAACGCGCACACCGAGCTGGCCGACCCGCTCCTCCTGCGGCCCGACACCGGGACGATCGTGGACGCGCGCGAGCTGCCGCCGCCGCTCACCTGGCGCTGCTCGCACGAGACCTGCGGGCAGCTGCTGGACGTGCTCGAGCCGCTCTGGCTGCGCTACGGGCGCCTCGACCACGCCATCACGTGCGCGGAGCTCCGGCTCTGCCTGCCGTTCGAGCCGGGGGCGCTCGCCAAGGCGCGCAACCGCCTGGCCCACGTGCGCTCGCGGCTCAACTGAGCGAGGCCCGGCGGGAGCCGCCCGTCGGTCGAGAGCCAGGACCCGGCGATGATCAGGAGCAGGCCCGCGACGGCGCCGGTGCCCGGCCGCTCGCCGAGCACCGACACGCCGAGCGCGACGGCCACGACCGGAGCGACGTAGGTGATCACCGTGGCGCGGCCGGGGCCGACCTCCGTGATCAGCGCCGCGAAGAGGACGAACGCCGTGGCGGTGCAGAGCAGACCGAGGATCAGGAGCGCGCCGACAGTCTCCGCCGGCGGCGCCTCGGACGGCGGGGCGATCAGCGCAGCGGGCGTCAGCACGATCGCGGCGATGCCGAGCGCGGCCCCCATCATCGGGATCGGCTCGAGGTCCGACAGGTGCCGCTTGAGGAGCATCGGCCCGGCGGCGTAGCCGGTGGCTGCCACGAGTATCGCCCCGGCCCCGATCAGCTCGTCGGTCTCGCCGGCCACGTCCAGCCCCACCAGGGCGACCACGCCGCCGAAGCCGACCAGCAGGCCCACGAGCCGCCTGCCCTGGGCGCGCTCGCCCGCGTCGAAGCGGATCGCCAGCAGCGCGACGATCAGCGGCACGGCGGCGATCAGGATCGCGGCGAGCGACGAGGAGACGTGCTGCTCACCGGCCGCGATGAGGGGGAACGGGACGCAGATCTCGACGATCGCGTAGGCGGTCATCCACCGCAGCCGTCCGCGCAGCGTGCCGAGCAGCCCGGCCCGCCACGACAGGCCCAGCAGGATCACAGCCGCGAGCAGCACGCGCGACCAGGCGAGGAACGCGGGCGGGATCCCGTCGTCCACCGCGATCTTGATGAACAGGTACGGGATCCCCCAGAGAAAGGACACGGAGGCGAATGCCACCCACGCGCGGGCGCTCATCCGGGTGAGCATCGCAGGCAGTAGATTGCCGCGCCGTGCGTGCGGTGCAGATAACCGACCTGACCGGGCCGTCCGAGGCGCTCAGGCTCGTGGACGTCCCCGAACCGGAGCCGGTGCACATGCTCTCGGGCGACCGCGCGGTGGTGGTGGACGTCCACGCGGCCGGGGTCTCATTCCCCGAGGTGCTCCAGACTCGCGGTGAGTACCAGTACAAGCCGCCGCTGCCGTTCGTCCCCGGCAGCGAGGTGGCGGGCGTCGTTCGCAGCGCGCCCGACGGGTCCGCGCACAAGGAGGGCGACCGCGTCGCCGCGTGGTGCGGGCTCGGCGCGTTCGCCGAGGTGGCCGCCGCGCCGGAGTTCCTCACGTTTCCGCTGTCCGACGACCTGAGCTACGCCCAGGGCGCCGGGCTGATCCTGAACTACCACACGGCGTGGTTCTCGCTCGTCCTCCGCGGCCGCCTCGCCGAGGGCGAGACCGTGCTCGTCCACGGCGCGGCCGGCGGCGTGGGCACCGCCTCCATCCAGGTGGCCAGGGGCGTGGGCGCGCGCACGATCGCCGTCGTGTCGAGCGACGAGAAGGAGGCCGTGGCCCGCGAGGCCGGCGCCGACGAGGTCGTGCGCTCGGACGGTGCCTGGAAAGACGAGGCCAAGGAGCTGTCGGGCGGCGGCGTGGACGTGGTGCTCGACCCGGTGGGCGGCGACCGCTTCACGGACAGCCTGCGCTCGCTGCGTGAGGGCGGCCGCGTGGTGGTCGTGGGCTTCACCGGCGGGTCGATCCCCGAGGTGAAGGTCAACCGCCTGCTCCTGGGCAACACCGAGGTCGTGGGCGCGGGCTGGGGCGCCTTCGTGATGGGCAAGCCGAACCTGAACCAGGAGATCGGCGCGGCGGTCAACCGGCTGGTCGACGAGGGCGTGGCGCGCCCGATCGTCGGCGCGAGCTTCCCGCTCGAGCGCGCGTCCGAGGCGCTCGAGCTGATCGACTCGCGCGGCGCGACCGGCAAGGTCGTGCTGGAAGTGCGCTAGGCCCTACGCCGCGATCAGGACCACGCCGGCCATCGCGGCGACGACGCCGATCGCCTGCGGGCGCGAGAGCCGCTCGCCCAGCAGCGCGACGCCCAGCCCGACCGTGAAGACCGGAAACAGCGAGCCCACCACCGACACGAGCGAGAGCTGTCCGTGGTCGGCCGCCAGCGTGTAGAAGACCGTTCCGCAGACCAGCAGCAGGCCGGGGACGGCCAGCAGCGGCAGGTCGCGCGTGGCGCGCACGATCGACACCTTCCGGCCCGCCCAGATCAGCAGCAGCGCGACCAGGGCCACGCGCGCGTCGAAGAGCGCCCACGCGCGCCCGTCCGTGGACGCCTTGGGGAGCGCCGTCAGGAAGACGCCGAAGGCCACAGCCGAGCCGGCGGCCCAGACCACGCTGGCGCGCGGGTCGGGGTAGCGCGGCTCCGGGCCCTCGGGCGGAGGCTTCGCGCGCGCGGCGAGCGCCGCGCCGCCCATCGCGAGGACGATCCCGGCGACCTGAGCCGGGCCCAGCCTGTCCCCGGTCGCGAGCCCCCACACGACCGGCACGATCGCGCCGGTCGCGCCGATCGGGGCGACCAGTGACAGCGGGCCGAGCTCGGCGGCCCGGTAGAAGCCGATCAGCCCGGCGGCGTTGCCCAGGCCTGCGAGCAGGGCCAGCATCAGGCTGGACGGCGGCAGGGCCGCGCCGCGCTCCACCGCCAGGTAGACGGCGCAGCCGACGAGCGCGGCCGCCTGCGACACGACGAGCACGGTCACGAGCGCATGGCGGCGGGCGAGCTGCGGCCCCACGAAGTTCGAGACGCCGTAGCACGCCGACGACCCCAGGGCGAGGGCGATCGCGAGCACGGCCGGCCAGTCTCGCAGGGGAGCGCTCATGTTCCGGCCGTCTCCCGCCGACACCGAAGCGGGGATGGCCGTGCCTCCCACAGCCACGGACGCTCGCCGCCGCGCCCGCCGCCGCCGCCGCAGGCGCGGCTGGTCGGAGGCCCATGTCCGCCGCCTGTTCTGGCGCGCGGGCTTCGGCGCGACACCGCGCGAGGCCCGTCACTGGGCACGCCGCGGCAAGCGCGCCACGCTTCACTGGGTCCTGAACGGCGGGCCCTCCCCCGCCCCGCACATCCGCGGCGCCCGCGTGGACGGCCACGGCCTGCAGCCGAAGGACGAGTGGGGCCACGACGTCCTCTGGTGGCTCGACCGCATGGTCCGTTCGCGGCGCCCGCTCCAGGAGAAGCTCACCCTCTTCTGGCACGACCACTTCGCGACTTCGGACCAGGACACGCCGCTGATGCTGGCCCAGAACCAGACCCTGCGGCGGCACGCGCTCGGCAGCTTCCCCGCGCTGCTCCGGGCCGTCACGGAGGACGACGCGATGCTCCTCTTCCTCTCGCTCGCCGACTCCGACAAGGAGGCGCCGAACGAGAACTACGCGCGCGAGCTGATGGAGCTGTTCACGCTCGGCCGCGGCTACGCCGAGCGCGACATCCGCCACGCCGCACGGGCGCTCACCGGCTTCCGGGTCGACTGGGACACGGACGGCCCGCCGCGCTGCTACTACGAGCGCGAGGCGCACGACGCGGGCGTCAAGCGCATCTTCGGGCGCCACGGCCGCTTCGACTGGCAGGACGTGCTGCGGCTGTGCGTGAACCATCCCGCGCACGCGCCCTTCATGGTCGGAAAGCTCTGGGACTACTTCGTCGGGACGCCGATCCCCGGCGGCACCCGGCGCCGGCTCGCCGCCGTCTACCGGCGCTCGGGCCACCGCATCAAGCCCGTCGTGGGCGAGATCCTGGCCCACCCCGCGCTCTACCGGAAGCTCGACGCGCCCGGCCTCGTCAAGTCACCCGTGGTCTACCTCGCCGGCGCTCTCCGGAGCACCGGACAGGGCATCGACCGCGAGAGCTGGGCCTGGCTGCTCGAGGGGATGGGCCAGGTTCCGTTCGAGCCGCCGTCCGTGGCCGGCTGGGACTGGGGGCTCGCGTGGCTGTCGTCCAACTCGATGCGCGTGCGGTTCGACGTCGCCAACTACCTGATGGACACGCCCCGCCTGCACGTCAACGACGGCTCCACGCCTTCGAAGCTGTCGCCGCGCGCCGCCGTCGCGCGTGCCCGCCGCGCCACCGGCAACCCCTGGATCTCCGGGCGCACCGAGGCCGAGCTCGTGCGGATGGCCCGGCGCCTCCTGACCGAGCGCAAGCTGAAGGACGGCGAGTGGCGCCAGGACAAGCAGGAGCGCGCCGACATGTGCCAGCGCGCGCTCCGCCAGCTCCTCCTCTGCGGCCCCGACGCCCACGTCCACTGATGCCTCGCCACAACGCCTGCGACGACTTCCACCGGACCTCCGAGGCCGTGCGCCGCGACCTCCTCGGGGGCGCCCCGCTCACGCGCCGCCAGGTCCTGGCCGGCGGGCTCGGCGCCGGGCTCGCGCTCTACACCGCGCAGGCGCTGCCCGTGACGCGCGTGCTGGAGGCCGCGGCGGCCGACGCCGCGGCCGCCCCGAACGCACCTGTGCTCGTGTCCGTGTTCCTGCCCGGCGGCGTGGACCTCCTCGACACGCTGGTCCCGCTCCACGACTTCGGCCGCTACGCGGATCTGCACAAGGAGCTGAGGGTCGACGCAGAGGCTCTGGCCGGCGGCAGCGGACTGGGTCTTCATCCCTCGCTCACGCGGGGGCTGAACGGCGGGGTCAGGGGCCTGTTCGAGCGCGGCAAGATCGGCTTCCTGCCGGGCATCGACTACCCCGACCCGGACCTGTCGCACTTCCACTCCCGCCACTTCTGGGAGACGGGCCTGATCACCGAGCGCTCGGCGCCGGGCTGGCTGGGCCGCTGGCTCGACCGCGCGGGGAACCGCGACAACCCGCTCCAGGGGATCTCGATGGGCTACGGGCTCTCGCCGGTGCTGCGCTCCGGCCGCGCTCCGGTCGCAGCCGTGGCGTCGCCCGGTGACGCCGGCTTCTGGATGCGCAACGTGTGGGGCGAGCCCTACAAGGAGGCGATGGCGACCTACGAGCGGCTCGGCCACGGGCCGGCCGGCAGCCGCGCCCTCGAGGCGGCGCGCGACTCGGTGCGGCTGGCGAAGGGCGTGGCCGACCGGCTGGCGCCCTACGCCGAGGAGGACGGGCGCGACCCGCTGGCGTCGTCGGTCCCGTACCCGGCCGAGAGCGACTTCGGCACCCGGCTGCGCTACCTGGCGGCGCTGATCTCGAAGCCGCTCGGCATCCGGGTCGCGCACGTGGACGCCGACGGCGACTTCGACACGCACGACAACCAGAAGTCCCTCGTGGGCCTGCTCGCCGACGTGAGCGAGTGCCTGTCCGCCTTCCAGGCGGACCTGGAGGCGCGCGGGGTCTCTGGACGGGTGCTCACCCTCGTCTGGTCCGAGTTCGGCCGGCGTCCCGAGCAGAACGGCTCGGGCACCGATCACGGCGCGGGCGGGCTGGCCTGGGTGCAGGGCGACCGCGCGCGGCCGGGGATCCACAGCGACTACCCGAGCCTGAGCCAGCTCGACGGCCACGACAACCTGAAGGTCACGATCGACTTCAGGCGCGTCTACTCGAGCGTGCTGGAGCAGCACCTGGGCGCCGACGCCTCCTCGGTGATCCCGAACGCGGGCCGCCTGGGCCGCGTCCAGCTGGTCCGGTGAGGAAGGTCCTCCCGCTTCTGCTGCTCGCGGCGTTCGCCGCCGCTCCGGCGGCCGCGCACAGCCCCACTTCGGTCGGCGTGAGCGAGCGCGAGTGGCGCGTGGCCCTCTACCGGACGCGCGTGCCGACCGGGGTGCTGCGCCTCAACGTGCACAACTACGGCGAGGACGGCCACGACCTGGCGATCCGGAACCGCGACGGGAAGGTGCTCGCCTCCGTTCCCGAGGTCGAGCCCGGCGAGGGCGACACCCTGCGCGTCCGCGTGCGCCGGCGCGGCCGCTACGTGGTCTTCTGCACTCTCGAGGGGCACGAGGCGAAGGGCATGCGCGCGCGCCTCACCGTGGTCAAGCGCAAGCGGGGCTAGGCGCTCACCTCGCGCTGCTGCTGGCGGTCCGGGGTGATCCGGACCACGTTCCGCGCGAGGCCGACCTTCTCGAGCCCGCTGATCACGAGCGCCGACGGGTCGAGCTCCCAGCGTCTGAGGCCGTGCTCGGCCGAGCGCGGGAAGGCGTGGTGATTGTGGTGCCACGACTCGCCGAACGACGGCAGCGCGAGCCAGAAGACGTTGCGCGACTCGTCGTCGGTCTCGAACCGGCGCGACCCGAGGAAGTGGCAGACCGAGTTCACGCTCCAGGTCACGTGGTGGACCAGGAACACGCGCACCAGGCCGCCCCACAGGAAGCCGGTGGCCGCGCCCGCGAGCGTGCCCGTGATCGCCCAGCCGGCCAGGGCGGGGAGCGCCAGGCCGGCCAGCACGATCAGCGGGAAGCGCCGGTTGATCAGGCGCATGCCGGGGTCCCCGCGAAGGTCTTTCGCGTACTGCCTGCTCGCGGCGGTGCCGTGGTCGGTGAGCAGCCAGCCGGCGTGCGCGTGCCAGAGGCCGCGGAACACGGCGGCGGGCCCGTCGCCGTGACCGACGTGGGGGCTGTGCGGGTCGCCCTCCTTGTCGGTGTGGGCGTGGTGCTTGCGGTGGTCCGCCACCCAGCTGATCACCGGACCCTGGACGGCCATCGTGCCGAGCACCGCGAACGCGTACTCGACCGGCTTCGGAGCCTGGAAGGCGCGGTGGGTGAGCAGCCGGTGGTACCCGACGGTCACGCCCAGTCCGGTGAGGACGTACATCACCCCCAGGATCGCCAGGTCGGTGGCCGAGACGGCCTCGTTCCAGAGCAGCACGATCGCGGCGAACATGGCCGCGAAGGGCAGGACGACGGCGGCCAGGTTCACACGCTTCTCGAGCTTCGTCATGCCACGGAACGCTAGGCGCGCCCGGCTTCGCGTTCTAGACTGCCGATAGCGCGATCTGCAACCGGTTTTGCTCACCTAGATGACAAGAACTGCCACCGTGGCCGAGCCGTGGCGCGGCCTCTCCCCCGGCGTCGCGGACCTGATCGAGCCCGACCTGGGCGCCGTGACGGACGAGATCCTGGCCGCCATCGGGCGCGAGGTACCGGAATACGCCCGCCCGATCGAGGGAGCCTTCGGGCAGGGCCTCCGCCTGGGCGTGACCGAGGCGCTGCGGCAGTTCGTGGCGCTGATCCGCGACCCCGACGCGGGGCGCGGGCCGGGCCGCGACGTCTACGTCGGCCTCGGGCGCGGGGAGCTCCGCCAGGGCCGGACGCTCGACGCGCTCCAATCCGCCTACCGCGTCGGCGCGCGCGTGGCGTGGCGGCGGCTGTCCGAGACCGCGGTCGAGGCGGGCCTCGACACCCGGACGGTGAGCCTCCTGGCCGAGTCGATATTCGCGTACATCGACCAGCTCTCGGCGGAGTCCGTGGAGGGCTACGCGGAGGCGCGCTCGCGCCTCGAGGGCGAGCGCGAGCGGCGCCGCTCCGAGCTCGTCTCACTGCTGCTGCGCGAGCCGCCGCTAGACCAGGCCGAGCTGCGCGCGGCGGCGGCCGCGGCGGGCTGGGCGGTCCCGCGCGCGGCGGCGGCGCTCGCGTGCGCAGACCGGGACCTGGACCGGCTGGCGCGGCGGCTGCCGCCCGATGCCCTCACCGCCCGCCGCGACGGGCTGGGCTGCGCCGTGGTCGCCGACCCGGAGGGACCGGGCGCGGCGGAGCGGCTCGACCAGGCTTGTGCCGAGGCGCCGGCCGTGCTCGGCCCGACCGGCGCTCCGGAGGGGCTCGCCGCCTCGTGGGCGCTCGCCCGCACGGGCCTGGCCACGGCGAGCCTCACGGGTCCGGGGCTCGTCCGCGCCGAGGACCGGCTCGTGGAGCTCGTCCTGCTCGAGAGCGCCCCGCTCGCGGAGCGCATCGCCGCGCGGCGGCTGGCGCCGCTGGCGGAGCTCACGCCCCGGGCGCGCGAGCGGATGGAGGAGACGGCGCTGGCGTTCGTCCAGCACCAGGGCAACGCCGCCGCGATGGCGCGCGCCCTCCACCTGCACCCCCAGACGGCGCGCTACCGCCGCGCCCGTCTGCGCGACCTGCTGGGCGACCAGCTGGACGACCCGGACGCCCGCTTCGAGCTCGAGCTGGCGCTACGGGCGCGCCGCGGCGCCGGCCAGTAGCGCCCGGAGGTCCGCACACACCTCGCCCACCGCGGCGGCGGCCGCCGGGCTCAGCGCCGCGAGGTCGAAGAAGCCATGGATCAGGCCGGGATAGCAGCGCTTGACGACCGGCACGCCGGCCGCCTGGAGCGCGTCCGCGTACGCGTTGCCCTGGTCGCGAAGCGGGTCGAACTCGGCCGTCGCGATCACGGCCGGCGGCAGGCCGGCGAGGTCGTCGGCCAGGGCGGGCGACAAACGCGGATCGGTGCGGTCGGCGTCGCCCGTGTAGTGGTCCGCGAACCACTCCATGTCCTCGAGGGTGAGGAAGTAGCCCTCCGCGTTCTCCTCCTCGGACGGATGGCGCGTGACGAAGTCGGTGCCGGGATAGATCAGCAGCTGCGCCGCGAGCCGCGGTCCAGTCTCGCGCGTCTCGTGTGCGACGACCGCGGCGAGGTTTCCGCCCGCGCTGTCGCCGGCGATCGCCAGGCGCTCGGGGTCCCCGCCCAGCTCGTCCACGTGCTCGGCCGCCCACCGCGTGATCGCCAGCGCGTCGTCGAGGGCCGCGGGGAAGCGCGCCTCGGGCGCCAGCCGGTAGTCGGAGCTGAGCACGACCGCCCCGGTCTGGTTGGCCAGCGTGCGGCACTGGTTGTCGTGCGTCTCGACGTCACCGAGCACGAAGCCGCCGCCGTGGATGAAGACGACGGTCGGGAGCGGCGGCTCGGCCGCGGGCCGGTAGATACGCGCGCGCAGCGGGCCGGCGGCCCCGGGAACCTCGATCTCCTCGACGGCATCGCAGGGGACGATCGTGGCGGGGTCGCGGAGCTCGACGGTGAGCATGCGGAACGCCTGGCGCGCCTCCGCCGGCGACGCGGAGGCCATCGATCCCGGCCGCATGGCCGCGAGCAGGTCCAGCATGCGCTGGATCGGCGGGTCGACCGGCATGACGAGGCGGCGGCTAGCGCGCCGCGGTCTTGGCCTTCTTGCCCTTCTTCGCGGGCTTGTCGCTCTTCGCCTCGGGTGACTCGAACGACAACACCACGAGTTTCGCGCTGAAGCCGTCATCGCCGCTCTCGGCGAGGCGCGACGCGCTCTCCGACTCGATCCGCACGGTCTCCTCGAAGATCCCGGCCAGGAGCTTCCCGAGCTCCTCCCAGCCCTCCTCGTCGAGGACGAGCGGGTAGCGGCTGAGGTGGCGGTCGGTCCGCGACTCGAACGTGCCGGCCTCGACCGACTCGGTCACGTCGTCCCAGATCAGCTGGAGGCCGACGTCGCTGATGGCGCGGCGGAGCGACTTCGGCAGCCGGCTCCAGTCGCGATCCGAGAAGTAGGGCCGCTCGATCGCCCGGTAGAAGTGCTCGACGGCGCCGCGGCGGGGCGTCGTGCTCACGAGCTCGATGCACTCGAGCTCGAGCAGGGCCTTCACGTGGTAGCTGACGTTGCCGAGCGGCTCGCCGAGTGCCTCGGCCATCTGATTCGGGCTGGCCACGCGCTCGTTGAGAATCGTCAGGACGTGCGCGCGCAACGGATGGGAGAGCGCCTTCGCCACCCTGGGATCGACGAGTCCATCCTTCTTCGAGCTCACTGGCGTCCTTTCTTCAATTCTCTCTTCAGCCGCTGTCGCGCCCGGTAAAGCCGGACCTTCGCGGTCCCCTCAGGGATTCCCAAACGATGGGCCACGTCCGTCTGGGTCAAATCTTCAAGGTACCGCAAACGTAGGACTTGCCGGTCAAGTAGGGGGAGACTAGTCAGTCCCGCGAGGGCCTCGATGCCGTCGTGGAGGCTCCCCTCCCACTCATCCGCCGCCATGAGGTCGACCTCGAGCGTCGCGTGGCGGCCGGCGAGCACGCGCTCGCGCTCGACGACGCGCAGCGCCTCGTTCCGTGCGACGCGCGCGAGCCACGCCTTCGGGTCGCGGACCGTGGCACGGTCGGCGGCCGTCCACGCGCGCAGCATCGCCTCCTGGGCGGCGTCTTCCGCGCCAGGCCCCCTCAAGTACAGGCACGTGATCCGGTGGCAGTGCGTCCACAGGTCATCCCAGTCCCAATCGACGCAAGTTGGTGAAACCTTTTCGAACGTTCGGAGGGTCATGACTGCACGATGCAGCTCGCGACCGCCCCGGCTGAGACCGCATACGAGTCCTTCGCCCCCTTCTACGACCGCTTCATCGCAGGGTCGGACTACGAGGCCTGGGCTGACAGCGTGGAACCGCTCATCCGCGCGCACGCCCCTGGCAACCGCCTCCTCGACCTCGCCTGCGGGACGGGCAAGAGCACCGCCCCGTTTGCGAGGCGCGGCTACGAAGTCACGGGCTGCGACGTCTCGGCCGCGATGATCGACCGCGCGCGTCGGCGTGTGCCGGACGGGCGCTTCGTGCGAGGCGATCTGCGCGACCTCGGGCGACTCGGCGAGTTCGACGCGCTCACCTGCTTCGGTGACTCGCTCAACTACCTGACTTCTGAAGAGGACCTCGCGGCGGCGTTCCGGTCTGCGTCGCGAAACATCGTGCCCGGCGGGGTGCTCGTGTTCGACCTGAACACGCTGGCCGCGTACCGGACCAC
>JAFGJG010000113.1 GCA_016929195.1 Thermoleophilaceae bacterium
CGACGAACGGGCTGACCGCGACGACGGGCGCCGCGGCGACGGCGATCGCCTCCCGCATCCCGGGCACGGCGAGGATCGGGCCGATCGAGATGACCGGGTTGGAGGGGCCGATGACCACTACCTCGGCGCGCTCGAGCGCTTCGAGCACCGCGGCGCTCGGGCGCGCGTCCTCGATTCCGCGGAGCTCCACGCCCTCCACGGGGCCGGCGGCGCCGTGGACGATCATGAACTCCTGGAACGGCCGCCACTCGCCCGCGGCCCTGACCCAGGTCTCGACGGGCGTGTCGCACATCGGCAGCACGCTCGTGCCCACGCCCATCGCCGCGACCACCGCGGCGTGCGCCTCGGTCAGGGAACGGCCGGAGCGGAGGAGCTCCGTCCGGACCATGCACATCGCGAGGTCGCGGTCCCCGAGCCGGAACCAGGTCGCGCGGCCGGCCGCGGCGAGCGCGCCGAGCACCTCGAAGGTGTCCCCCGCGATGCCGTAGCCGCGCTCGTCGATCGCGTCCGCGAGCCAGTAGGTCACGAGGTCGGGGTCGGGGGAGACGTGGACCCCGTAGACCTCGACGTCGTCGGCGGTGTTCGCCACCACGGCGAGCTCGCCGAGGTCAGCGAGGCCGCGCGCGAGCTTGGCGCCGCCGGTGCCGCCGGAGAGCAGCGCTACCAGCGGGGCTCCGGAAGGTTCGTGAGCCTGATCCCGGCGTGCGTCCTGTTGTTGATGTTCACCGAGATGAGGAGCGGCGTGAGCGCCTCGATGTGGCGTGCCTGCTCGAGCCGCCCCGCGTTCACGGGGCGGAGCCCAGCGATGCGGCCGATCAGCCCGGCGACCGCGGCCTTCGCCTCCTTCGAGTCGCCCGCGATCAGCACGTCCTCGTCGAGGGGGTGCTCGAGATCGCCGAGCACAGGGGCGCTCACGGTGTGGAGGGCGGACACGACGGTCACCCCCTCGGGGACCATCTCCTGAGCCTGCTGCGCCGCCGACCCCTGCGGGACGCCGAGCAGGCGGGTCGCCTTGCCGGAGATCGCCGCCGCGAGCGGAACGGTCGCGTCCACGAGGATCTGCCCCGGGCGCAGCGCCTCCTTCAGGTTCGTGAGGTTCTCGGACTGGGCGCGGAACGGCACGCACAGGAGCACGACCGGCCCGAGCGCCGCCGCGTCGGGATTCTCGAGGCCGCGCGCCTCGGCGCCCTCCACGCGCTCGCGGATCCGGCCCGCCGCCTCCTCGGCGCGGCCCGCGTCGCGGGAGCCGATCGCCACCGGCACCCCGGCGTGCGCCAGCCGGAGCGCGACCGCGAAGCCGAGCGCTCCGGTGCCGCCGATGACAGGGACCGTGTCCACCGGGCGGCCACCCTAACGAGTGCGCCCGCGCAGCGGATAGGCTCCCGCACGCCTTGCGACTCGCGGACCGCACAGCGCTCGTCACAGGCGGCGCCTCCGGCATCGGCGCCGCCACCTGCCGGCGGCTCGCGGCCGAGGGCGCGCGGGTGGCCGTGACCGACATGAACCTGGACGGCGCGCGGGCCGTCGCGGACGAGATCGACGGCCGCGCCTACGAGCTCGACGTGCGCTCGCCGGACCAGATCGACGCGACCGTGAAGGCCGTCGAGCAGGAGCTGGGGCCCGTGGACGTGCTGGTCAACAACGCCGGCTACGACGAGTGGGGCTTCTTCACGAACACGGACCAGGAGCTCTGGCGGCGCGTGCTCGAGGTCAACCTCGTGGGCGTTCTCGCCGTGACCCACGCCGTGCTGCCAGGCATGCAGGAGCGCCGTCGCGGGCGGATCGTGAACGTCTCCTCGGAGGCGGGCCGCGTGGGGTCGAGCGGGTCGGCGGTCTACTCGGCGGCCAAGGGCGGCGTGCTCGGCTTCACCAAGGCGATCGCGATCGAGAACGGCCGCTACGGGATCACCTGCAACGCGGTGGCGCCCGGCCCGATCGAGACTCCGCTGCTGATGGCCGCGCCGGAGGCTTTCGGCGACCTCGGCAAGAAGCTCGTGGACAACATGATCGGCGGGACGGTCCTCCGCCGGCTCGGGCAGCCGGACGAGGTGGCCGCCGCGATCACGTTCCTCGCGAGCGACGACGCCTCGTACGTGACGGGCCAGTCGCTCGGGACGAGCGGCGGCATGGTCCGGCTCTAAGCTCGGAGGCGATGGTCGCGATCCGCGAGGTGGGACCGCGGGACGGGTTTCAGAACGAGCCCGAGGTGATCGCGACCGATGACAAGGTCCGGCTCGTCGAGATGCTCGCCCGGACCGGCGTCAGGCGGCTCGAGGTCACGAGCTTCGTGCGCGCGGACGTGATCCCGCAGCTCGCCGACGGGCCCGAGGTGCTGCGCCGGGCCGACATACCGGACGATGTGTCCGTGACCGTCCTGATCCCGAACGAGCGCGGCCTCGACAACGCGCTCGAGCTGCGCGACCACTTCCAGGAGGTGAACCTCTTCCTCTCCGCCTCCGAGACCCACAACCGGAGGAACGTCAACCGCTCCATCGAGGAGTCGCTCGGCGGGCTCGAGCGCGTGATCGAGCGGGCCCGCGGCGAGGGTCTCCGCTGCGAGGGGGTGATCTCGGTGTCGTTCGGGTGCCCCTACGAGGGCGAGGTACCCGAGGAGCGTGTGCTCGGCATCGCGCGCAGGCTGGCCGAGGCGGGCTGCGAGGAGGTGGCCTTCGGGGACACGACCGGAATGGCGAACCCGCGCCAGGTGAGGGCCTTCTTCGAGCGTGCGGCCGGCGAGCTCGGCGACGTGGAGCTCACGGCCCACTTCCACAACACCCGCGGCCAGGGGCTCGCGAACGCGCTCGCCGCCCTCGAGGCCGGCGTGCGCTCCTTCGAGTCCTCGTTCGGGGAGCTGGGCGGGTGCCCGGTCCCGCCGGGGGCCACGGGCAACGTCGCCACGGAGGATCTCGTCTCGATGCTCCATGAGATGGGGCATGAGACCGGCGTGGACCTGGCCCGGCTGGTGGCCGCGGCGACCGAGGCGCAGCGCGTGCTCGGCCGTCCGCTCGGGAGCCATGTCCTGCGCGCCGGGCCGGTGGACTGGCGGGGCGCCGCGTGAGCGCGGCCGAGCTGCGCCGAGACGTCGAGGCGCTCGCCGGCATGACGCGCGACTCGGCCGGCGCGGGCGAGCGCGCCGCCGCGGAGTGGGCGGCGGATCGGCTGCGCGGGCTCGGAGCGCAGGACGTGCGCGTCGAGGGCTTCCGCTACCAGGACACGTTCGCGTACGCGCAGGGCGCGCATTTCGCCGCCGGCGCGTTCGCCGCGCTGACCGGGCGCCGCCTGCTGGCGGGCGCCGCGCTCGCGTCGTTCGAGCTCGAATACAGCGGCCGCGCCCAGTGGCTGCGCTCGCTGCTCCCGGCGGGCGACGGCGCCAACGCGGTCGGCCGGCTGCCGTCGCGCGGGCCGCGCAAGCGAACGCTCGTGCTGGTGGCACACCACGACGCGGCACACACCGGCCTCATGTGGGACCCGCGCATGCTCCAGGCCGGCGACTCGGCGGCGGAGCGCACCGGCAAGCGCGCCTCGCTCGCACTCCTGCCGGAGGCCGCCTTCATCGGAGCGGTGCTGGGCGGGCGGCGCATCCGGCGCCTCTCTGCCCTGCTCCTGGCCGCGGCGGCGGGTCTCAGCGCCGACCAGGCGCGCAGTGCCACCGTGCCCGGCGCCAACGACAACGCGAGCGGCGTGGCGGGCGTGCTCGCCGTCGCCGCGCAGCTTGCGCGGGACCGGCCCGACGGGCTCGAGGTGATCGTCCTGCTCTGCGGGTGCGAGGAGTCCGGGATGGGCGGCATGGCCACGTGGATGCGCTCGGAGGGCGCGCGGCTCGACTCGGCGACCACGCTCGTGCTCGGGCTCGACACCGTCGGATCCGGTGAGCCGATCGTGCTCGAGGCCGAGGGCGGGCTCTGGCCGGTCCGCTATCGCGAGACCGACGTCGCGTTCGCCGAGCGCGCCGCCGCCGGCGCAGGGGTGCGGCTGCGCCGCTGGCGGCTCGGGGCATGGACCGACCCGGTCATGGCGCGGCTCGGCGGCCTGCCGTCGGTGTCGCTGCTGTCGGTCCGCGAGGGGGGATTCCCCAACTACCACCTGCCGGGCGACACACCCGAGCACGTGGACTACGGCTGCCTCGAGGCGTGCGTGAACGCCTCGGTCGCGATCGCCCGCGCGCACGCCGCCTGACGCGCCGGGCATGGCCGCGGCGTCCCTCGGGTAGGGGAAGGCGCAACCGAGGGAGGAGGCGGTTTGGCGACCCAGACGCCAGAGCGGCCGCGCGATCGCGAGGCCGAGGTCGGACGCGGGGGCACATACAAGACGCTCGACGAGCAGGCCGCTCAGGGCAAGCTGTCACCGGCCGAGGAGCGCTTCGAGCGCCGGCGCCGGACGGTCGGCCTGTTCGCGGGGCCGGCGGTGCTCGCCCTCATGCTCGTGATCCCGTTCGACCTGGAGCCGAACCAGCACCGGCTCGCGGCGATCCTGGCGTTCGTGATCGTCTGGTGGGTCACCGAGGCGATCCCGATCCCGATGACCGCGCTGCTCGGGGTCACCCTCTGCGCGCTGCTCGAGGCCACGCCCCCGCCGCCGGAGGGCGACTCGAGCGTGGACGTCGTCTTCAGCCTGTTCACCGACGACACCGTCTTCCTGTTCATCGGAAGCTTCATCATCGCCGAGTCGATGGTGGTCCACGGCCTCCACCGTCGGCTCGCGTACCGCGTGCTCGCGATGCGCGCCGTGGGCGGGTCGACGTTCCGGATCATCCTCGCGTTCGGGCTGATCGGCGCCCTCACGTCGCCCGTGATGTCGAATACCGCGGGCGCCGCGATGATGCTCCCGATCGCGCTCGGCGTGATGGGCGTGGTCGGCGGGATGGTCGCCAAGCAGGCGGGCAGCGGCAAGGACCCGGAGCGGCTCCGCTTCGGGGCGGCGCTGATGCTCGTGATCACCTACGGCATCACCGTGGGAGGCCTGCTGCTCCCGATCGGAAGCCCGCCGAACCTGATCGGACGTGAGCTGCTCGAGACGGAGACGGGCGAGCCGATCACCTTCCTCGAGTGGTTCGCGACGGCGCTGCCGATCGTGATCGTCATGTTCGTCGCCGTGGTCGCCGTGGTCGTGCTCTTCAACCGGCCCGAGGTCGATCGCGCCGAGGGCGTGGAGGAGTACGTGGCGGAGGAGCGCCGCAAGCTCGGCTCGCTGACTCGCGGCGAGAAGAACACGCTGTTCGTGCTCGCGTTCGCGCTCGTCGGCTGGTTCCTGCCCGGACTCGTCGGAATCGTCGCCGGCGACGACTCGGACGCCTACACCCAGGTCGGCGAGGCGGCCAACGAGGGGATCGTCGCGATCATCGCCGCGACGCTGCTGTTCGTCCTGCCGGTCAACTGGCAGAAGCGCGAGTTCACGCTCAACTGGAACCAGGCCACGCGCATCGACTGGGGCACGGTGATCCTCTTCGGCGGCGGCATCACGCTCGGCACGCTCCTGAGCGAGACCGGGCTCGCGGAGAAGGTCGGGACCTCGCTCGCCGACGCACTCGGCGTCTCGAACCTGCTCGGCGTGACGATCGTGGTCGTGATCATCGCGGTGCTGATCTCGGAGACCACGAGCAACACCGCGAGCGCGGCGATCGTCGTCCCGATCGCGATCTCGATCGCGAACGCGGCCGATCTCAACCCGACGATCCCGGCGCTGGCCGCGATCTTCGGCGCGAACTACGGCTTCATGCTGCCGGTGTCCACGCCGCCGAACGCGATCGTCTACTCGTCGGGGATGCTGCCGATCACGCGAATGGTCAAGGCGGGGGCCGTGTTCGACGTCGTCGGCATCGTGCTCTGCGTGGTGGGCGTGATGGTCATGGCCAACGTGGTCGGGCTGGCGTAGCGCTCGAATACCCTCGGGCGATGTCGAGGCTCGTGCGCGCAGCGGGGCTCTCCGTTGCGCTCGGGGCCGCGACGGTGCTCCCCGGCTTCCTCATAGGCGCCCTGGCGCTCCAGATGCGCGCTGACATGGACGCTGGGGTGGGCGCGGTCGCGGCCGGCGTGACGGTGTTCTTCGGCGCGGGGGCGGTCGGCGCGGGCGTTGGCGGACGGCTCGCGGAGCGCCTCGGCGCCCTCCGGGCCATGCAGGGCGCGGTGCTGGTCACGGCCGGCTGCCTGTTTGCGATCGGGGGCCTGGCGGGATCGCTCCTGTCCGTCTTCGCGCTCCTCGCGGTCGCCGGGCTCGCCAATGCGGTCAACCAGCCGGCGATCAACCTGTTCATGGCCGACGCGGTGCCCCGCGACCGCCAGGGACTGGCGTTCGGCATCAAGCAGTCGGCCATCCCCGGCGCGATCCTGGTGAGCGGCCTCGCGCTCCCGGTCCTCGCGATCCCCTTCGGATGGCGCGCGACGTTCGCCATCTGCGGCGGCCTGGTGTTCGCCGTCGCGCTGTTCGCGCGGCGCGGGGACATGGTCCGCGATCACGCGCCGGCCGAGCGCGAGCCGCCGCCGCGCGTGTCGCGCGAGCTGCTCTTCCTGGCGGTCGGCGCCGCGCTGGCCGCGGGCGGCGCCAACGCGCTCAGCACCTACCTCGTGGCCTCGGCCGTGGACGCGGGCATCGCGGAGGGCACCGCCGGGCTGCTCGCGGCGCTCGGCAGCGGCACCAGCCTGGCGGTGCGGATGTGGGTGGGCGCGCGCGCGGACCGGCGGCGCGACTACGGCTACGCCACGATCGTGCTGCTGCTCGTGCTGGGCGCGTCGGGCTACCTCCTGATGGCCACCGGGGCGGTCGCGGCCTTCGTGGCCGGCGCCGTCGTGGCGTTTGCGCTCGGCTGGGGCTGGCCGGGGCTGTTCAACCTCGCCGTCGTCGAGAACCACCGCGAGGCGCCGGGCGCGGCCACCGGGATCACCCAGAGCGGGATCTACGTCGGCGCGGCCGCCGGGCCGGCGCTCTACGGGCTGCTCTCCCACGGCGTCGGCTACGAGGGCGCGTGGGCGGTCGTGGCCGGGATCTCGCTCGCGGCCGCCGTGGTGATGGCCGCTGCCGGGCGGCGCGACGTCGCCGTGGCTCAGCGGCCGGCGAACTGAGGGTCGCGCTTCTCGAAGAACGCCCGCGCGCCCTCGGCGAAGTCCTCGGTGGCCGCCAGCGTCTCCTGCGCCGCCACCTCCTGCTCGAGCGTGGCGGACAGGGCGGGCTTGGCCGCGGCGTCCATCACGCGCTTCGCGAGCGCGACCGCACGCGGCGCCGCCGACAGCAGCTCGTTCGCGAGTGCGTCCGTCGCCTCGTCGAGCTTGTCCGCGGGCGCGATCCGGTTCGCGAACCCGATGCGGTGCGCCTCGCGCCCGTCGATGATCCTGCCGGTCATTATCAGCTCCTTGGCCCGCCCGAGGCCGACCACGGCCGGCAGCCGCGAGCAGCCGCCCACGTCGGGGAGCAGCCCCACGCGCACCTCCATGATCCCGGCCACCGCGTCCTCGGCCATGGTGCGGAAGTCGCAGGCGAGGGCGAGCTCGAACGCGCCCCCGAGCGCGGCGCCGTGGATCTGGCAGATCGTCGGCTTCTGCATCTCCTCGAGCAGGTTCCACCATCCGATCAGCGGGCGCCGGAAGCGGCGCAGGCCGGAGGGGTCCTCGGAGAGGTCGCGGAGGTCGTTCAGGTCCATGCCCGAGGAGAACATCGCGCCCTCGCCGCGCACGATGACCACGCGGACCGAGGCGTCGTCGGCCGCGGCCTCGATCGCCGGCCCGAGCTCCGCGAGCACGTCGCCGTTCAGCGCGTTGCGCTTCTCCGGGCGGTTGAGCACGAGGTGACGCACGGCCCCGCTGTCCTCGACCTTGACCAGTGACATGTAGGCTCCCCGCCGCTCGATTACCGGACGGAGGCACGTTAGTGGAGATCAAGCAGGTCGGAGTGCTGGGCTGTGGCCTGATGGGCCACGGGATCGCGCAGGTGGCGGCGCAGGCCGGCTACGACGTCGTCGTGCGCGAGGTCGACCAGGGCAAGCTCGACAAGGGGCTCGGGAAGATCGAGAAGCAGCTCGGCCGCGCCGTCGAGAAGGGCCGGATGGAGCAAAACGAGGCGGACGCGGTCCGCGGCCGCATCAAGGGGACGCTCGACTATTCCGACCTGGCCGACTCCGACCTCGTGATCGAGGCGATCACCGAGGACCTGGACATGAAGCTCGAGATGTGGCGCGAGGTCGACTCGGTCGTGAAGCCGGAGGCCGTGTTCGCGACCAACACCTCGTCGCTGCCCGTGATCGACCAGGCCGCAGTGACCTCGCGGCCCGAGAGCTTCCTCGGCCTCCACTACTTCAACCCCGCCCAGGTCATGAAGCTGGTGGAGGTGGTCCGCGGGATCACCACCTCGGATGAGGCCTTCGCGGTCGGCACCGATTTCGCCAAGTCGATCGGCAAGCTCGGCATCCCGACGCGCGACAGCGCGGGCTTCATCGTCAACCGGCTGCTCGTGCCCTACATGCTCGACGCGATCCGCGCCTATGAGGAGGGCGTGGGCTCCGTGGACGAGATCGACGCGGCGATGAAGGCCGGCGCCGCCCATCCGATGGGGCCGCTGCAGCTGTCCGACTTCGTGGGGCTCGACACGCTCGGCTCGATCTGCGACGTGATGTTCGACGAGTTCCGCGAGCGCCGCTTCGCGCGCCCGCCGACGCTGCGCAAGATGCTGGCCGCCGGGTGGTACGGCCAGAAGAGCGGGATGGGCTTCTACGACTGGTCCGGCGACGAGCCGGTGCCGAATCCGCAGCTGAGCTAGCCGCCCGCCCCGCCCCGCCGCCCCGCCCCGCCTCGCCGGGGGCGAACCTTCGGACCTGCAGACGTTTCCAGGGGAATGCCCGGGAAACGTCTGCAGCCCCATCCGGATCGGGTGATCTCGAGCCTCGCGGCGAGCCAGCACGGTGTCGTCGCTCGCCGCCAGCTGCTCGCGCTCGGGCTGAGCGTCCATGCGATCGAGGGGCGGTGCAGGCGTGGCTCGTTGCACGCCGTTCACAGAGGTGTCTATAGCGTCGGGGTGCCGCACGTCCACGGGCTTGGGCTCTATCTGGCGGCCGTGCTCGCCTGCGGGGACGGCGCGGTCGCGAGCCACCGCACCGCTGCGGCGCTGTGGTGCATCCGCCCGAGCTCGAGCCGCCGTGTCGAGGTGACCGTGCCGCGCCGCGGGGCGCGGCGGCGGACCGGGGGCATCCGTCTGCACCGCAGCCGGCTGGCGGCGAGCGAGCTGGCCGTGGTCGAGGGCATCCCGGTGACCTCGCCCGGGCGCACGCTGGTCGATCTGGCCGATGTGCTGTCGCGCAGGGGGCTCGAGCGCGCCTTCGACGAGGCGGAGTATCTGCGGCTCGACTACGGGGGGCTCAGGCCGGTGCGCGGCCGGATGGGCCAGGGCCGTCTCCTTCACGTGCTCGATCGCCACGTGCCCGGATCGACGCGCACGCGGACGCGGCTGGAGGACCGCTTCCTCGAGCTCTGCGACGCCCATGGGCTGCCGCGGCCGCGGGTGAACGTGGTGATCGACGGCAAGGAGGTGGATTTCGTGTTCGGCGACCTGATCGTCGAGGTCGACGGCGACGCTGCCCACCGCACGAAGAGGGCCTTCGAGAACGACCGCAGACGCGACGCCGAGCTGGCCGTCGAGGGCTACCGGGTGATCAGAATCACCGAGGGCCGGCTGAAACGGGCGGCCCCGCGAGTGGCGGATCAGCTCCGTGCGCTGCTGTCGGTATCCAGGTCGGACGCCACGAGCGAGTAGGAGACCAGGTCATGGCGCATGCCCTTGCGCCGCTCGTACGAGCGCAGCACGCCCTCGCGGATGAAGCCGGCGCGCTCGGCCACACGGTGTGAGGCCGGATTGTCCGTGTCCGCGTGCAGGGAGAGCCTCCCCAGGCCCAGGTCGAGTAGCGCCCAGCGCGACAGCAGCCGCGTCGCTCGCGTGGCCACGCCCTGGCCGCGGGCCCAGGGCGCCACCCAGTAGCCGATCTCGCACCGAAGCTCCTCCCAGTCGAACCGCATCAAGCCGGAGCTGCCGAGGAACGCGTCGCTCGCGGCGTCCGAGATCGCCAGCCAGAGCGCCTCGCCGCCGGCCAGGGCGGCGTCGTGGGTCCCGAAGAAGCGCCGCAGTTCTGCATCGCTCTGGTTCTCCGGCACGCGCGTGAAGCGCGGCACGAGCGGATCGCGCGCGCCCTCCGCGGCGGCCGGCAGGTCGGCCTCGGTCCACGGGCGCAGCACCACGCGGTCGTCGCGAAGCGGCGGCTCGGGAAGCCGGAGGCTTGGCACCGCTAGCGGCGGGAGACCGAAGCCAGCGGTACGGTCGACGTGGCGCCGCCCCTGAGCCAGCGGACCGTCACGGTGCCGGCCTTCGCGTCGACGGCCTGGACCTTGCCGAGCTCGCCCGTGGACTTCTTGCGCACGTGCCCGGGCGGCAGCGCGGTGGCCGTCCGGGCCCTCTCGGTCGACGGCAGCGGCGTGAGCCGGCGCTTGGGAGGGGGCGGTGGCGCCGGCGATGGAGCGGGCGGCTCGGGCTTCGCGAGCTTCTTCTCGAGGGGCACCATGTTGGCGCCCGTTCCCTTCGTCTCCGTGTCGAGCACCCAGCGCTTTGCCATACCCCTTCGACTGTAGTCCTCAATACAGTGGCCGTCCGATGAGCACCTTCGAGGAGGCCCTGGAGCGGGCCCGCGCGGGCGGGCCCGCGCGCCATCACGAGAAGTCGCGCGAGCAGGGCAAGCTGCCCGCCCGGGATCGCGTGGACCGCCTGGTCGACGCCGGATCGCTTGTCGAGGACGCCCTCCTGGCGAACTGGCAGGAGGAGGGGCTCGGCGCCGACGGGGTTATCACCGGCCTCGCCACGGTCGCCGGCCGGCCGATCGCCCTGATGGCGAACGACCCGACGGTGAAGGCGGGCTCGTGGGGCCCCAAGACGGTCGAGAAGATCATCCGCGTCCAGGAGCAGGCGCTCGCGCAGCGGGTGCCGATGGTCTACCTCGTGGACTCGGCCGGGGCGCGCATCACCGACCAGGTCCAGATGTTCCCCGGCCGCCGCGGCGCCGGGCGGATCTTCCACACCGAGGTGAAGCTCTCGGGCGTCGTGCCGCAGGTCTGCGTCCTGTTCGGCCCGAGCGCCGCCGGCGGCGCCTACATCCCCGCCTTCTGCGACGTCGTGATCATGCGCGACGGCAACGCCTCGATGTACCTCGGGTCACCGCGTATGGCCGAGATGGTGATCGGCGAGAGCGTGACGCTCGAGGAGATGGGCGGCGCGCGCATGCACACGAGCGTGTCCGGCTGCGGGCACTTCCTCGTGAAGTCGGACGAGGAGGGGATCGATCTCGCGCAGCGCTACCTCTCCTACTTCCCGCGCCACTGGGAGGAGGACCCGCCCCTGGCGCCACCGGCCGGGCCGGCCGCGCCGCTCCCGCAGATCCCCATCGACGAGAACAAGCCCTTCGACATGCAGGAGCTGCTCGCCGCGATCGTGGACGCGGACTCGTTCCTCGAGGTGCACAGGCGCTGGGCGAAGGAGCTGATCGTCGGGTACGCGCGGCTGGAGGGCCGCGTCGTGGGGATCGTCGCCAACCAGCCGCGTCAGAAGGGCGGCGTGCTGTTCGTCGACTCGGCCGACAAGGCGGCGCGCTTCATCTGGACCTGCAACGCGTTCAACGTCCCGCTGCTGTTCCTCGCCGACGTGCCGGGCTTCATGATCGGAACCCAGGTCGAGCGCCAGGGGATCATCCGCGCCGGCGCCAAGATGATCTCAGCGGTCTCCGAGTCGACCGTCCCGAAGATCTCCGTGATCGTCCGCAAGGCCTACGGCGCGGGGCTGTACGCGATGGCCGGCCCGGCCTACGAGCCGGATGCCTGCATCGCGCTGCCGGACGCCAAGATCGCCGTGATGGGCCCGCAGGCCGCGATCAACGCGGTCTTCTTCAACCAGCTCCAGGCGATCGAGGACGACGAGGAGCGCGCCCGCCGCACCGAGGAGCTGCGCGCCGAGTACAGCGAGGAGATCGACATCCTGCACCTCGCGTCCGAGCTGGTCGTGGACGCCGTGGTGCCGGCCGAGGAGCTGCGCGCGGACCTGGCGCGGCGCTTCGCGGCCTATGCGGAGCGGGACCGGTCCTGGCCCGCCAAGCGCAACGCGGTGACTCCCGTCTGACCATCGGTGCGCAGCCGGCCGAGCCGGCTGCTTCCGCCTAGCGCCTGTTGAACGTGGCGGTGTACGTCGTGGCGGCGTTCGCCGTCACGCCGTGCGTTCCGAGCCCGCCGTCGGACCAGGAGCCGAAGTCGTAGGTGGCCCCCGCGAGCGTCTGCGGCGTGTTCGCCGAGATCGTGTTCGCGGACCCCTCGATCACGGCCCTCGTGAACGGGCTCGCCTGCGCGGCGCCGTTGAGCGCCAGCGACAGGCCGGTCGGGTTGGATCGCAGTGTCACGTCGACGGTGCGCGGGTCGAGCCGCAGCGTCTGCGTGCTCGTGAGCCCGCCGCTGTCGGTCGCGGTGAGCCGCAGCTCCAGATTCGACGGGTACTCGTGGTCGGGTGCGGCGAAGCTCCCCGATGCGACGCCGGACCAGGTCCGGACCGCGTGCTCGTGGCAGTTCGACGGGCAGTGGCTCAGCACGAGCGCCCACGCCAGGCCGGATGGGGCCACCGTTCCGTCCTGCTTGTCCGTCGCGCCGCCGCTGAACGAGATGGACTGACCCACCCGCCAGCGCACGCCGGGGGACGGTGAGGCGATCGTGGCGACCGGTGGGGTGTTTCCGGCCGTGATGGCCACCGTGTCGGTGCTCGAGGCCCCCTGCGGATCGGTCACGCGGAGGCCGACGTTGTAGACGCCCGGGGTCCCGTAGGTCCAGCGCTGGAGGGCCGTGTCCGAGTCGTCGAACTGCCCGTCGCCGTCCGTGTCCCACGCGTAGGTCAGCGCGCCCCCGTCGGGGTCGGAGGACTGGGTCGCGTCGAACTGGACCGGGAGCGGGGTGTCGCCGCTGGTCGGCGTGGCCAGCGCCACGGCACGCGGCGCCTGGTTCCCCTGCGTGTAGTGGATCCGCTTGATCGTGCCGCCCCAGACGTCCGCGTAGAAGAGGTCGTTCCCGGGGCCGAACTGGATGTCGACCGGCATCGAGGCGTTGGCGCGGAACCACCGGACCTTGGAGGCACTCGGAAGGCCGTCGGCGCCCGTCTCCATTACCCAGATGCAGTTTCGCGCGTAGTCGGCGAAGAAGAGCGCGCCGTCGAACTCCGCGGGGAGCGTGCTGCCAGGCGGGTTGAAGGTCATCCCCGAGATCGACGAGCCGCCCGCTGGGCACGGGTCCTCGGGCGTGGCCTTGCTGGAGTGCTGATAGGAGAACACCCGGGCGGTGGCGTTGTTGGCCGCGTAGAGGCTTTCACAGAGGTTCAGGTTGGCGCTGTCGTATCCGCCCTGCCGCGAGTTGCCCTCCCAACAGGGCCAGCCGAAGTTCTCGACGACAGCGTCGGCCGCGTTCCGGACGCGATTGATCTCTTCGGTCGTGTTCCAGCCCACGTCGCCGATCCAAAGCTCGCTTGCGCCTGGGCGCACTGCGAAGCGGAACGGGTTTCGGAGGCCGTAAGCGATGATGCGCCGCCTGTTCGGATCGGTGCTGGACGCGTACGGGTTGCCCGGCATCGCCGCGCCGGTCTCGGGGTCGACGCGCAGGATCGTCCCGTCGAGCGTCGTGGGATCCGCCGGCGTCCGCACGTCCTGGCTTCGGAGGGCTCCACCCTCCGCCGTGGGCGGGGACTGCGTTCCTCCCACCGGCACGGGCGCGTCTCCGCATGGGTTCTTCGGATCCCCCACTTGCCCATAGTCCACGAAGCTGGGGCTGGCCCCGTCCCCGCCGCTCACGTACAGCGCACCGTCAGGCCCGAAGCGGAGGTCGCCGATCGAGTGCGTGGGAGCCTGCTGGCACCAGTCCTCGATCAGGACCTGTTCGCTGCCGATCATCTGGTCGCCGCTCGCCTGGAGCCGCGACAGGCGTGCGCTGACGACGCAGCCGTTGGTGTTCCCGGGCGGATCGGGGCAGTTGTCGTTCCACGTGGGCGCGGTGCCGCCGATCGGGGCGTCGTGGGTGTAGAGGACGTAGACGAACGGCTTCGCGGGGAAGTCTGGATCGAGCGCGAGACCGAGCAGGCCGCGGTCCCACCAGTGGTTCACCTTGCTCCGCAGGTTCGCGAACAGCGTCGGAGTCGTGTCCCCGGGCCCGTCGAAGACCTTGATCCCGCCGGGCTTCTCCGCCACGAAGATCCTGCCGTCGGGCGCGAAGCGGACGGCGGTGGGCGATTCGAGCCCGGTGAGGACGGTCGATTCCTGGAAGCCGGGGAGCAGACCGGGGGAGCCGGTGCGGAAGGTGCGGTCGGGGCTGCAGCCGCTCCCGTCGGCATTCGAGGCGCAGGCACGGAAGTGGTAGGTGGTGTCGGGCGCCAGCCCCGTCACGCGCTCGGACACGCTCTGCTGGTTCGTGCCCGACCCGCCGCTCCGCTGGGCCGTATTGGTGCCGTAGGACGTGGTCTTGCCGTACTGGAACCAGTACGTGGTCGCCTTGCCGCCCGCCGACCCGTGCGCTCGCAGGGTCGCGGCGGTATCCGTGATCTCGGTCGCCGGGTCGCTCGCCCCGCTCGCGCAGCCCACGACGGCCACGCAGGCGATCGCCGCTGCGAGCGAGCGTGCTCCAAATCTGGACGTCGGCACTGCCACCTTCTGATCCCCTTGTGACTTCGCTTGGTGGCGGCGTCGAGCCAAGCGTCCCTGCCGGCCCGTTGCTCAGACTCTGTTCCGCAATGCGGCCCCTGTCAACCCCGGTCTTAAGATCCCGGTGGATGGCGGAGGGCGCACGGCTCTGGGAGCCGAAGGACAGCGGGCGCACGGAGATGGCGCGGTTCATCGCGGAGCGCGGCGTGTCCGGCTACGACGAGCTCTGGCGCTGGTCGGTCGAGGACCTCGAGGGGTTCTGGGGGGCGCTCTGGGAGCGCTTCGAGGTGCACTCCTCACGGCCCTACGAGACGGTGCTCGCGGACGACTCGATGCCGGGCGCGACCTGGTTCCCGGGCGCGCGACTGAACTACGCCGAGCACGTGCTGCGGATGGCGAGGCCGGGCGTGGCCGCGCTGGTGCACGCGAGCGAGGAAGGTGAGCCGGCCGAGCTCTCCTGGGATGAGCTGACCGAGCAGGTGGCGCGCTGCGCCGCGGGGCTGCGGCGGCTCGGCGTCCGGCGCGGGGACCGCGTCGCGGCCTATCTGCCCAACGCGCCGGAGGCCGTCGTGGGCCTGCTCGCGACGGCGAGCATCGGCGCGGTCTGGTCGAGCTGCGCGCCCGAGTTCGGGGTCCCGACCGTGGTCGACCGCTTCGCCCAGATCGAGCCGAAGGTGCTGCTCGCCACCGACGGGTACACCTACGGCGGCAGGCGCTTCGACCGTGGCGACCGGGTCCGCGAGATCGCCGCGGCGATCCCGTCGCTGGAGCACACCGTCATGGTTCCGTCGGGCTGGGACGAGCTCCTGAGCGAGACCGCCGAGCTCGAGTTCGAGCAGGTCCCGTTCGACCACCCGCTCTGGATCCTCTACTCGTCCGGCACCACCGGCCTCCCGAAGGCGATCGTCCAGGGCCAGGGCGGCATCCTCCTCGAGCACCTGAAGAAGTCGCGCCTGCACTCGGACCTCACCCCGGAGGACCGCTTCTTCTGGTTCACCACGACCGGCTGGATGATGTGGAACTTCCTCGTGGGCGGCCTGCTGGCCGGGAGCACGATCGTGCTCTACGACGGGCAGCCCGACGTCCATCGCCTCTGGCGCTTCGCGGAGGAGGTCGGGGTCACGAGCTTCGGCACGAGCGCCGGGTTCATCACGGCGTGCATGAAGGCCGGCGTCGAGCCAGGCCGTGAGGCCGGCCTCTCGGCCCTGAAGAGCCTCGGCTCGACCGGCTCACCGCTCCCCGTGGAGGGGTTCGAGTGGGTCTACGAACACGTGAAGAGCGACCTCTGGCTGTTCTCGACGAGCGGCGGCACCGACCTCTGCACCGCGTTCGTCGGGGGCTGCCCGGTCCTGCCCGTGTACTCGGGCGAGATCCAGGCCCGCTGCCTCGGCGCCGCGGTGGAGGCGTGGGACGAGGAAGGGCGCCCGCTCACGGACGAGGTCGGCGAGCTCGTGATCACGCGCCCGATGCCGTCCATGCCGCTCTACTTCTGGAACGACCCGGACGGCGAGCGCCTCCGCGAGAGCTACTTCTCCACGTACCCCGGCGTCTGGCGCCACGGCGACTGGATCAAGATCAACGGGCGCGGCGGCGCCGTGATCTATGGGCGCTCGGACTCGACGATCAACCGCCAGGGCATCCGGATGGGGACGAGCGAGCTCTACAGCGCCGTCGAGGGCGTGCCCGAGGTCATGGACAGCCTGGTGGTCGACGTCCCGACGCCCGACGGGTCGGACTCGACCATGTGGCTCTTCACGGTGATGGCCGACGGCGCGACGCTCGACGAGGACCTGGAGGCCGCGATCCGCCGCCGCATGCGCGAGTACTGCTCGCCCCGGCACGTGCCCGACCGGATCGTCGCGATCGAGGAGGTGCCGCGCACCCTCTCCAACAAGAAGCTCGAGGTCCCGGTCAAGAAGATCCTCATGGGCGGCGACCCCGCCCGGGCCGCCAGCCGCGACTCGCTCGCGAACCCGTCCGCGCTCGACTTCTTCGTCGAGCTCGGCTCCCGGGTTCGCACCTAGGGCTCGCGCAGCTCCGGGCCGACGGTCGCGTCGAGGCCCTCGGCGAGCTCCACGCACAGCTCCTCGGCCGCCGCAAGCGCCTCGGGCTCCACGTGCTCCGGGAGGTCGCTGCGCCTGTGGTGCCATGGCGAGCGGCCGTGCTCGTCGCGGCAGGTGACCGTGATCGCGGGATAGCCGGCGTAGCGGGCGGCGAAGCCGTCGCTGGCCGAGCGCACGTCCACGGGCTGGGCGCCCGCCTCCCGGCAGAGCCCGGCAAGCTGCGCGTTCGAGCGTGCCGCGAGCAGCGGCCCCTCACGGCGCGCGTACCGGAGCGACCCCGCCGCGACCTCGTCGACGTTCAGGAAGACCGTGCGGTCGCGCGGCAGCTCACGGCGGTGGCGCCGGAGAAAGGAACGCATGCCGTCGGCGCCGCCCGTCTCCTGGGCGCCGGTGAGGAGCACGTGCACGCCGAAGCTTTCGAGCTTCCCGTCGAGGCGTTCGGCGAGACGGACGGCCAGCGCCGCCCCCGAGGCGTTGTCGGAAGCGCCGGGCACCGTGGGCGAGAGCCAGATGTCGGCGGCCAGCGCGACCGCGGCGAGCAGCAGGACGGCGAGCCCGAACTGCACTGCCGTGAGGGCGTCCGCGTCCACGCCGGCCACGCGCACGATGCAGGCGGCCAGCATCGAGGCGAGCAGGACCGCGAGCAGCTGGAGCGGCCTGGGGAGGAGGCGGGCGATGCCCGGCCGATGGACGAAGCCGGTGCGGCCCGCGTCCACGTGGGCCACGATGACGAGCGCCCCCGGGTGGGGGGCGGGGGCGGGCGAGTAGACGTTCTGAGACGTGCGGCGGCCGAACGGGCGGCGCGCGAGCGGGAACGCGCCGCCGGCGTCGAGCACGAACACGACGAGGGTGACCAGCGCCAGGGCCACGCCGGCCTCGGGGACGGACACCGAAAGAACCCCGGCACCGGCGCCGAGCAGGAGCAGGAGCGCCAGGCCCGCCGGCCAGCGCGGCCAGGTGGACAGCGACTCGGACCGGATCGTCCTGCCGAGCGACTCGAGCCGGTCGCCGAGGCGCCGCCCAGCGCGGCGCTCAGCGTCCGTGCCCGGCCCGCGCGCCCCCTCGGCCACGAGCGCCTCCACCTCCGCCATCACGTCGATCCCTGTGCGCTCTGCTGCGGCCATGAGGTCAGCCGCAATCTAGAGTGCACCCGCCGTGAATCCGAGAAGGCCAGGCGTGGGGGAGCTCGTGGCGGGGGCGGGCGGGGCCCTGCTGCTCCTCACGACCTTCCTGCCCTGGTTCGCGCTCGACGCCGCGATCGAGCTGCCGGGGCGGAGCGGCGGAGTGACGGTGCGCGGTGAGGGTGTGGACGCGTGGCAGGCGTTCGCGGTGATCGACGTGCTGCTGCTCGTGACGGCACTCGCGGCGATCGTCCTCGCACTCGTTGCCGCCGGCGGTGTGCGGAGTGCGCCCATACCGCTGGCGCTCGCCGTGGTCGTGGCCGGCGTGGTCTGTGGAGCGCTGATCGTCTTCCGCCTGCTGGACCCGCCCGATCTCGCGACCGCCGTGGACACCGCGGCGACCGAGACGGGCCGGCGCCTCGGGCCGTTCTTCGCGCTGCTGGCGACCGTCGCGGTCACCTGGGGGGCATGGCGGTCGATCGAGGACCGGGTCGCGGCGGAGGAGCCGCCCGCGGAACCCGAGCCCGAACCGGAGCCGGAGCCCGAACCGGAGCCGTCGCCGGAGCCCGAGCCCGTCGTGGAGCCGCCGGCGGGCCCGCCGGTACGATCGGCGGGCGTGGCCGAGTTCGAGGAACTGGTGGGGCGGCTCGAGCCACTGCTGGCGGAGCTGTGGGACGCGCCGGCCGCGCCGCGCTCGGGCCACGACGGCATTCCGGCCGCGCCAGGCGTCTACCTGTTCACGCGCAACGACCAGCCCGTGCACGTCGGCCAGGCGCCCGACCTGCGGCGCCGGCTCGCGGAGCAGTGCCGCCCGTCGTCCGGGCACACGAAGGCCACGCTCGCGTTCGAGATCGCGAAGCGCGCCGCCGCCCGCGAGGACATCGACGTTGACGGCCCGCCGGCGAGGCTGGCCACGAGCGACGACTTCGCGCCGTTCTTCACCCGCGCGAAGGAGGCAGTGGCGGAGCTGCCCGTGCGGTTCCTCGAGGTCGACTCGCGCGAGCTGCGGACGCTCTTCGAGGTCTACGGCTCGCTCGTGCTCGGCACGACCGAGTCGGCGACCGACGCCGCCTAGCGGCGGTCAGATGCGGCGGGTGGGACTCGAACCCACACGCCCTCTCGGGCAATGGATTTTGAATCCATCGAGTCTGCCAATTCCTCCACCGCCGCCCGGTGGCGATTCTACGGCTGGACAGGCCTGAGCTGGTGGGCCGAGAGGCCGCCGCCGTAGTACTGGTCGGCATCCTCGCGCGTGACCTCCACCTCCACGTGCCACTGTTGCTGGAACGCGATCATCGCGAAGGTGGTCAAGGCGAGCTGGATCGGCACCATCGCGACCGTGAGGACCCCGAGGATCGCCGGGTCGAGGGCCGGGTCGTCGAAGCCGGCCTTGTCGCGCTCGAACCACGCCGGGCCCGCAACCGCGGCGATCACCGCGAACAGGACGGCGAGCGCGGCCGCCACGGGCAGCACGCCCCGGTTCCAGCGCGCCACCTGCCACGCCATCACGAGATAAATGGCCGCCCAGGCGAACGAGATCGGCTGCGCGCCCTGGAGATGCTCCCAGCCACCGAGCGTGACGATCAGGATGATCGCCGCGCTGACCACGAGCAGGATGAAGACGATCCCCCTCAGCGTCTGCGAGGACGCCTTGTCCCGGTTCGGGTGCACGAGCACCGTGTCCGCCATGCGGACCGGACTCTACACCGGCTCCGGGCGCCAGGGCGCCGCTGCAAGCGGCCTAGAATCGCCCGACAGGCGGGCGTGCTGAAACTGGTAGACAGGCCGGGTTTAGGTCCCGGTGCTCGCAAGAGCGTGGGGGTTCGAGTCCCTCCGCCCGCATGGTCAGACCGGCGGCAGCGTCTCCGCCAGCCAGGCGCGCGCCGACTCGACGTGCGCCGGGTCGATGTGGTGCGCCGCGTCCGACTCGTGGTACTCGACCGGCAGGCCCGCGTCCTCCAGCAACCGGTGCGCGCTGCGCGCGAAGTCGACGCTCATAACCGGGTCGCTGCGCCCATGGGCTATGAAGACACGGGTGTCCCTGCGGCTCTCCAGGTCCGGCTGCCAGCCCTCGACCGTCGGGACGAAGCCGCTGAAGGCGAGGATCCCGGCGGGCGCCGGGCGGTCGGGGCCGAGCCCGAGCGCGTAGCTCATGACGGAGCCCATCGAGAACCCGCCGAGCACGGTCCGCTCCGGGCCGAGGCCCGTGCGCTCCCACAGCCCGTCGTGGAGCGCCACGAGCTCGGCGTAGGAGGCGCGGAAGGTGTCCGGGTCGGGGTAGCCCACCCGCGGCACGACGTACCAGTGGTACCCCGGCCAGCCCGGGAGCGTGAGCGGAGCCCGCGGCGAGACCACGTGCAGCCTGCCCGCCGGGTCGAGCACGTCCGCGAGACCGATCAGGTCGCGCTCGTGGCTGCCGCGCCCGTGGTGGAGGACCAGCAGGCCCTCGGCCTCGCCGGCCGCGGGTCGTTCGACATGCTCGAGCGCCACGCGCGTCAGACTACGCGCCCATGAACGACACGCTGAGACGACGCCGGGAGGAACTGGTCCACGAGCACATGGAGTCGGAGAACGAGCACCGGTTCGACATCTCGCTCGGCACCTTCGACCACCCGCGCTACGAGCTGGTGGCGACGGGGGAGGTCTTCGACGGCCCCGAGGAGGTGACCGAGTACTACCGGCGCTCGCGTGAGGCGTTCCCGGACCAGCGCAACGAGAACACGGTCTTCCACCACGCGGACGACGCGGTCATCGTCGAGTTCGACCTGCTCGGCACGCACGAGGGCGAGCTGCGCGGGATCGCCCCGACCGGGCGGAGCTTCCGCTGCCGGATGTGCGCGTTCTTCCTGTTCGAGCCGGGCGGCGACCGGATTGTCTGCGAGCGCATTTACTTCGACCAGGCGACGATCGCCCAGCAGCTCCTGGGCGACGGTGGCGTCCCGGCGTGATCGCGCTGGCCGCCGCGGCGCTGATGCTCGCGGGCGGGAGCGCCGACTCCGAGCACGCGACGGCGCGCCGGCACTGGCGCGAGCAGCGCGCCCGGGACTACTCGTACGTCGTCCATCGCAGCTGCTTCTGCCTCGGGGCCGGTCCCGCGCGGATCAGGGTGGTGAACCGCCGGCCGCGCGACACGCCCGCCACGTTCGAGAACGTGGACACGGCCAGGGAGCTGTTCGCATGGGCCCGGCGCGCGCTTCGCAGCGAGGGCGAGCACCGCGTGGTCTACCGGCCGCGGCTCGGGCTGCCGAAGCTGATCGACGCCGACCCCATCGCAGGCGCGGTGGACGACGAGTACTCCTACCGGGTCACGGGGCTCCGCATCACGCGCCGGTATCCACCGAATGGGGGATGAGAATCTCCTCCGCGCGACCGCTCAAGGGAGCCTGATCCGGTCTCGATGAAGTACCCATGTTCCTCGTCTCCATAGGCACTCCCGTGCTGACGCTCGCCAATGCGGTGACCTGGTCGCTGGTCGCCACGCACGGCGCGCTGCTGCTCGGCTGAGACGCTCGCCGTCCGTCAGTTGCCTCGGGCGGCGCGTCGGGGCTAGTAGGGTCGCGCCACCGGCGATGTCGAAGCAGAACGTGGAGACGGTGCGACTCGCGATCGCCGCCTACCAACGCGGTGACTGGGAGGAGGCGACGGCGTACCTGGCGCCTGACGTGGTCTGGGAAGTCGGCCAGGAGCTGCCGGCGCACGGCCCCGCCGCCGTCCGCGAGATGTGGGCGCGCTGGAACGACGACTGGGAGCGACTCGACATGACCGGCGAGGAGATCGTCGATGCCGGCGACAAGGTCTTCGTGGCCATGCACTACAGCGGCCGGGGCCGGCTGAGCGGGGTGGCCATCGAGCAGTGGGTGTTCGAGGTGCACACCTTCCGTGGGGACCGGTGCATCGGCAAGGCCGACTTCGAGACGCGGGCCGAGGCCCTCGCGGCCGCAGGCCTGTCGGAGTAGGCCTGGCCGCGGCTTCGTGACGGGGCAGCCAGGATTCGAACCTGGGACCTCCGGTTTTGGATAACGGGAAGGCCGGCGAACGCCTCGCCGGGAAATCTGGTTCAGCAGGCAAAAACCTGGGTGGCCTTCGGTGTGCAGAGATACGGCAGGCGTGTAGCGATCTCGCCGCTGACGGCAAATATCTGCACGTCCTCCGCCGCTGTTGCTAGCTCGCCTCGGAGGGAGAAGCCGAACCCGAGATTGTGCGGGGCGGTCTTGAAGCTGCGTGCGACGTCTGGCCGGGCTCTATCCGGCTTGTCGGCGTGGACCAGTTGTCCGCCTCTGAACGCGAGGATGTGATCGACCGGATTGTGATCTCTGCGGCCAAGAGCCCAGCCCTCGAACCGGACGTTCTCTCCTACGCTCTGAGTCTGATCGACGAAACCCTCGACCGACCCGCGGTTGATCCGTATCGGTCGGTGTCCCGAGAAGCGGATCTCCCCATCGCCTAGGGAGAACGGGGCGCGTGCCCGACGGGTTTCGCCGAGGGAGGCCAGAGCGAGGCGATCGTCATCCTCGGAGATCGCAAGGACCTGCACTCGATTCACGCCCTCACGGAAGGACGCTTCAGGGACGATCGCGGAGAAGCGAGACCTGTCCGAGCCGAAGCCGAAGCTGTCCGATCCCAGCCGCGGGACGCTGCGCGTGACCGCTGCTATCCGACCGTTGAGGGCGATGGCAAGAGCGTGAGCATCCTCGGCGCGTGATCCGTGGAGCTCCCCGGTGACATGTGCGGGTACGAAGCGTGAGCGCGTGCTGACCACTTTGAAGAGCCCCGGTTGGTCCAGCGTCATGCGCAGTCCCCCCGGCGCGGCGCTCAGAACGTCGCTCACTAGGCGCCCCAGAAGCTCGGGGTGCGGACCAACCCCGTACAGCGTGCGCGACTGATCTCCGGTGCCGAAAAGTCGAATCTTCCGCCGGAGGCCTTCGGCCATGTCCACGTCGAACGCACGAAATGAGAATGGGCGAGGCTCTTCATGCGGATGGTGAAGAAGGCCTGTGCGGCGATTCGCCCCCGGCGCGAGGGCCGAGTGGCCATCGACCTTCCATGGGATCTGAACCTCAAGCAAGTCGGCGATCGTGGGGAGGATGTCGATCGTCTGCAGGTGAGCGTCGACTGTACGACCGTGCCGCTGCCCCGGAGCCTTGATGAAGAGCGGCACCGGAAGCATGTCCGGCATGGTGCTGGCACCCCACCCGAGCAGAGGCTCGCCGGCTCGGAACGTCGCGCCGTGATCGGCCGTAACCACGAGCAGAGAGCGGTCGTACATTCGAGTGACCCGGAGTCGCCGCAACAGGCGGCCCAGTAAGGCGTCGACGAATCCGACTTGCAGAAGATGGCGCTGGTAGGCCCGCTCCACCGCCGACCGGTCGTCCACCCAGCCGAGATCTGGGTCGAGACCGAGCATCAGCTTCGGGTTCCCATAGCTCCGGCCCGATGGCAGATACTCGAAGGGGAAGTGGGGCACCATCGGGTGGACAAAGTGGAGAGCTGGGCGCCCAGCGGAGTCAGCACGGACCGAGCGAACGAAACGCTCGAAGGCCTCGCGACGGGTGGAGAAGGCCTGGAGATCAGCGAGCCGTTGGGTCGAGTTCAGCCCCCCTCCCGATTCCAAACCGTCGGTGCCCTCGTCGCCGAAGCCCTGCCACTTGCCGGCTATGGACGGCAGGCGGTCGTCCAGATCCGAAGGAAGGACCATGTGAAGCCCCACCACCTCGAGGTCTGAGATCAGCGAGTCAAGGCGCGTGGAGAAGCCCGGCCGGCGCACGTGACACAACTCTTGTGGGCATAGGTGGGTAACAGCCTCCTCGACGCGAAGCTCGTGGCTGTTGCCCAGGAGGGTGAAGATGTTCCGGGGATGGTCTTGCAGAATCGGCAAGGCGCTCGCTGCAGGGCGGATGCCGGTCAGGATCGCCGGGATGGCGAGCTCGGTCAGGTCGCTGGTGGCGGCCGTGTTCCTGAACCAATAGCCACCCGTTGCCAAGGCCGCGAAGTTCGGGTAGCGCTCCGCGTCGATCCGACCATCCGCACCAAGCAGAGACGTGAGCGGAAACTGATCGAAGGTGACCATCACGATCGGAGAGCGGGCCGGCACACTGGCCACTCGAGCGCTCTCATCGCCTGGGAACACGAGCTTGCTGACGGGCGAGAAGACCAGGAACATCATCAAGAACACAAGGGGAGCCGGCGAGAGCACCGTCAATGCTGAGCGGACCGGAAGCGCGGTGGCATAGATGGCTGCCGCCCCCGCCCCGACGGCGACGGCGAGGGGAACCAGCACGGAGCTGCCCGCGGCGTCAGTAACCCGGTCGAGTGCCTGCAACGCGAACAGTGCCGTCAGGGCAGCCACGAAGAGCAGGTGCACCCCACGGCCCACGATTGGGTGTACCAAGCCGGCCAGCCCCTCCGCCGTCAACAGAACGAGCGGCGGGAGGACCACCAGACCAAGCGCGAAAACGACGATGTCGATCGGCGCGGAACCCCGGATCGCGAAGAACGCCGCGTTATCCCCCAACAAATCGAATAACGGCTGGGCGAAGGCGAACGCCCACAGCACCGCCAGATGTAAGCCGGCAGTCAGCAGGCGCCGGGGGGCTTGACCAGGCCGCGCGGGCAATCGCTGTCGGACCACTGCTTCGACCCGGCTGCGACCGGCGCCCTCTACCGCTCCTGGCGAGTGGCTCGAGTCGGCTCCCAGCGACTCATTCGGAGCGACCCTGCCAGAACACTCAGCATTCGCGGAGTATACGGTCAGCTGCTTCCAGGGGAAGCGCAAAAGGGGTAGCAGCAACCGCCTTCGAGCTGGGCACCCCCCGCCGTTGGCTCATCTCGGACACCGAATCTCAGGCGTTCTGAATGGGAGAGGGGCAGGGGCATCCACAACCCCGCCCAACGACCACCTAGCTACATGGACCGTGCGATTCGGGCTGGCGTGTCGGGCACCACATATTGGCCGGCGCTCCACGAACGCGAAACCCCCGCCGTAGCGGGGGCTTCGTAAACGGGGCAGCCAGGATTCGAACCTGGGACCTCCGGTTTTGGAGACCGGCGTTCTGGACCAGCTGAACTACTGCCCCTCGGCCGACCATCGTAGAGCCGAACGCGGTGCGCCGTTAGGGTGCCCCTCCTACCGCGACCCTGGGGAGGAGACGCATGGCGACGGTCGAGAGCGTGAACGGGCCCCTGGAGCTTGACCAGCTCGGCCTGACGCTTATCCACGAGCACTTCCGCTCGACGGACGAGGCGCTGCGCATGCAGTTCCCGCACCTGTACGACGAGGACGCCGAGTGGGAGGCCGCGATCGCCGACGCGCGCGCGGTCGCCGGCCATGGGGTCAGGACGGTCGTCGAGCCGAGCGCGATGTTCCTCACCCGCGACGCCGAGTTCAGCCGGAGGGTCGCCGACGAGAGCGGCCTCAACATCATCCTGGCCACCGGCGTCTACACCTACGACCACCTGCCGCAGCCGCTCCTCAACCGCACCGAGGACCAGATCGCCGAGATCTTCGTCCACGAGATCGAGCACGGCATCCAGGGCACCGGCATCAAGCCGGCCTTCATCAAGTGCGCCGCCGACGAGCCCGGCGTGACGCCCAACGTCGAGAAGATCCACCGGGCAGCAGCGCGGGCGTCGGTGCAGACCGGCCGGCCGATCATGGCCCACTCGCGGCCCGCGTCCGAGACCGGGCTCGAGCAGATGCGCGTGTTCACCGAGGAGGGGGTGGACCCGGCGAAGGTCCAGATCGCCCACACCGGCGACACGGAGAACCTCGACTACATCGAGAAGCTGCTCGACACGGGCTGCTGGATCGGGCTCGACCGCTACGGCCTCGACATCTTCCTCCCGACCGAGCGCCGCAACGCCACGACGCTGGCGCTCCTCGAGCGGGGCTATGTCGACCGGATGTTCCTCTCCCAGGACTTCTGCTCCACGCTCGACTGGTTCACGCCGGAGGTGGCGGAGATCCTGCGCGCAAGCGAGGTCCCGAACTGGAGCATGACCTTCCTGTTCGAGCAGGTGATCCCGACCCTTCGCGAGGGCGGCATGACCGACGAGCAGCTGAGCCGGATGATGGAGGAGAACCCCAGGGTCTGGCTCGACTCAAGTGACGGCGCCTGACTGACGACATGCAAACAGGCGACGTCGGTAGGTCGCCCCTATGATCGATTGGTCCCGCGGGCGTGGTGTAACGGCTGCACAAGAGCCTTCCAAGCTCTTAGTAAGGGTTCGATTCCCTTCGCCCGCTTACCCGAGGCGCTCGAGCACGGAGAGCGCCACCGCAGGCTCGCCGCCGATGGGTGAGAGATGGCAGCCGGCGACGCCCTCCAGGCCGAGCAGGCCCTCGACGAGCTCGGCGGCGAGCGCGATTCCGGCGTCCGGGTCCCGTTCGAGCCGGGCGGGCAGGTCCGGCGGCGACGTGACGAACGGGATGCGCCCGAGCAGCTCGGCTTCAACGCTGGTGGCCACGATCGAGACGTCCACGAGCACCGGGACGCCGATGCCCGTCTCGCGGAGCCGACGGAGCCAGCCGGCGAACGCGCTCAGGTCGAAGACGGGCTGAGTCTCGAGCAGCCGCGCACCCGCTGCGATCTTCGTGCGGAGGCGCGCCACGAGCTCGTGGCTCAAGTCGGCGGCCGGGTCGGCGGCCGCCAGCACGCAGAATTCCCCGGCTGCCGATTCGATCAGGTCCACCACGTCGAGGTCGCGAACCGCCCGCGCCTCGGGCTGATCCGTCACCTCAATCTCGTCGCCGCGCAGGCAGAGGACGTTCCGGACCCCGATCAGGCGCCCGCCGAGCAGGTCGGACTGGAGCGCGAGCCGGTTGCGGTCGCGACAGCTCACGTGAACTATCGGTTCGAGGTCCTCGGCGAGCGCCACCGCCGCGGCGGCCCACGGCGACACACGGGCCCGGGCGCGGGGATTGTCGGCGAACTTGACGAAGTCGAAGGCGTCGCGGGCCTCGCGAAGCTTTCGGCGGAGGTCCGCCGCGTCGGGCCGCGGCAGCGTCCCGACGCTGACCGTCAGGACCGGCCCGTCCAGGACCGCCTCGGCGACGGTGCGGTGGCGCGCCTCAGCGGTCAGGCGCCGTACTCGAATCGCACGACACGGCCGCCGTTCGCGGTGCAGCGCATGATCCAGACCTCGTCGCCGGTCCGGCGGTTGCGGCACGTGAAGCGCCCGCGGCGGCAGCCCGGTTCGCACTTGCCCCAGCGGCCCGCCCAGAAGCGCCGGACCATGCGCCTAGCGGTCCCGCAGGTGGCCACGCGCGTGCGGATGTCGTAGACGCCCGCGCCGAAGATCGGCTTGGGCGTGAAGACCGGCTTGTCGCCGTGATGGCCCTTCGGGTAGCCGTAGTTGCCGCACTCGCGGAGCGGCGCGGCCGGGGCAGGCGCCGCGCCGGTGAGGACGGCGGTCAGAGCGGCAAGCGCAATCACGAGTCTCACCGCGCTATCGTGACCCCCGCGCCGGGGCGTGGCGCAGTCTGGTAGCGCATTCGGCTGGGGGCCGAAAGGTCGCTGGTTCAAATCCAGTCGCCCCGATCACTCACTCTCCAAGAAGCGGGTCTCCGACAGCCCCACGGCTGCGAGGGCCTCGTCGCGGTCCGAGTACTCAACCACGCTGACCGCCTTGCCGTCGCGGAGCGTGCAGACGTGGGCCAGCTCCATCTGGAGGGGGATTCCGCTCGCGGCCCCGTGTCCCGTGAAGCGAATCCAGAGGAACACCTTGTCGCCCCGCGCCTCGGCCTGCTGAATCTCGAGCCTCAGGTCGGGGTAGGCCTCGAGCCAGCTGGCGAACAGCTTGGCGATGGCATCGATCCCCCGATGCGCGGCATGGTCCGGGTCCTCTCGGGCGGTGTGGTACTCCGCATCCTCGTGCCAGAACCAGCGGCCGGGGACCCGCTCTCCTGCGTTGTAGCGAGCGTATTGCTCGCGGACGCGCTGGAGGTTCTCCTCCGACATCGCCCGCCCAGTATCCCGCGTATGGGAGGGAACCTTTGGCCGCGAGTCCGGCGGGCCGCCCCGGGCGACGCTAACGAGGCCGGCACGCCGCCGGGGCGCGCGTCAACGCTCGAGCGCGCCCGCGTCCGGGGCGGCCCCGCGCGCCTTGGCGTTGCGGTCGACCGCGACCGAGTCCGTGGGGCTCGCCGCGTTGATCGCCGGCGAGCCGGCGCTCAGCCGGAAGTCGTACGCGGCGGGGTTCACCCAGCCGAACGCCGCCGGCCTCGTCGCGGTGCTCGAGGACGGCTGGACCAGCTTGTCGGTCGCTCCGCACTTGTCGCCCACGTTGTGGGTGTAGCTGACGCCGCGCACGCAGTTCCAGCTTCCGACGTTGCCGGTCCACCGGGAGCGCGTGGCCGAAGTGCGCGTCACGTTGGCCGGGATCTCGAAGGTGTTGTTGCGCACCGTCCACCCGGAGAACGTGCCGCCGTTGTTCGCGACATTGCCGACATACAGCGAGTAGTAGTGCCACGTGCCGTCGTCCTTCAGCGTGTGCGCGAACACGTTGTTCTCGATCGTCACGTCGCCGTAGGCGGGCGGGAGCGGGTTCCACCAGCTCCCGTAGGTGAAGAAGGCGTCCATCGTGGCGCACCGCATGAACGTGCTGTTGCGCAGCTTCATGCCCGGCACGACGATCGCGTACAGGCACTCGTTGTGCACGCTCGGATCGGTGACGCGGACGTCGTGGAACACGACGTTGTCGAACTTGAAGTTCCTGCCGCTGACGAGCGCGCCCTTCTCATCCGTGACGTTGCCGATCCGGCCGTTCTTGAATGTCGCGTTGTCGCCGCTGTTGTGGAAGGCGAGCGTCTTGCCGAAGGCGGCGTCCACGTCGAGACCGCTGAACGTCACGCCGCTGGCGGCGTTGTCGAGCGTCCGCACCTTCGCGCCGGGCTCGCCCGCGAACAGGAGCGGGCGGTTGCCGGCCGGGACGGTCTGCGGCGGATAGGTACCGCGCCCCACATGGACGAGCACGCGCTTCTGCTGCTGCGCCGCCTGGGCGCCCCGCGCGAACGTGCGGCACGGCTGGCTGCGCGTGCAGTTGCCGGCGTCGTTCCCCGTCGGGGAGAGGTAGACGGGCTGGCAGCCGGCCAGCGTTGCTCCGGCTGCGACGGCGATGACGATCGTGCGCGGCCGCTTGAGCGAGCGGCGCAGGGTCGCGAAAGGCATGGGGCGGTGGGTCCCTTCTATGTCGGCGGCAACTCTCCGAGCTGACGCGAGCGATCCCTGCCCGCCTACGGAGAACGAGATTGCTCTATGCCCACATCGGACGCAGACCAATCAGCGTGCAGCGTAACGTGCCGGGGATGCGGAGCTTCGACCCGCGAGCGGTGGGCGGCTGGGAGTGCCGCGCCTGGGAGACCTACTACCGGCGCAGGTGGGCCGCGTTCCTGGCCGCCTCGGTGCTGCTCGTGAGGTCGGCGTTCCGGATGAGCTGGCCGCGCACGCTCGTGGGCGCGTGGCTCGTGCTGCGGGCCAACCAGGTGTGGGCGCCCTTCCCCGACAACGACCCGGACAGGGCACGCCGGATCATGACCCGCTTCTACCAGCTGCTCCGCAAGAGCGAGGGCGGGCGCTTCGACCCCGTGGAGGCAGCCCGGCTCGAGGTCGAATGGTGGCGGGCCCACCGCGAGGCGCAGCACGGCGACGGGTCGGGTTCGGACCCCGCGCTGGTGGCGGCCCTCCGGGACCTCTACGCGTATTCGTACGGGGTCGTGCCGGGCGAGGTGCAGCGCGCCGCCGAGCTGAGGGCGGAGGCCATGGACGTGTCCGACCGCTGGGTGGAGGCGGGCTCAGACCCGGACAACCCGCTGCTCGCGATGGAGCGCGCGCTGCTCGTGCGGTCGTATGCTTCGCTGCTCGCGGCGGTGCACGAGTGAGACGCAGACTTCAGATCAGCCGGACACGGGGACGCCGTGTCGCTCCAGCAGAAGCGTTCCGAGCTCGCGGGCCCGGCGAGCGGCGTCCCTGTCGCCCTCGCCGGCCGAGACGATCGAGCCCTTCATGAGGATGTGCCACTGACGTGAGAACGCGTCGGGGTCTGGGATCCCGGCGTCGCTCGCCAGCTCCTGGATGAGCGAGCGGATGTTCGCGAGGTGCTGGACCGTGGCGACCCGCACGGGGTCGCCCGCGTCGTCCTGCTCCAGCAGGATGTTGATGAACGAGCAGCCCTCGAAGTCCTCGCGCTCGAACCACTCGCCGAACACGTCGAAGATCGCGAGCAGCCGGTCTCCCGGCATGTCGGCGCGCCTGCGGATCTCGTCCCAGAGCCAACCGCGCGTCCAGCGCTCCTCGCGCATGTCGAGGTACGCCAGCGCAAGCTCGTCCTTCGAGGGGAAGTTGCGGTACAGCGTCATCTTCGCGACGCCCGCCGCGTCCACGATCCTGTCCACTCCCACGGCCCGGATGCCCGACCTGCTGAAGAGGGGGTAGGCGGCGTCCAGGATGCGCTCACGACCGCTCGGCATCTCTTGCGACTATACGCCTGTGCCGGACCGCGTAAAGCGTTTTCTCCTCGCCGCCCTGATGGCGCTTCTGGTCGTGAACCTCTGGACCGGCGGGCCGCTGCTGGCGCTGTGGCTGGGCTCGCAGGCGCAGGGCACCGGGCCGCCGAGCATGGGGGCGGTGGGTCTCGTGATCGTGGCCCTCGTCGTGATCAGCGTCGCCCTCTACCGCGCGCTCCAATGGGCGAGCTCTGAGTACGACGACCTCACCGGCGCGTCGCCGACGGTGCGCCAGCACGCACCCTGGCTGCGGAGCATGCGCGGTGAACGGCCCAACTACGACGGAATGCAGCCGGCGCTCACGAGCGGCGAGCGCATCCTGGTCGGGGGCGTGATCCTCGCCTTCGCGACGTTCGAGATCTGGTTCTTCTTCTTCTCGGGCTCCCCGATCGGATCCGATTGAGGCAAGGCTCGGGACAACCGCCCGAGGTGGTGCTCGCCCGGCACGGGGAGACCGAGTGGAGCCGAACCGGGAAGCACACCGGGAGGACCGACGTGCCGCTGACCGACGAGGGACGCGTGCAGGCCGAGCTGCTCGGCACCTCGCTCGCCGGAATCCGGTTCGAGCGCATCTACACGAGCCCGCTGAGCCGCGCCGCGGACACCTGCCGGCTGGCCGGGCTCGGAGACTCGGCCCTGGTCCGCGACGAGCTGGTCGAGTGGGACTACGGCGAGTACGAGGGGCGGACGACCGCGGAGATCCGCGAGGAGCGCCCGGGATGGATCCTCTGGCGCGACGGCTGCCCCGGCGGCGAGTCGATGGCCGATGTGGGCGCCCGGGCGGATCGCATCCTGGCGGAGCTCGAGGGGCTCGCCGGGCCGGCTGCGCTGTTCGCCCACGGTCACGTGCTGCGCGTGCTCGCGGCGCGCTGGCTCGGCCTGGCTCCGGAGGACGGCGGTCTCCTCCGGCTCGACACCGCGACGGTGTCCATGCTCGGTTGGGAGCGCGAGGTGGCGGTGGTGCGGCGCTGGAACGTGTCGCCCGGCGTGCCGGTCGGCTAGGTCGCCGCGGCCGTCCGCCTGCGCGTCCAGCGCGACCCGGGCTTGGCAGGGCGCAGAGCGCCCACCAGCGCGACGATCGGTATGAACAGGCCGATCCCGGCGAACATGACCTTCCCCTTGAGGAAGCAGATCGCCGAGAGGCACACGCCCGCCACCTGGACCGGCACGAGGATGAACGCCGTCTCGCCGCCGTCGAGGCGCTCGCCGCCGTAGCCGAACAGGACCAGCACGGCCTCGTAGACGTCGATCCAGAACTGGAGGCCGAGCAGGCTGAGCGCCAGCAGCGCGACGGTCACGATCACCGCGTCGATCGACTGGCGGCCCTTGGGCGCCCAGTAGACGTCCTCGAGGTTCAGCCAGAGGTCGAACTCGTCGAGCGTCAGGCCCAGCCCGATGC
>JAFGJG010000114.1 GCA_016929195.1 Thermoleophilaceae bacterium
ATGGGCGGGTACGGCTACGCCACCGAGTACCCGATGGAGCGCCATCTGCGCGCCGCCGTGGTGACCACCATCTACGGCGGCACCTCGGAGATCCAGAAGAACATCATCGCGAAGACGCTCGGCCTCTAGGGCCGCCTCCGCCCAAGTGTCCTGACTTTCGGTTGCAGAGCAACCACAGGGCAGGACACTTCGCGGCGCCGGCCAACGGTCAGGCCGACGCGGCCAGCGAGCTCAGCTCGTCGCGCCAGTCCCGCTCGACCGCGGCCACCGGGCGGTCGAATGCCTCGGCGATCAGCCCGCGGGCGCCGCGCTCCAGCGGGCTCGTTGCGAGCGCCGCCGCCACGTGCGTGCCCCGGCGCCGCTCGAGCAGCGCGAACACGGTCCCGCCGAGCAGCATCGCGTCGGCTGGGGCGGGCGGGAACCGGGGCCGCCCGCCCTCGCGCATGCGCCGCACGATCGCGGCCCTGAACAGCGGCGTCTGGCCCGAGAGCCACGCCGCGGCGCCCTCGCAGAGCCAGGCCCAGCGCACGTACTGGCGGAAGCGGGCGACCGAGAACGGCGGCGGCAGGTCGGGGTTGTTCGCCCCGAGCACCACGTGCGAGTACTCGTGGCGGGGCGTCAGCAGGAGCGCCTCGCGCGAGCCGGGCACGTTCGAGGCGCGCCGCTCGAGCGCGCTCGGGGCGAGCACGTGGATCTCGCGCTCCCCGAACCAGCCGGCGAAGTAGCGGCGGCTGGCGGGTGCGGCCACGCGGCGCGCGAGCGGCAGCCACGGATGGGCCATCGACAGCGAGATCGAGCGCGCGTGCATGACGACCGCGATGTCGAGCGGCACGTGCTCGAAGATCTCCGCGAGCTCCGCGCTGAACGCCTCGAGGTCCTCGAGCACCCCGGCGGCCTGATCCGCGTGCCCGGACTCGTGCCGGGCCGAGAAGGAGGCGGAGCTGCTCTCGACCCAGGCCAGGGGAGCCCTGGCCGGCTAGGCCGGGACGGGGACCGCGTCCGAGGCGATCGCCTCGATCTCCTCCGACGCACGCTCGAACTCGTCGTCGGAGAGGACCGGCGTGCCCTCGAAGGGCAGGTCGCGGTAGAGGTCGATCCAGGACCGGCAGCCCTGGTACTCGGGCCGGACCTTGACGGTCACCGGCCGCGGGATGCGGTAGGTGCGGAGCACGATCACGTGGAGCGGGTGGCGGCGCTTCCAGGCGAGCCGCTTCTCCGCGTAGTCGGGCGTCCAGATGTAGTAGGGCGACAGCGCGTCGATCGCGCGCGGGTCGGTGATCAGGTAGCTGGCCGAGACCTCGGCCCATGCCCGGATGCGCACCCGGTCGGGCTGTGGGATCCCGCCGTCCTGGATCAGCGCCTCCGCGGGCGGCTCGCGGTCGGGCCACACGCCCTCCTCGAGGGCCCTGGCCAGCTCCGGGAGGTGGGACTGGCGAACCAGGTCGTTCCGCTGGTGGTCGAAGGTCGGATAGAGGAAGAAGCGGTCGTGCTCGATCTCGAAGTGCTTGTTCTCCTCGCGGATCCCGCCCTTGCGCAGCGTGAGCAGCTGCTCACCCTCGGCAAGCGCGCGCACGGTCACAGCCCATTCCTTGATAGCTACTGGCATAGAGGAGAGATGCTCCAAGAAGCTCGCGCCGTGTCTCTGAGGCCTCATAGGCGGGCGCGAGGGCAGCATTCTTGCGAAAGAGCGCCTCGGTTTCAAGATTTTCGCGCTCGGAGCGGGTACGGCGTCAGCCGGCCACGGTCGCTATGGCCGCGAAGTCCTTCTCGCCCTGCCCGGCCGCCTCGGCCTCGGCGTAGAGCCGCTCCGCCACCTCCGCGAGCCGCAGCTCGATCCCCAGCTCGCGTGCCTCGGCGAGGCAGTGGCGCACGTCCTTGAGCATGTGCTCGAGCTTGAAGAGGGGGTCGAAGTCCCGCTCGAGCATCGGCCTGGCCTTCAGCTCCATCATCGTCGAGGCGCTCGAACCGGAGCCCGCCACCTCCAGGAACCTGTCGGCGTCCACGCCGGCCCGGTTCACCATCGCGAGCGCCTCGGCCAGCGCCGCCGCGTTGATCGCCGTGATCGTGTTGGCGATCACCTTCGTCATCGCCCCGTGACCGGGCGGGCCCACGTGGACGACCAGCCGGCCCATGGCGTCGAGCAGCGGCCGGGCCCGCTGGAAGTCCTCCTCCTCGGCGCCGACCATGATCGTGAGCGTGCCGTCCTCGGCGCGCGGGCGCGAGCCGGTGACGGGCGCGTCGACGAGGGTCAGTCCCCGATCGCGCAGGCGCTCGCCGATGCGAAGCGCCGCTCTCGGGGCGATCGTGGACATGTCGACGCACAGCGCGCCGGGGGAGAGCGAGGGGGCGGCGCCCGCGTCGCCGAGCAGCACGGCCTCGACCTCCGGGGCGTCCACGACCATCGAGACGACGGCGTCGGCGCCCTCCGCGGCCTCGGCCGGCGTGGCGGCGGCGCGGGCGCCGTGCTCGGCGGCGAACCGCTCGGCCTTCTCGCCCGTCCGCGTCCAGGCCGACAGCTCGAACCCGGCCCGGGCCAGGTTCGCCGCCATCGGCCACCCCATGATCCCGAGGCCGAGGAAGGCCACGCGGCTCGGGCCCCCTCCGTGATCAGCGTTCTCCATGTCCTCCTCCTCCGGGAGTCTCGATTCGCAGCCTGTCTCCGGGCTCGAGCGTCCCCGATGCCTTCGGGGGCAGCTCGTGGCCGTTGAGCAGGTTCCTACCCGTTGCGCCGGGAGAGCCGCCCTCCGCGCCCGGCGGGGCGTGGCGGCGGCGCTCGGTGATGAGGGAGTAGCGCATCCCCTCGAGGGCCTCGACCTCGCGCACGACGCCGTCGCCGCCGCGCCGCCGGCCGTCGCCGCCCGAGCCGCGGCGCACCGAGTACTCGACAGCCCGCAGCGGGAACTCCAGCTCGAGCGCCTCGATCGGGGTGTTGAGCGTGTTCGACATCGCCACGTGGACCGCCGATGGCCCGTCGGCGTCGGGGCACGCGCCCTGGCCGCCGCCGAGCGTCTCGTAGTAGGTGAAGTCGTCGTTCCCGAGCGTGAGGTTGTTCATCGTGCCCTGGCCGCAGGCGCGGCCGAACGCCGCGAGCACGAGGTCCGCCACCCGCGACGAGGTCTCAACGTTGCCGGCCGCGACCGCCGCGGGCGGACGCGCGTTCAGCATCGACCCCTCGGGCACCCGCACCGTGAGCGGGCGGTAGGCGCCGGCGCAGGGTGGGACGTCGGGATCGGTCAGGACGCGGAGCGCGAAGTACGAGGCGGACAGGGTCACGGCCAGCGGGCAGTTCAGGTTCCCGTCGTGCTGGGCGGCCGAGCCCTCGAAGTCGAGCTCGAGCTCGTCGCCGGCCACCGTGGCCCGCAGGCGCAGCTCGAGGTCCCCGTCCACCGCCTCCAGCACGTCGCGCGCCTCACGGGCGCCGTCCTCCAGCTCGGAGATGCGGGCCCGCGTGCGGCGCTCGGCGTAGTCGAGCGTCTCGCGCAGCCCGGCGCGGAAGGTCTCGATGCCGTGTCGCTCGAGCAGTGCCGCCACGCGGTCGGCGCCGGCCCGCCCGGCGGCCAGCTGTGCGCGCAGGTCGGCCTCGCGCTGGCGCGGGTTGCGCATCCGGCCGGCCAGGTCGCGCAGCACCTCGGGCGTGAGGCGAGTCGGCGGGATGACCACCCCCTCGTCCGCCAGCGTCCGCGAGTCGGCGGGCATGCTGCCCGGCTCGCGCGCGCCCACGTCGGCGTGGTGGGCGCGGCTGGCGGCGAAGCCGATCAGCTCGCCCGCATGGAACAGGGGCGAGATCACCGTCACGTCCGGAAGGTGGGTGCCGCCGCGGTACGGGTCGTTGAGGATCCAGGCGTCGCCGGGGGAGTGGTCCTCGCCGAGGACGGCGCCCACCGCGGCCGGCATCGCACCGAGGTGGACGGGGATGTGCTCGGCCTGCATCACCATCTGGCCGTCTCGATCGAACAGCCCGGTCGAGGCGTCGCGGCGCTCCTTGATGTTCGCGGAGTGCGCGGAACGCACAAGCACCGCGCCCATCTCGTCGCACGCCGCGCGCAGCCCGCCGAGCAGCACCTGCAGGGTGACCGGGCCGATCCGGCTCAGCGCTCCATCACCACCCCGTCCGGCCCCGCCTCGGCCCGCCAGCCGGGCGGCACCACGACGGTCGAGCCCTCCAGCTCGAAGATCGCCGGGCCGTCGGCGGCGGCCCGGCCCGGGCCGAGCACCTCGGCGTCGCGCCAGCCGCCGTCGAAGAGCGCCCGGCGGGTGCGGCGCGGCGCCTCTCCGCCCTCGGCTGCCTCGGGCAGCTCGGCGCCCGGCGCGGCCGCCGCCACCCTCACCGTCACCAGCTCCAGGCCCGCGTCGGGGTCCGCGTAGCCGTAACGCTGCTCGTGGGCGTGCCCGAAGGCGTCGCGCAGGCCGCCCGGGTCGGGCTCGAGCTCGGCGTCCACCGAGAGCTCGAAGGCCTGGCCGGCGTAGCGCAGGTCGTAGGTCGCGCGCAGCTCGGCGCCCGGGTCACCGAGCTCGCGGCGGCCCTGGTCGCCGAGCTCGCGGACCGTGGCCGCCACCGCCTCCGCCGTCAGCGCGTCGCCGGCGAGCAGGACGCTCCGGACCACGTCGCGCCGCCGCTCCGACAGCACCAGGCCGAGCGCGGACAGCACCCCGGCCGCGGCCGGAGCCACGACCCGGCTCATGCCCAGCTCCTCCGCGATCCGAGCCGCGTGGAGCGGGCCGGCGCCCCCGAACGCCACGAGCGCCATGTCACGCGGGTCGCTGCCGCGCTCGACGGTCACCACCCGAACCGCCTGCGCCATCGCCGTGTCGGCCACACGCGCGATCCCGGCGCCGGCCTCCTCGGCGCTCAGCCCGAGGCTCTCCGCGAGCGGCGCGATCGCCGCGGCCGAGCGGTCGCGCACGAGCGGGACGCCCCCGGCGAGCGACCCGCCCGCGTCCAGGTAGCCGAGTGCCAGGTTGGCGTCGGTGACGGCGGGCTCGGTGCCGCCGCGGTCGTAGCACGCCGGCCCGGGGTCGGCGCCCGCCGAGCGCGGGCCCACACGCAGCGCGCCGCCCGCGTCCCGCCAGGCGATCGACCCGCCGCCGGCGCCCACGGTGTGCACGTCCACCATCGGCAGCGCCAGCGCGCGCCCGCCGACGCTTCGCCCGCCCCCGACCGCGGCGCTGCCGCCGCGCGCCACGGAGACGTCGCAGGACGTGCCGCCCATGTCGAGCGCCACGGCGGCGGGCGCCCCGGCCCGCTCGGCCACCCGCGCTGCGCCCACGGCCCCGCCGGCGGGGCCCGACAGCACCGTCCAGGAGGCGTGCCGGGCGGCTGTGGACGCGCCGGCCGTGCCACCGCTCGACAGCATCACCTCGGGCTCGGGCAGGCCGGCCTCGGCGGCGCGCTCGGCGAGCCGCTCGAGGTAGCCCCGCAGCAGCGGCGAGAGCGCGGCGTCGACGATCGTGGTCGCTGCGCGCTCGTACTCGCGGAACACGCCGGCGGTCTCGTGCGAGGTCGACACGTGCGCGCCCGGCCGCGCCCGCGCCACCGCCTCGGCCGCCAGCCGCTCGTGCTCGGGGTGGCGGAAGCCCCACAGCAGGCAGACGGCCGCCGACTCGAACTCGAGCCCGGCGAGTCGCTCCGCGAGCGCCGCCTCGTCGAGCGCGCGCAGCACGCCGCCGGGGCCGGTGCGCTCCGGGACGGGCACGCGCAGGCCGACCGGCACGAGCGGCGGCGGATGCGCCGCGCAGAGGCGGTAGAGCTCGGCGCGCGCCTGGCGTCCGAGCTCCTCCACGTCGGTGAAGCCCTCGGTCGCGAGCAGGGCGGTGCGCGCCACCCGGCCCTCGAGCAGCGCATTCGTGGCCACGGTCATCCCGTGGACGAAGCGCTCGACGTCGCCCGCCCGCGCGCCGGCGCCGGCGAGGGCCTCGTCGACGGCGCGCAGGACTCCCTCGGACTGGTCGTCCGGCGTCGTCGGCGCCTTCGCGGTGACGAGCCGGTCGCCCGTCAGCACCACCGCGTCGGTGAACGTGCCGCCGACGTCGACCCCCAGGATCACCCGGGGGAAACTACGTCAGGCGGCCGCCACCTCGAAGTCCTCCTCCAGATGCTTGTGCGACGGGCAGTACTTGCTCCCCGGGAGCGGGACGCGCTGACACGGCGTGCCCCGGCGCGTGCTCGCATGGCAGCAGGCGGGGCTGCCGTCGAACGTGACGCCGGTCCTCAGCTGGGTGTCCACGTACTCCGTGGCCAGCTCGACGTGCTTCGCGACGAGCCGGTAGACCCGGAGCTGATCCGCGATCGGGAAGAAGTGCCGGACGTCGGCGAAGAGCGTGTGCGTGGGGCGAGCGAAGTAATGGCGGTCGAGGGCAAGCCTCTCCATTGAGCATTCGCACGCGCGCAGGAAGCGCTGGCGCGTGATGCTGATGTCCTCACCCTTCGTGGGTACGACGGATGCGGACAGCTCGCGATAGATCGAGCGGCTGAACTGGTACACCGGGCCCTCCCTTACCCCTGAGCGGCGTCCACGCCTGGGGGTCCTTTTCCCCCCGCATAAGCCTTCTGGAACGCCTGCGGCTGAGGCGTGGACAAATTCAAGATAAGCACGAATTCCCAGGTCCGCAAGCACCTGAATCCCAATCGGGGGGCGAAGTTTGGACAGTCTCTGTTGACCTACTGCACCTCGAGCCTGAGCAACCAGTCCATGCGGCGGCGGGCGTAGAGGAGCGGTTCGCCGGTCTCGAGCCGGCCGTCCTCGATGTCCCCGATGAGCACCGTGTGGTCGTATTTCGGAAGCGACTCGGCGCGCCGGCAGCGCAGGTAGGCGAGCGTTCCCCCGAGCTCGGGCACGTCGCCGTCCCAGCCCCAGTCCACGCCCGAGAACTTGTCGTCGCCCTTGCCGGCGAAGACCTCGGCCAGGTCGATCTCGTCGGCGCGCAGGATGTGGACCCCGAAGCGGTCGGATGACGCGAGCGCGTCGTGGCAGCGTGAGGCGTGGCTGATCGAGGCCAGCAGGGACGGGGGATGCGCGCTGTACGAGACCACGGAGGTCGCCGCGAGGCCGCACGGCTGGCCGTCCGGCTTGCGCGCCGTGATCACGGCCACGCCGGAGGCCAGTGAGGCCATCGCCTCGAGGAAGAGGTCCCGCCGATCGTTCACTGCCACCGCTCCCAGCACGGGTCGCTGCCGCCGCCCACCAGCGTATGCATCTCGTCGAGCGCCGGATCGCTGTCCGGGTGGTCGGTGCGCTGGTGTGCGCCGCGGCTCTCTTCGCGCGCAAGGCAGGCGGCCGCGATCAGCCGCGCCAGCGGGAACGGGTCGTCGAGGAGGTCGCGGAGCCCGGAGGCGTCGCGCTGGAGCCCGGCGCGCCGCCAGAGCGCCGCGCGGGTGGACTCCGGGGGGAGCGACGGCGGCCCGGGCGCCGGGGCCGGCCCGGGGACCGGCGGCGGCGCCGGCTCGGCGCTCGCCGCGACCGCGGCGCGGCGGCCCCACACGAAGCACTCGGCAAGCGAGTTCGACGCCAGCCGGTTGGCGCCGTGCAGCCCGCTGCACGCGCTCTCGCCGACCGCCAGGAGCCCCGGCAGCGTCGAGCGCCCGTCCAGGTCCGTGGCCACGCCGCCCATGGTGTAGTGGGCGGCCGGCGCGACCGGCACGAGGTCGCGCGCCGGGTCGAGCCCCATCTCCGCCAGCGCCGCGGCGATGTTCGGGAAGCGCGTCATGTCGATCTCGCGCAGGTCGAGGCTGACCGCACGCTCGCCGCTCCGCGCGAGCTCCGCCTCGATGGCGAGCGCCACGTGGTCGCGCGGGGCCAGCTCGTCCACGAAGCGCTCGCCGCTCGCGTCGAGCAGCGTGGCGCCCTCGCCGCGGATCGCCTCGGTGATGAGGAAGCCGTCGCGCGCGCCGCCGGTCCGGAGCGCGGTGGGATGGAACTGCATGAACTCGAGGTCAGCGAGCCGCGCCCCCGCGGCCTCGGCCAGGCCCAGCCCCGCGCCGACGGCCCCCGGCGGGTTCGTGGTCCGCTCCCAGAGCGCCGCCATGCCGCCGGTGGCCAGCACCGTTGCACGCGCGAGCACCGGCAGCTCGAACCCGTCGCGGCGGCGCGCCAGCAGGCCGGTGCAGCGCCCGTCATGCGTCCAGAGCGCCACGGCGGCGGCCGGCTCGAGCACCTGGATCCGCTCGTGAACCGCGGCGCGGGCGGACAGCTCGCGCGTGATCCGGCGGCCCGTGGCGGCACCGCCGGCGTGGACGATCCGGCGTGCCGAGTGGCCGCCCTCGAGGCCGAGCGCGAGGTTGCCGTGGCGGTCGGCGTCGAAGCTCACGCCGAGCTGCTCGAGCTCATGCACACGCGCTGGAGACTCCTCGCAGAGCACCCGCACGGCGCTCTCGCGCGCGGCGCCGCGGCCCGCCGCGAGCGTGTCCTGGGCGTGCAGGGCGGGCGAGTCGCCCTCGGCGAGCGCCGCGGCGATCCCGCCCTGCGCCCAGAAGCTCGCGGTCTGCGCGAGCGGCGAGCGGGTGACGAGCACCACCTCGGCGCCGAGGTCCGCAGCGACGAGCGCCGCGAACAGGCCCGCGGCGCCGGCGCCGACGACGGCCACGTCAGAGCGCAGGAGCGTTTCGGGCGAGGCCTTCACGGCGCGTCGGTACGGTACCGGCGCGCGTGCCGGTCATCTTCAGCCATCCAGCCTCGCTCGACCACGACACCGGCTACGGCCATCCGGAGCGGCCGGAGCGGATCCGCGCGATCGAGCGGCGGCTCGATGCGCGCGACTGGCTCGGATGGGAGCGGCGCGAGGCCCCACGGGCGGAGAAGGAGCAGCTGCTCGCCGTTCATCCCCAGGAGCACGTCGACCGGGTGCGCCGGCTGAGCGAGGCCGCCGGGGCGTTCGACCTCGACACGCCGCTGAGCCACGGCTCCTACGAGGCGGCGCTGCGGTCCGCGGGCGGCGCCTGCGCGCTCGTGGAGGCGCTCGTGAGCGGTGGCGAGCGGGCCGGCTTCTCGGCGCTGCGCCCGCCCGGGCATCACTGCGAGCGGGAGCAGGCGATGGGGTTCTGCCTGTTCGCGAACGTGTCGGTCGCCGCGCGCCACGCGCTCGACTCGCTCGGCGTGAGCCGGGTCCTCGTGCTCGACTGGGACGTGCACCACGGGAACGGGACGAACGCGATGTTCCACGATTCGCGCGAGGTCCTGTTCGCGAGCATCCACCAGTACCCGTTCTATCCCGGCACCGGCCCGCTCGAGGACGTCGGATCGGGCGACGGCACGGGCCACTCGCTCAACCTGCCCGTGCCCGCCGGCGCGGGCGAGGACGTGTTCTGCGCGCTGGTGGAGCACGTCGTCGTCCCGGCCGCGCGCCAGTTCGAGCCCGAGCTGGTCCTGATCTCCGCGGGCTACGACGCGCACCGCGACGACCCGGTCGGCGGCTGCTCGCTCGAGACGGGCTCGTTCGCGGAGCTGACTCGTCAGGTGCTGGCGCTCGGGCTGCCCGTCGGGGCGGTGCTGGAGGGCGGCTACGACCTCGACGCGCTGGCGCAGGGCGTGGAGGCGACGATGGAGGCGCTCGCGGACGGCGGCGAGCCGGGCTCGCATCCGGCCGAGGCGGTCACCGAGCGCGCCCGCTCGGTGCTCGGTGCCTACTGGGAGCTCTGAGCCGCGGCCGGGACGATCTGCTGGGGGTAGGCGCCCTCGTAGCGCGCGCCCAGCTCGGCCGCGCGCCGCTCCGCGGCCTCGGGCGTCTTGAACCGCCCGGCGAAGACCAGCCAGAAGCCCTCGCCCAGCTCGGCGTAGTCGTCCGATCGGAGCATCCCCGCCTCGAGGCCCGAGCGCGCGGCGGCCCAGGCGACCTTGCGGGCGCCCGCCTCGTCGCTCGAGGTGACGAGCACCACGGTGTACGCGCTCACGTCCCCGGGCCAGGCCGCGAGCGCGACCGCCTCGTCCCCGCCCGCCTCCGACGATCCGGCGACGCCCCCGGCCGGCTCCGCCCGACTCTCAGCTGCCGCGGCGGGCGCGGCCGTCGCCGCTGGCGCCGCCGCGCCGTCGTCGCCGGTCAGCTCGGAGACGGCGAAGCCCGCGGCCGCGGCGCCGAAGAGCGCAACCACGGCGGCCACCGCGATCAGCGGGGTCCGCCGTCTCGGCGCGGCCGGCGCCCGGACGGCGAGCGGCTCGCCGCACTCCAGGCACGCGAGCTGGCCCGGCTCGGCGGCGGCGAAGCAGTGGGGGCAGGGCAGCCCGAGCGCCTCGCCGGGATCGAGCCCGGCGCTCGCGTGGTCCAGCGCGGTCGCCTTCGCCTGGAGCAGCTCGGGGGCGCGCTGCCCCTTCCTGTGCAGCTCGTAGACGAGCGCGCCAAGCTCGAGCAGGAGCGCGTCGCGCTCCCTCCTCGAGGCGCCTGGCGCGGCGCTCGGACTGGTTCGCATCGAGTTCTCCATCGGGTAGAGCGCGGCGGCGCGCTGCCGTCGCGGCACTATACGGCGAGGGTCTGACCGACTATCCGGAGCAGGCCGTCGCTGCGGTTCTCCATCGGGAACTCGGTGAGGATGCGCTCGCGCGCGCGGGCGCCGGCGTCGGGCCCGAGCTCGAGCGCGCGCCGCACGCCGGCGGCCACCGCATCCGCGCTCTGCGAGTCGATCAGGACCCCGGCGTCGCCGACCACCTCGGGCATCGCGGTGACGTTCATCACCACGGGGACGCAGCCGGCGAGCATCGCCTCGGCCACCGCCAGGCCGAAGCCCTCGTGCCGCGAGGCCTGCACGTAGACCGACGCCCGCCGGTACATGGCGTGGAGGTCCTCATCAGAGAGCCAGCCCGTGAACTCGACGTTGGGGCCGGCGAGGGCCCGCAGCTCCTCGATCGCGTCGTCGTGCCAGCGCCCCACGAAGACGAAGCGCACGTCGGGCAGGCTCGCCGCGGCGGCCACGAACGGGCGGTGGCCCTTCTGCTCGAGCGTGGTCCGGACGAGATGGCCGACCGTGAGGGCGAGCGGCTCCTTGGGACCCGCCGGGAGCGCCCCGAACGGGTCCGGCACCCCGTGGTGGAGCACCGTGACGCGCTCCGGCGGGATCGGGGTGTTGCGCTCGACCTCGCTGCGGCTGTACTCCGAGTTCGTGACGAGCCGCGTGGCCCGGTTCATGATCCAGCGGCTGGCCCAGCGCCGCAGGCCGCCCTGCTGGTAGCCGTAGCCGATGTCGGGCATGTTCGCCGTGTCGAAGCCGCCGATGATCATCACCGACGGCCTGCGCAGCAGCCAGGCGAGCGTGATCGGGAGGAACGTGTGCCAGGACGCGAACCAGCCGAACACGAGGTCGGCGCGCAGCACCCCCCGGAGCACCCGCCACGGGTTCGGCACGCGGCCGGGCTGGTAGAGGTCCTCGATCTCATAGGCGCCGGCCAGGATCTCCCTGTCGATCGCCACGAAGCTCGCCTTGCGGCTGTGGACGTAGAGGATCCGCTTCACGCGGCCACGGGCTCCCTCGCCTCGACGAAGGCGCGGTGCCATTCCGACAGCTCGAGCAGGCAGTACAGGATCGACTTGTGGTCGGCGCGCCCGCGGGCGTGCTCGTCCACCAGGCGGGCCACGGCGGCGGGCTCGATCAGCCCGGCCAGCTCCGTGCCGGCCTCGTAGCGGCGCCTGACCTCCGCGCCCAGCGAGGAGCGCAGCCAGTCGTCGTAGGGGGTCGAGAACCCGTGCTTCGGGCGCGCAACGAGCTGTGGCGGAAGCAAATGGGCCATCGCGGCGCGGTGGAGCCGCTTGCCGGCGCGCGGGCGGACGCGATGGCCGGCCGGTATCGCCTCCACGAAGCGCATCAGCTCGCGGTCGAGGAACGGCACGCGCAGCTCGAGGCCGGCGGCCATCGACATCTTGTCGTTGCAGATCAGGATCCCGTCGGGGAGGAACATGCGCGTGTCGAGGTAGAGGGCCTGCTCGAGGAGGCTGCGGTCCGGCACGTCGGACAGCACGCTCCGGGCGCGCGCGAGCCGCTCCTCCTCGGCCTCGGCGCCGGTTGACGGCGTGAGCGCCGTGCGGACGTCGGCGTCGCTGACCTCCACGAGCCGGAGCAGCCGCTCGGCGTCGCCGCGGCCGCCGAGAAGGTGTGCCACGCGGCGGGCCCGGGCCGCGCGCGGGACCGCGCGGGCGAGCGATGCGACCGGCGCCGCGAGGCCGGGCGGCACGTGGCGCAGGCCGCCGAGCAGGGCGGCGGCCTGATGGCGGCCGTAGCCGCCGTGGGGCTCGTCGGCGCCCTGGCCCGCGAGCACGACCTTCACGTCACGGGCGGCGAAGCGCGAGAGCTGGAGCAGCGCGGGCGCCGAGGGGATGCCGCACGGCTCCTCGAGCCTGGGCACGCAGCGGGCGAGCTCGGCGAGGAAGTCGTCCTCCGACATGGTCGTGTCGTGGTGGTCGGTGCCGATCAGGCGGGCGCTCTCGGCGGCGTCGCGGCGCTCGTCCAGAAGCTCGCCGTGACCCGGGAAGCCGATGGTGAACGTGGTGGGCGGGATGGGGGCGGACCGCGCCATCGCGGCCGCGACCGCGGCGGAGTCCACGCCGCCGGACAGAAACGCGCCGTACGGGACGTCGCTCATCATCTGGCGGCTCACGGCGCTCGTGAAGCGCTCCGCGAGCTCCCGCGCCAGCTCTGTGTCGCTCACGCCGTGGACATGCGGCCCGGGCGGCTCGCGGAAGCTCGTGAGGCGCGGCGAGAAGTCCTCCTCGACGGTCAGGACCGAGGCCGGCGGGAGCTTCTGGACGTTCGCGAACAGCGTGCGCGGGGCCGGCACGAAGCGGCAGGCGAGGAAGTGGTCGAGCGCGACGCGGTCGACCTCGGCCCTCACGAGCCCGGCCGCGAGCAGCGCGCCGACCTCGGAGGCGACCGCCACCCGGCGGCCGTCGGTCCACCAGTAGAGCGGCTTGACGCCGAAGTGGTCGCGCGCCGCCACCAGCCGCCGGTTGCGCGCGTCCCAGAGCGCGAACGCGAAGATCCCGTTGAGCTCGTGCACCAGGTCCGGGCCGTGCTCCTCGTAGGCGTGGACGATCACCTCGCTGTCCGAGCCGGTCGCGAAGCGGTGCCCCTGGGCCTCGAGCCGGGCGCGCAGGTCGCGGTGGTTGTAGATCTCGCCGTTGACGACCGCGGTGACCGAGCCGTCCTCGGAGTCGAGCGGCTGGTCGCCGCCCGCGGGGTCGATGATCGCGAGGCGGGTGTGGGCGAGCGTGAGCGGCCCGAGCCGCCGGACGGCCTCGCCGTCCGGGCCGCGATGGCGCAGAGCGCCGACCATTCCGTTCACCGCATGCTCGCCGGCTGACCCCGCCGGATCGAGGATCGCGCCGATCCCGCACATGCGGGCGGATGATCGCAGGGGGCTGGGCGGCGCCGACGCCGCGGTGCGCTAGCCCGGATTCGTCGCCGTGACGAACCAGACGGAGCCGCGGCCGACTATCGAGCCGTCAGGTTGCCGCCAGGCGCTGAGGTGCTCGGCGAGCGCCGCGGCGATCTCGTCGCGGCGGCTCTCCCCGAGCTCGCCGTTGAGGCGGATCAGCTCGGCGCCGGGCCCGATCGCGAGCATGGCGTCGAGCGTCTCGTCGATGTCCGCGCCGAGGTAGTAGTCGAAGTCGCGGCTCCGGAGGTCGATCCGGTCGAACCCGGCGGCCTCGAGGATGCCCCGCGTCGTCTCGGGGTTTCCGAGCGAGAACGGCCCGGGGCCGCACGTGTCGGCCTCGTACTGCTCGGGGCGTGAGAGGAACCGCTCGACCACCCGCTCGGTCTCCGCCCACATGGGGCTCTCGTCCTTGCGGCGCCAGCAGATCTTGCAGAGCGCCCCGCCCGGCACGAGCGCGCCGCGGATGGCGCGCATCGCCTGGACGGGCATCGCGAAGAACTGCGTCCCCATCCGGGAGAAGGCGTAGTCGTAGGTCTGGTCCCACCTCGCCGTCTGCGCGTCGGACAGCTCGAACTCGACGTTCTCCACACCCGCCTCCGCGGCCTCGCGCCGCGCGTCCTCGACGAAATGCTTCGAGGAGTCCGTGCCCAGCACGAAGCCATCGGGCCCGACGAGCTCGGAGAGCCGCTGCGTCGTCTCGCCGAACCCGCAGCCGATGTCGATGCACCTCCCGCCCTCAGGGGGCGGGAAGCGCTGGAACAGCTCCTCGGTGATCTCGCCGAGGGCACCGACGAAGACCTTGCGGTTCTTCTTCCACCGTTCGTAGAGGACCGTGTCCCACGCCCGGACGGCCTCCTCGTTCGCGGGTGCGACGACGCCGGCAGCCTGATCAGCCATGAGTCGTGAGTTTCGCACCGGCGCGCCGCACTTGTCACACCGGCGTGCTGAACCTTGCGCCGCCCGGGCGGACGATCGCCTCCTCACGAACCCGCACGCCGAGGAGGCCCGATGTACCGCCTGCAAGCACTCGCCCACCTGACGCTGATCCGCCTCGCCGCCGCCCGCGGCCAGGGCACCGTCGAGTACGTGGCTCTGATCCTGCTGGTCGCGCTCGTCATGGCCGGCGTGGTGGCCGCGATGAAGGGCTTCCGGACCGACGCGGGCAAGGAGCTCGGCGACGTGATCCTGAACAAGATCAAGCAGGCCGTGCGGCGCGTGCAGTTCTGAACGGGCGCGCCCGCGGGTGGGCCGACGGGGGGCGGGCGTGACACCATTCCCGCCCGTGACGCGCGACCCCAGAGAGCTCCCGGTTGCGATGTTCGACTCGGGGGTGGGCGGACTGACGGTGCTCCACGAGTGCCTCGTCTCCCTCCCCGAGGAGGACTTCCTCTACCTCGGGGACACCGCCCGCTTCCCCTACGGCGACCGCTCGCCGGACGAGCTGCGCGCGTTCGCGCGCGAGCTCGCCGAGATCCTGCTCGAGCGCGGCGCGAAGCTGCTCGTGATCGCCTGCAACTCCGCGACGGCGGCGGCGCTGCCGGCGCTCCGTGAGGAGCTGCACGGGCGGATCCCGGTCATCGGCGTCGTCACGCCGGAGGCGCGGCTGGCCGCGCGCGCGACGCGCAACGGGCGCGTGGGCCTGATCGCCACGCCGGCGACGGTCGACAGCGGCGCCTACGGCCGCGCGCTCGCCGACGCCGCGCCCGGGGCCGAGCTGCACGCCGTCGCGAGCGCCGAGCTTGCGCCGCTCATCCAGGCCGGCGGCGACGTGGACCACAGGGTGCTCGACTGCGTGGAGGGCGCCTGCCGCCCGCTGCGGGCGGCCGGGGTGGACACGGTGATCCTCGGCTGCACGCATTACCCGCTGATCCGCCCTGTGCTCCAGCGTGAGCTCGGCCGCGGGATCACGATCGTCAGCTCGGGCGAGGCGATCGCCGAGGACGTGCACGGCACCCTCGAGCGGCTGGGGCTCGCGAACCCCGCCACCCGGCGCGGCGCCTACGGCTTCCTCGCGAGCGGCGACGTGGAGGACTTCCGCCGCCTCGGCACGCGCTTCCTGCAGCTGCCGATCACGTCGGTCGAGCACTTCGAGGTCGGCGTGCGGGCGGCGGCATGACACGCAACGACGGGCGCTCGCCGGCCGACCTGCGCGAGGTGAGCATCCACCCGGGGTACATGCGCAGCGCCTCGGGCTCGGCGCTGATCGAGGCGGGCGGCACGCGCGTGATCTGCACCGCGAGCGTCGAGGAGTCGGTCCCGCGCTGGATGGCGGGACAGGGACGGGGGTGGACCACCGCCGAGTACGGGATGCTCCCCGCCTCGACCGGCGAGCGAAAGCGGCGGGACGTCTCGCGCGGGCGGCCCGACGGCCGCACCGTCGAGATCCAGCGGCTGATCGGCCGCTCGCTGCGCGGCGTGATCGACTTCGAGGGACTGGGCGAGCGCACGGTCTGGATCGACTGCGACGTCCTCGAGGCGGACGGCGGCACCCGCTGCGCCGCGATCACCGGCGGTTTCGTGGCGCTCGAGCTCGCGCTGCGGCGGCTCGTCTCCGAGGGCGCGCTCGACAAGGTGCCGCTCAACGGCTCGGTGGCCGCCGTCTCGTGCGGGGTCGTGGACGGCGTCGCCCTCCTCGACCTGGACTACTCGGAGGACTCGCGCGCGGAGGTCGACGCCAACGTGGTGATGACGGGCGACGGCGGCCTCGTGGAGGTCCAGGCGACCGCCGAGCGCACACCGCTGTCGCGAGCCTCGCTCGACGAGCTGCTGGCGCTCGGCGCCGCCGGGATCGAGCGCCTGCGCGAGGCCCAGCGGGCTGCCGTGGCGGCGGCCGGGTAGCGAGGCGCGAAGTGCGGGCGGTCCTGGCCACCCGTAACGAGCACAAGCTGCGCGAGCTGTCGGAGCTCCTGCGGCGCGTGGACCTCGAGCCGCTGCCGGCGGACGTCCAGCTGCCGCCGGAGACCGGCACGACGTTCGCCGACAACGCCCTGGTGAAGGCGCGCGTGGCGGCGATCGCCACGGGCCTGCCCGCGATCGCCGACGACTCGGGCATCGAGGCCGCCGCCCTCGGCGGCGCGCCGGGCGTGTGGTCGGCCCGCTACGCCGGCGACGACGCGACCGACGAGGAGAACCTCGAGAAGCTCATGCGCGAGGTCCCGCCCGACGATCGCCGCGTCAGCTACGTCTGCGCGCTGGTCTACGTCGAGCCGGGCGGCCGCGAGGAGATCGTCCACGGGCGCTGCGACGGCGTGCTGGCCGAGGAGCAGCGCGGAAGCGGCGGCTTCGGGTACGACCCGGCCTTCGTGCCGGACGACCTGGGCGACGGCCGCACGATGGCCGAGCTGGATCAGGGCGAGAAGGACGCGATCAGCCACCGCGGCCGGGCGGCGCGGGCGCTCGCCCGCAGGCTGGAGGACCTCCAGGACGCCGACAGCGAGGCGGTCGGCAGGCGGATCCGCCGCCGGAGGCGGCTCCCGTGAGCCAGCGGAGCAGGCTCGCCGGCGCCGCCGCGGCAACCACGCGGGCGGTCGGGCCGGACGCCCAGATGCCGCGCAAGGACAGCGCCGCCGCGGTGTCGATCGCCTCGAACGCGATCCTGATCGTGCTGAAGCTGGCGGCCGCGGCGATCACGGGCTCGATCGCGATCCTCACGGAGGCCGCGCACTCAAGCATCGACCTGATCGCCTCGGTCGTCGCCTTCTACTCGGTGCGCAAGGCGGACGAGCCCGCCGACGAGGACCATCCGTACGGCCACCAGAAGGTGGAGAACCTGGCCGCGGCGATCGAGGGGATGCTGATCCTCGTCGGCGCCGGCGTGATCGTGTTCGAGTCGGTGCGCCGGCTCGCGCAGGGCTCCGAGGTCGAGTCGATCGGGATCGGCATCGCGGTGATCGCGTTCTCGGCGGTCGCCAACCTCGTGGTCTCGGGCTACCTGTACCGGCGGGCGAAGGCCACCGACTCGCCGGCGCTCGAGGGCGACGCCGCGCACCTGCGCGCCGACGCGTTCACCTCGACCGGTGTCCTGGCCGGGCTGGCCATGGTCGAGATCACGGGCGTCCAGGCCTTCGACCCGGTCACCGCGCTGCTCGTGGCGGCGGCGATCGTGTTCTCGGGCCTGCGGATCCTGAACCGGTCGTCGCGGGCGCTCGTGGACGAGACGCTGCCCCCGGAGGAGCTGGACGCGGTCCGCCAGGCGATCGAGGACCACGGCGCGCGCGAGGTGGTGAGCTTCCACAAGCTGCGCGCCCGGCGGGCCGGGAGCCGCCGCCACGTGGACCTGCACGTGCAGTTCACCGAGGGAACGAGCCTGCGGCGCGCGCACGAGATCAGCCACGAGCTCCAGGCCGCGATCGGCAAGCGGCTGCGCGGGGCCGACGTGCTCATCCACCTCGAGCCCGAGGACCGCGCGAGGCAGCGCTAGTCGATCAGGTTGACGGCGGCCGCCGCGCCCACGGCGAGCAGGCAGCCCATGTAGCCGTAGTAGCCGTCCAGGAGGAGCAGCAGGGCGGCCGCGAGGCAGATGCCGAGCGTCGCCAGCCACGAGATTCGGGACAGAGGCACGCCGCTATTCTGACCGCGATGCCGGGCACGCTCACTCCGGAGCGGACCGCGGCTCGTCTCTGCGAGCTCTCGACCGACGCTCGCGCGGCGGTCCTGGTCGACGCGGCCGGCTCCCTCGCAGGCGCCGGTGACCTCGATCCCGAGCGGGCGCGCGCGCTCGGCGAGCTCGCCGTGAAGCTGTTCGAGGCGGTGGACCGCGCACCGCGGGCGGACGGCGTGGAGCCCCCCGAGCAGGTCGAGGCGCAGGTGGAGGGCGGCGTGGTCTACGCCACCCGCAACCCGCGCTGGACGCTCGCGGTGGTGGCCCGCCGCGGCACGCTCTCCTCCCTGATGCTGACCGACCTCCGGTCGGTGCTCGCGGAGCTGGAGGGCGGCCCTGAGATCCGGACGTCGGTCAGCACCGCCACGGCGGAGGACCTGCCCGACCCGCCGGTGCCCGAGCTCGACCCGGAGCAGGCGTGAAGGAGAAGCGCAAGGGGCCGATCGGGCGCGCCGCCGGCATCGCCGAGGGCGTGGCCGCGACCGTGCGGAGGATGCAGCGCGACCGCGAGCCGCGCGTGCTCATGTACGACTCGACCGGCTACGCGCGCCTCCTTCAGCCGGACGCCCGCGGCTACGAGACCGCGCTGGACGTCTCGGAGAGCATGGTTCGCGTGGTCGACGGTCTCGAGCCGTGAGCCTCGTCGCTCCCGACCTGGCGGAGCGGGCGATCGCGCGCGCCCTCGCGAACGGCGGCGACCTCGCCGAGCTGTACGCGGAGGATCGCCAGGGCTTCGCGCTCTCGCTCGACGAGGGTCGCGTGGAGGCCCCCCAGCGCGGCCGGGAGGCGGGCGCCTGCCTGCGGGTCGTGAAGGGCGACTCGACCTACTACGGCTACGTCGACGGCCTGGCCGAGCCGGACCTCTTGCGCGTGGCCGACTCGGTGGCCCAGGGCCTCCGCGCGGGGTCCGCGGGCGAGCCCGGGGCGGCGCTGACGGCGGCCGAGCCGGCGCGCGGCCACCCGGTGGAGACGGCGCCGGGCTCCGTGCCCGCCGGGCGCAAGGCCGAGCTGCTGCGCGCCTGCGAGGAGCACGCCCGCGCGGCCGGTGCCGAGGTGGCCCAGGTGCGGGTGGGATACGCGGAGTCCCACCGCGCGGTCGAGGTCTTCAACTCGGACGGCCGCGCGGCGGCCGACGACCGCACCCGGCTGCGGCTGAGCGTCCAGGTCGTGGCGCGCCGCGACGGCAGGGTCGAGACCGGCAGCGACACCCGCGGCGGCCACGCCGGCTTCGAGCTGCTCGAGCACGAGCCGGAGGAGGTGGCGGCCAGGGCGGCCCGCCGTGCGCTCACCCTGCTCGACGCCGTCGACGCGCCCACCGGACGGCTGCCCGTGGTCGTCGGGAACGGGTTCGGCGGCGTCCTGCTGCACGAGGCCGTCGGCCACGGGCTCGAGGCGGACGCGGTCCAGAAGGGCGCCAGCATCTACGCGGGCAGGCTCGGCGACCAGCTGGCGGAGCCGTTCGTGACGGCCTACGACGACGGCTCCCGCCTGAACGAATGGGGCAGCGACGGCATCGACGACGAGGGGACGCCCACGCGCCGTACGACCGTCATCGAGGACGGCAGGCTGACCTCCTACCTCTACGACGTGCTGCGCGCCCGCCGCGACGGCGTGGAGTCCACCGGCAACGGGCGGCGCGCCTCCTTCAGGCACCTCCCGATCCCGCGCATGACCAACACGTTCTTCGCGCCCGGCGAGGCCACGGCCGACGAGCTCATCGGCGGGGTCGAGCGGGGCCTCTACGCCGTCTCGTTCGGCGGCGGGCAGGTTGAGCCCGCGACCGGGGACTTCGTGTTCGGCGTGTCCGAGGGGTATCTGATCGAGAACGGCCGCGTGACGGCGCCGGTGCGCGGGGCGACGCTGATCGGCAACGGCATCCAGGCGCTCGCGGCGGTGGACGGCATCGCCGGCGACCTCGCGATTGCCACCGGCTATTGCGGCAAGGAGGGCCAGTCGGTGCCCGCCGGCGTCGGCCAGCCGCACGTGCGCATCCGCGAGCTGACCGTCGGCGGGACGGCGTGAGCGCCGACCTCGAGACCGTCGCCCGGCGTGCCGTCGAGGCGGCGGCCGCGGCCGGCGCCACCGACGCCGAGGCGTTCGCCGAGGAGGAGGAGAGCAGGCGCATCCGCGTGTACCAGGGCGAGGTCGAGAGCCTGAGCGACGCCGGGGGCCGCGGCGTGGGGGTGCGCGCGTTCGCCGGCACGCGCTGGGGCTACGCGTACACGACGGACCTCTCGGACGCGGGCCTCGCGGACGCGGGGGCCGCGGCCTGCGAGGCGGCCGCCGTGGCGGACGAGGACGAGTGGGCCGGGCTCCCGGACGAGTTCGGCACGACGCCGGTCGAGGGGCTCGCCTCGCCCGAGCTCGCGAGCTGGCCGACGGAGCGGAAGGTCGAGCTGGCGCTGGCCGCGGAGCGCGCAGCGCGTGCGCACGAGGGCGTCAGCCAGGTGGAGGCCGCCGTCTACTCGGACGTGGACGCCTCGGTGGCGCTCGCGAACTCGCGCGGCTTCGCGGGCTCGTGCGCGGTCACGCAGGCCTGGGCCTACGTGTCCGCCTTCGCGGGCGAGGGCGCCGACCTGATGACCGGCCTGGGCGTGGCGCTCGGGCGCGACCCGGGAGAGCTCGACCCCGAGGCGATCGGGGCGGAGGCGGCGAGCCGCGCCCTCGCGCTCGTGGGCGCCCGCCAGCCCGAGAGCCGCCGCTGCCCGGTGGTGCTCGACGCGTTCGTGGCCGCCTCGTTCGTCGGCTTCATCGGCGGGATGCTCTCGGCGGACGCCGTGCAGCGCGGGCGCTCGCTGTTCGCCGGCAAGGAGGGCGAGGAGATCGCCGGGCCGGCGCTCGAGCTCGTGGACGACGCGACCGACCCGGCGGGGCCGGGCAGCGCCCCCTTCGACGGCGAGGGCTCGCCCACGCGGAGCACGCCGCTCGTCCAGGGCGGCCGGCTCGCCACGTTCCTGTTCGACGCCCGGACGGCCCGGCGCGCGGACCGCGCGACAACCGCGAGCGCGCGGCGCGGCTCCTACCGCGCCCCGCCCTCGGTCGGGACGTCGAACCTCGTCGTGAGCGAGGGCGACGCCGACCTGGACACGCTGCTCGCCGAGGCGGGCGACGGGCTGTACGTGACGGACGTCGCGGGCCTCCACTCGGGGGTCAACCCGGTGTCCGGCACCTTCTCCGTCGGGGCCTCCGGCATGCTGATCGAGAACGGCCGCCTCGGGGCGCCCGTGAGGGAGCTGACCATCGCCAGCGACCTCGTCACGATGCTCCGCGGGGTGGTCCGCGTGGGGGCCCCCGCGCGCTGGGTTCCGCTGGCCGGAAGCGTCAAGACCCCCCCGCTGCTCATCGAAGACATGGCAATTTCCGGAGTCTGATTGGCTCTAACAAGCCATATCGTCCGCGAGCGTTGTTACGTTCCGGCCGATTCGCGTCAAGACAGATGCCCCCGTTAAGGAGGAGAACGTGACGAAGGCCGAGTTCGTGGACCAGGTGGCGGACCGCTCCGGCATTGGCAAGGGAGAGGCCGCGAAGGTCGTAGACGGCGTCCTGGACACCATCAAGGAGGTCTTGTCGCGTGGCGGCGAGATCAACTTCACCGGTTTCGGCAAGTTCGCCGTGGCCGAGCGTGGTGCCCGCCAGGGAGTGAACCCTCAGACCGGCGAGCGGATCCAGATCGCCGCCAGCCGTGTCCCGCGCTTCAGCGCAGGTTCTTCCCTGAAGACCGCCGTAAAGGGCGGCTAGGCAGAGTTGCATTTCGCCGACCGGCTCGCGGCGCTCGTAGATGAGCGTCGCAGCCGCGTCGTGCTCGGGCTAGACCCGGACCCCGCGGCACTGTGGCCAGGGACGGCCCAGGCCACGTCCGGCGACGCGCGCCTGGCGCGCGTGAACACCGCCGAGGCGGTCGTGGATCACTGCCGCGCCGCGATCGTGGCTGCCGGTCCCGCCTGCGTGGCCGTGAAGCTGCAGCTGGCCTGCTTCGAGCGGCTGGGCGGCCCCGGGTGGGAGGCGCTCGAGCGGACCGTGGCGATCGCCCGCGACCACGGCCTGCTCGTGATCGCCGACGGCAAGCGCGGTGACGTGCCGGTCACGGCCAGGGCGTACGCGCAGTCCCTGGTCGGGGAGACGCCGGGCCCGTACGGCCCCGTCCCCGGCCTCGGGGCGGACGCGTTCACGGCGAACCCGCTGCTGGGGCGGGACGCGCTCGAGCCCCTGCTCGAGGCCGCCGGGGCGGCCGGCGCGGGCTGCTTCGTGCTCGTCCGGACCTCCAACCCGGGCGCCGCGGAGCTTCAGGACGCGGGGGAGCCGCCGCTCCACGAGCGGCTCGCACTGATCGTGGACGAGCTGGGGGAGGCCGCGACCGGCGACTCCGGGCTCTCGCTCGTGGGCGCCGTCACGGGCGCGACCGAGCCGCGGCTGCTCGCGCGGCTCCGGGAGCTGATGCCCCGAGCGATCTTCCTGCTGCCCGGAGTGGGGGCGCAGGGCGGGCGCGTGGAGGATCTCGCCGCCGCCTTCGAGCCGCATCCCGCCGCGGGGCTCGTGACCGCCTCGCGCTCAATCGTCAACGCGTACGAGGAGCGCGGCGGGGACCCGGCGCGCGCGGCCGCCGACGCCGCGGAGGAGCTGCGGGTGGCTGCCTGGAGCGTTTCGGCGTAGTTGCGGAAGCACCCGGCTCGGCCGGGTGCGCACCGACGACCTCTGTGCTCCCTATCGTTCCGCCGGGAGCCAGATGCACCAGACCGGCCATCGCAGCCCCGCTCGCCTTCTAGCTCCGCTCGCGCTGGTGGCCGTCACCGTGGCGGTCGCGCTGATCGTGGCCGCGTCCGGCGGCAGCGACGACGACGGCGGCGGCGACGCGGCCGCGAACCGGTCGCAGGACACGGCGCAGACGGCCGACACGACCACGACGGAGGCGCCCCAGCGCCGCACGTACACGGTGAAGACCGGCGACACGCTCGGCGCGATCGCCGAGAAGACGGGCGTCTCCGTGGAGCGCCTGCAGGAGCTCAATCCCGAGCTCGACCCGCAGGCGCTGCTGTCTGGGCAGAAGATCAACCTGCGCGAGTGACGTCCCGCGCCCGAATCGCGGCGATCGCTGCCCTGGCGGCCGCCGCGCTGCCGTGCGCGGCGGCCGCGGCCCAGCCGCCTCCGGAAGTCCAGGCGCCGGCCGCGATCGTCGTCGACGCCCGTGACGGCCACGTCCTGTTCGCGCGCGCCGCCGAGGAGCACCGCGCGATCGCCAGCACCACGAAGCTGATGACCGCGCTGCTGACGCTGGAGCGCGCCCGGCCGGACGAGGTGTTCACGGCGCCCGACTACGACGCGGCGCCCGCGGAGTCGCGGATCGACCTGGCCGCAGGCGAGCGAATGACCGTGGCCGACCTGCTGAAGGCGCTGCTGCTCGAGAGCGCCAACGATGCCGCGGTCACGCTGGCGCGCGGAGTGTCGGGCAGCACGCAGCGGTTCGTGGGCGCCATGAACAGGCGGGCGGAGGAGCTGGGCCTGGAGGACACGAGCTACGCGAACCCGGTTGGGCTGGACGATCCGGGCGCCTACTCGAGCGCGCACGACCTGGCCACGCTCGCCGCTGTGCTGATGAGGAGGCCGCGCTTCGCCCGGATCGTGGACCTGCCCGAGGCGCGGCTGGAATCGGGCAACCGGACGCGCGTGGTCGAGAACCGCAACCTCCTGATCGCGCGCTACCCGTTCGTGACCGGCGTGAAGACGGGCCACACGCTGCGGGCGGGCTACGTGCTCATCGGAGCGGCGGGCAACGCCCGCACCGGCCGCGTGCTCAGCGTGGTTCTGGGCGACCCGAGCGAGGCGGCGCGTGACGCCGACACGCTCGCCCTGCTGCGCTGGGGGCTGTCGCGCTTCGAGCGGGTCCGGCCGCTGCGCCCCGCGCGCACCGTGGCGGAGGTGGACATCGCGCACCGCTCCGAGGACGCCGAGCTGGTGCCGGCCAGGCCGGTCGCGCTGACCGTGCGCAGGGGACAGCGCGTACGGGTGCGGGCGAGTGCGCCGGACGAGCTCGACGGGCCGATCGAGGCGGGTACCCGGGTCGGGACGGCGAGCGTCCTGGTCGACGGACGCGCGGTGCGCAGGGTCGCGCTCGTGCCGCGGGCCGATGTCCCCGGTGCGGGTACAGTCCGCGTCGTCGTGTCCACGCTCGGGGTCCCCTTGACGCTCGCCCTGGTGGCAGCCATCCTGCTGATAGCCGCCATGACGGTGCTCCGGATTCGCGTGCGGCTGCGGCTCGTCAGATGATCGTCACAGTCACACTCAACGCCGCGATCGACAAGACACTCGCGGTCCCCAACTTCCGCCTCGGGCGGCGCCACCGCGCCGTCGAGCAGACCGCGATGGCGGGCGGCAAGGGCGTGAACGTCGCGCGTGCGCTCAAGGCGCTCGGGCAGCCGGTGATCGCGACGGGCGTGGCCGGCGGCCCGACCGGCACGCTCATCACGGAGGCGCTCACCGGCGAGGGCATCCTCAACGACTTCCTGCGCATCCGCGAGGAGTCGCGGACCTCGACGGCGGTCATCGACCCGACCTCGGGCGAGCAGACCGAGATCAACGAGTACGGCCCGCTCGTGTCCGAGAGCGAGCTCGAGCGCTTCGTCGAGAAGCTGCTCTACCTGGCGCGCGGCGCGACCGTCTGCGTGTTCTCAGGCAGCCTGCCGCGCGGGGTGGACCCCGGCCTCTACGGGCGGCTGATCGAGGAGCTCAAGCGGCTCGGCGTCTCCACGATCCTCGACTCCGAGGGCGAGCCGCTCATCGTCGGCACGCGCAAGAGCCCTGGCCTCGTCAGCCCGAACGAGCTCGAGGCGGAGGGCCTCGTGGGCCGCGAGTTCGCGGACGAGGAGGATCGCCTGGCCGGCATCGCCGAGATGGTCGAGCTGGGCGCCGGCGAGGCGATCATGACGCTGCCCGACGGGTGCCTGGCGATGCTCGCCGACGGCGGCGAGAAGCGTGTCTACCGGGCCACGCTCGACCCGCTCGAGCCGGTCGCCGCGGTGGGGTCGGGCGACGCCTTCCTGGCCGGCTTCGTCGCCGCCCGCTACTCGGGCGGCGGGAACGAGGACTGCCTCCGCTTCGCCGTCGCGTGCGGCGCCGAGTCGACCCAGCACTTCGGCGCCGGGGTGGTCGATCTGCGCGAGGTTGAGCGGCTCCGGACGGAGGTCGGGGTCGAGCAACTCACGCTATCTGCGCTCGGTTCTTAGGCCGCTCAGGGACCGCCGTCAGGGCGGTGCTAACGTCAAGCGTTCGTCCGTCGTCGAACCTAGGATGGCCCAATGGAAGTGGAGATCGGCCGGGGCAAGAAGGGCCGTCGCGCGTACGGCTTCGATGACATCGCGATCGTGCCCTCGAGGCGCACGCGCGACCCGGACGACATCGACATCACCTGGACGCTCGGGCCCTACCGATTCGAGCTTCCGTTGCTCGCCTCGGCCATGGACGGCGTCGTCTCGCCAGCCACCGCGGGGGCCATCGGGAACCTCGGCGGCCTCGGTGTCCTGAACCTCGAGGGCATCTGGACCCGCTACGACGACCCGGACGCCGAGCTCGCGCGGATCGCCGACCTTCCGACGGAGCTCGCCACGACCGAGATGCAGCGGATCTACGCGCAGCCGGTCCGCTCCGACCTCGTCGCGCAGCGGATCCGCGAGATCAAGGACCAGGGCGTCGTGGCCTGCGCCTCGCTCACACCACAGAAGGTGCGCGAGCACTACGAGACCGCAATCGAGGCGGGGCTCGACGTGCTCGTCATCCAGGGCACCGTGATCTCCGCGGAGCACGTGTCCACCCGCAGCGAGCCGCTGAACCTGAAGGAGTTCATCCGCGAGGTGCCGATCCCGGTCGTAGTCGGCGGCTGCGCCTCGTATGCCACCGGCCTCCACCTCATGCGCACCGGCGCGGTCGCGGTGCTCGTGGGCGTCGGTCCCGGCGCGGCGTGCACCACCCGCGGCGTGCTCGGCATCGGCGTGCCGCAGGCCACCGCGATCGCCGACGTGGCCGCGGCCCGCTCACAGCACATGCTCGAGACCGGCGAGTACGTGAAGGTCATCGCCGACGGCGGCATGCGCAACGGCGGCGACGTCTCGAAGGCGATCGCCTGCGGCGCGGACGCGGTCATGGTCGGCTCGCCGCTCGCGCGCGCCTACGAGGCGCCCGGGCGCGGCTACCACTGGGGCATGGCGACCTTCCACCCGTCGCTCCCGCGCGGCGCCCGCGTGAAGACCACCCAGAACGGCACGCTCGAGCAGATCCTGCTCGGCCCCGCCCACGAGAACGACGGCACGTTCAACCTGATGGGCAGCCTTCGCACGTCGATGGCCACCTGCGGCTACGAGGACATCCCGGCGTTCCACAAGGCCGAGGTGATGGTCGCCCCGGCGCTGCAGAGCGAGGGCAAGCAGCTCCAGCGCGAGCAGTCGGTCGGGATGGGCGCCACCTCCGCCGCGGTGCCGCACCCCGCCGCCAACGGCGTGGTGCCGGAGGGTGAGCCCCAGACCGCCGGCGACCCGGCGCTCGTAGGGGAGTGAGCAGCCCCTCCGCGACCGTCGGAGAAGGCGCCGGCCGAGGCGCGCCCGTCCATGCCCGACCCGCCACCGACGAGGTGCTCGTCCTCGACTTCGGCGGCCAGTACTCGCAGCTGATCGCCCGGCGCGTGCGCGAGTGCGGCGTGTTCGCCGAGCTGCTCCCGCACGACGTCCCGCTCGATGAGGTCGCGCGCCGGCAGCCGAAGGGCCTGATCCTCTCCGGGGGTCCCGCGTCGGTGTACGCCGACGGGGCGCCCGCCCTGCGCACCGAGCTGCTCGAGCTCGGCGTTCCGGTGCTGGGCATCTGCTACGGCATGCAGGCGATGGTGCTCACGCTCGGCGGCCGCGTGGAGGGCGCCGAGGTCGGCGAGTTCGGGCGCTCGCAGCTGATGGTCTCGGAGCACGGGCGGCTGCTCGACGGCGTGCCCGCGGAACAGAGCTGCTGGATGAGCCACCGCGACACCGTCTTCGAGCCGCCTCCCGGCTTCACCGCGCTGGCCTCCTCGACCGAGTCGCCCGTCGCGGCGATGGAGGACCCCGACCGCGGGCTCTACGGGATCCAGTTCCACCCGGAGGTGGCCCACACCCCCTACGGCACCCAGATCCTCGAGACCTTCCTGCGCGACATCGCCGGCTGCGACATGGCCTGGAGCGCCGCCTCGGTCGTCGAGGAGCAGGTCGCGCGCATCCGCGAGCAGGTCGGCGAGGGGCGCGTGATCTGCGGGCTGTCAGGCGGAGTGGACTCATCGGTCGCGGCGTTGCTCACCTACCGCGCGGTGGGCGACCAGCTCACCTGCGTCTTCGTCGACCACGGCCTGATGCGCAAGAACGAGGGCAACCAGGTCGTGGCCGCCTTCCGCGACCACTTCAAGGTGCCGCTGATCGCCGTCGACGCCGAGGAGCGCTTCCTGGCCCGGCTCGCGGGGGTCACCGACCCCGAGACCAAGCGCAAGATCATCGGCGAGGAGTTCATCCGCGTGTTCGAGGAGCAGGCCGAGCGCCTCGACAACCCGCGCTACCTCGTGCAGGGCACGCTCTACTCGGACGTGATCGAGTCTGGCGGCGGCACCGGCGCGGCCACGATCAAGTCGCACCACAACGTGGGCGGCCTGCCCGACGACCTCGAGTTCGAGCTGGTCGAGCCGCTGCGCACGCTCTTCAAGGACGAGGTGCGCCAGGTCGGGGCGGAGCTGGGCATGTCGGACCGGCTCGTGTGGCGCCAGCCGTTCCCGGGCCCGGGGCTCGCGATCCGGGTCGTCGGCGGCGAGGTCACGAAGGAGCGGCTCGAGATCCTGCGCGACGCGGACGCGATCCTCCAGGACGAGATCCGGACCGCCGGGCTCTACCGCGAGCTCTGGCAGTCCTTCTGCGTGCTGCCCGGCGACCTCCGGAGCGTCGGCGTGCAGGGCGACGAGCGCACCTACGGGTACGTCGTCGTGATCCGCGCGGTCACGAGCGACGACGCGATGACCGCCGACTGGGCGCGCCTGCCCTACGACCTGCTCGAGCGCGTGGCCTCGCGGATGATCAACGAGATCGCCCAGGTCAACCGGGTGACGCTGGACATCACCAGCAAGCCCCCGGGCACCATCGAGTGGGAATAGCCGGCTAGGCCGGCCAGAACCCGTCGACCAGCTCCACCTCGTTGGACTGGTCCACGAGCCGGTGCGAAACCAGGATCAGCTCGGCGTCCTCCGGTCCCTCGTTCCAGACCGAGCGGAGCGTCTCGGGGGCGATCCTGACGATCGTGCCCGGGCCGGCCTCGACCACCTCGTCCTCGAGCTTGACCTCGACCGTCCCCGAGATCACGTAGAGGGTCTCCTCCTGGGTCCGGTGGCGGTGGCCGTAGCTGCCCTTGCCGCCAGTGTTCGGGGCCATCCGGCGGTAGGTGAGCGCCACCTGCTCGGCGCCGATGTGCTCGGTGGCCATCCGGATCTCGCCCGGGTAGTCGCCGCTCACGTCGGGGACGTCGTTCACATGGGTGATCGAGTAGCCGGCCAAAGCTGCCTCCTCGGTAGCGTTGCCCCCGTGGGCATCGTCACGTGGGCCGTCTGGGGGTTGTTCGTGGGCATCTTCGCGCGAATCCTCAAGCCGGGCGGGCAGCGCGTGGGGATCGTCCTGACGGTCGTGCTCGGCGTCGTGGGGTCGCTGATCGGCGGCTTCGTCGCGACGGAGCTGCTCGGCATCGCGGACGCCGACGAGTTCGACTTCGGCAGCTTCATCATCGCCGTCGCCGCGTCGGTGCTCCTGCTTGCCGTCTGGAACCGCGTGGACCGCATGCTGCCCGACCGCGACCGCAAGCAGCTGCCGCGCTAGCCGGCCACCTCGGCCAGGAAGGCGTCGAGCACCTCCAGGTAGCGGTCCACGTCCGCGTCCGAGTGCTGGATGCCGCAGGCGGGGCCCGCCGAGTCCATGGCGTCCCACACCCCGCGGTTCGCCATGTAGAGGCGCTGGAGGTTGTAGACGTCCGTGTCGAAGGTCGCGCGAGCCTCCTCCGCGTTGCCCGGCAGCTCGGGCGCGTGGGTGTACCCGGACCGGTTGAAGAGGCGATGCGCCCGCCATTCGAGCCCGTGAGCGCGCGCCGCGGACTCGATGCCGTCGGCCAGCCTCGCGCCGAGGGCGGCCGCGCTCTCGTAGGCGTCGTCCGTGAGCACCTCGGCGAGCGTCACCCGGGCGGCGGCCATCGACAGCGCATTGCCGAACAGGGTGCCTCCGGTGGCCACGCCCTGGTCCCAGGCGAGCGAGGGGTCGTCCAGGACCGCGGCCACCTCGTCCTTCATCCCATAGCAGCCCAGCGGGATCCCGCCGGACGCCGACTTTCCCGCGACCAGCACGTCGGGGTCCAGGCCCCAGCGACCGGTCAGGCCGCCGGGCCCCGCGACGAGCGTGTGCGTCTCGTCGAGCACGAGCAGGCTGCCCGCTTCGCTCACAAGCTCCCGCAGGCCCGTGTGGAAGCCGTCCGCGGGCATCACGACCCCGCAGTTGGTGATCGCCGCCTCGGCCAGCACGCAGGCCACCTCCCCGTCCGCCAGGGCGCGCTCCAGGGCCTCCAGGTCGTTGTAGGGAACGATCCGCACGTGGCGCGTGGCATCGCGCGGGACGCCCCGCCCCAGCGGCTTCACGCCGTCGCCGCCGGCCTCGGCCAGCAGCTCGTCGGCGTGGCCGTGGTACTTGCCGTCGAACATGACCACGTCGTTGCGGCCCGTCACCGTTCGGGCCACGCGGATCGCCTCGCTGTTCGCCTGGGTCGCTGACGACGTGTACTGCCACTTGGGCAGCCCGAAGCGCCCTGCCAGCTGCTCGCTGACCTCGATGGCGTCCTCGGTCGGGAGGAGGAACTGCGAGCCGGCCGCCACCCGCTCCGCCGCCACCCGCACGAGGCGCGGGACCCCGTACCCGGTGAACATGCTCGTGTCCGCGAGGTTGAAGTCGACGTAGGAATTGCCGTCGACGTCGGTGAACGACGCGCCGCTGCCCGCATCCACGAACACCGGCGGGTGCTCGTAGGCGGAGGACATCCAGTTCATCGGAACGCCCAGCGGCATCGAGCGGCGGGCGTCATGGAGGAGACGGGTGCCGCGCGGCCGCAGCTCGGCGAAGCGCCCCGTCTCGCGGGCCAGCACCTCATCGACCCTGCGCCGCGACACCCCCGTGGGTGTCACGCGGGCGAGTCTAAGACCAGGCGTCCCAGGCCTTCAAGGACGGCAGCGGGTCGAACGGCTTTCCGCCGTCGTACCAGCCGGGGGCGCGCCAGAGCTCGAAGTGGAGGTGGCAGCCGCGGGCGTTGCCGGTGTCGCCGACGGCGCCGATGCGCTGGCCGGTGTACACGCGGTCGCCGGGCGAGAAAGGCGAGGGCTCGGCCATGTGCATGTAGGCGTAGTCCTCGCCGGTGCCGGCGGCGTCGATGACGAGGTAGTAGCCGGCGGCCGCGTGGTACTGCTTGAACTTCACCCGCCCGCCGCGCGCCGCGACCAGGGGGGTTCCGCAGCGCGCGAACACGTCCTGGCCCTGGTGGCTGTGACCGGCGCGACCGGTGCCGAAGCGGGCTCCGGACTGGCCGTAGTTGTGCCGGCCGCGGATGGGGAACATGTTGTCGTAGAGGTCGAAGGTGTCGCGGGTGGCCTCCTCGAGGCCTGCGCTGCGCACGGTGGCGCCGCTTCCCCCCGAGGCCGTAAGGCGGAACGAGTAGCGCCCGGGCCTGGCGCCCGACGAGCCGATCCGCCCGTTCCACGAGACGTCCGTGACGGCGTCCGGCTCCGGCGCGGGGTGCCAGGTCTTCACCGCCGCGCCGTCGGCGGCCCGGACCAGCTCGACGGCCACGTCGGACGGGGCGGCGCCGGACAGCCTGAACGAGAAGGTCACGGCCCGGCGCGCGTCCACGAACGCCTTGGTCCGGCTGGTGCCGGTCTCGAGCTGCGGCACCCCCGGCACCGGGCTGAGCTCGGTGTTCGGCTCGGGCGGTGGGGGCGGCAGGATCGCGACCGGCTCGGTGGGGGGCGACTGTACGGCCCGGCTCACCATCGCGCTCAGCGGGCCGCTCACCGCGCCGATCGGCACCCGGACGCTCAGGCGCTTCGAGCTGCCCCCGCGCACGCGCGCGCTCGTGTCATCCGAGCTCCCGTGGCTGCCGCGGAAGACGATCTTCACCACCCCATCGAGGGCGGACCCCGTGATCCGGAGCGTGCTGCCGCCCTGCGCGCGCTTCTTCGAGCCGCAGCGGCGCACGCAGGCCACCTTCGATATCTCGGGCTTTGCGACGAACACCGCGCCGCCGCCGCCCGACTGGGCGAGCGCGGTGGGGCCGGCCGCCAGCCCGCAGACTCCGAGCGCTACGGCGGCGCCTCCGGCGTGGATCCGGCTGTGTCGCAACTCCTTGGCCTCGCTTCGGTCGGCCTACGGGGTTAGCTGACGGGCTCGCGCCGTTTTGGCGCTACGGCCGGGGCAATCCGGCCGATTCGCCCCTCCGACGACCGCTTTCGACGGCCCTCGAACGGTTCCCCCGCTCCCGGGCGCCCGAGACGGGCGCTTCGGGATTCGGCAGGCACTGAATCGGCGCGGCAGTATAACCGCGGGCCCGGCCTGGTCGCAGGCCGCGGGCGTGTGCCACACTACGCCACCGGTCGGCGCCGTCTCGGCGTGCGCGCCGACCCCCTTGCTCCATGAAGACGTACGTGGCGACACCCGCATCCCGCGAGCGAAACTGGCTCGTGGTCGACGCATCCGGCAAGACGCTCGGCCGGCTCGCGACCCAGATCGCGGACGCGCTGCGCGGCAAGCGCAAGCCCGAGTACACGCCGCACATCGACGTGGGCGACTTCGTGATCGTCGTCAACGCCGAGCGCGTGTCTGTGACGGGTCGCAAGCTGGAGCAGAAGCGCTACTACCGGCACTCCGGCTATCCCGGCGGGCTGCGCAGCCGCACGCTTGCCGAGATGCTCGAGCGCCGCCCGGAGGAAGTGGTCCGCAAGGCCGTGAAGGGGATGCTGCCCCGCAACCGCCTCGGTCGCGCGCAGCTTCGCAAGCTCAAGGTCTATGCCGGCCCGGACCATCCGCACGCCGCCCAGCAGCCCGAGCCGATGGAGGTGAAGACTTGAGCCCCGAGGAACGCGACGACGCGGCCCAGGAGCCCGAGGCGGGCGGCGCCCCCGAGGAGGACGCCCCCGAGGCCCAGGACCCCGAGGCCCAGGACGCGGTGCCGGGCGAGCCCGGCGAAGCCGCGCCCGAGGAGGCCGAGCAGCCCGAGGAGGCTCCGGCCGAGGAGGCCGGCGAGCCGCAGGCCGAGGAGGCCGGCGAGCCGCAGGCCGAGGAGGCGGAGCCCGCAGCCGAGGAGCCGCAGGACGAGGAGGCCCCCGCCGAGGAGGCCCCCGCCGAGGAGCGCCCCCGCGCCCGCAAGCGCGAGTCCGGCTCGGAGAAGGGCTCCGAGGAGGAGGTCATCCCGGGCGCGCATCTCGAGCCCGACCTCGTCCTCGAGGAGCAGCAGCGCCCCGAGAGCGAGTACGGCGAGTACGGCGAGGCCGAGGACGGCGAGGAGGCCGCCGCCGACGCCGAGGAGGCCGAGGACGCCCCGGTGGCGCGCGAGCCGCTGGCGCTCGCCGCGGACGCCCGCTACGCCGCCACCGGCAAGCGCAAGAGCGCGGTCGCGCGGGTGATCCTGAAGCCGGGCGAGGGCACCTACACGATCAACAGCCGCCACCTCGACGAGTATTTCCCGCGCGTCCGCCTTCAGCGCATGGCGCGGCAGCCGCTCGAGGCGGCCGGCTACCAGAACCGCATGGACGTCGTGGCCCGCATCCACGGCGGCGGCGTGTCAGCCCAGGCGACGGCACTCCGCCACGGTGTGGCCCGCGCTCTGGTGGAGGCCGATCCCGCGCTCCGCGGAGAGCTCAAGCGCCGCGGCTACCTCACGCGCGACCCGCGCGTGAAGGAGCGCAAGAAGGCCGGCCTCAAGAAGGCCCGCAAGCGCCCGCAGTTCTCGAAGCGCTAGCCGCCCCGTGGCCCTCTTCGGCACGGACGGCGTCCGGGGCGTCGCCGGCGAGTTCCTGACCGCCGAGCTCGCCACGGCCCTCGGGTCGGCGGCCACCTCCATCTCGCCGGGAGAGCCCCCGCAGGTCCTCATCGTGCGCGACACGCGCGAGTCCGGGGAGATGCTCGAGGCCGCCCTGGCGGCCGGGGTCTCGTCCGCCGGCGGGCACGCCCTTCTCGGCGGGGTGCTGCCGACTCCGGGTGCGTCGCTGCTGGTGCGCCGCTACGGATTCGACCTGGCCGCGGTGGTCTCGGCCTCGCACAACCCGTACCAGGACAACGGGATCAAGTTCTTCGGCCCGGACGGCACCAAGCTCGCCGACGCGCAGGAGGACGAGATCGAGCGGCTCGTCCACGAGCACAGGACGAGCCCGGCGATCGGCCGCGTCCGGGAGCTGCACGGGGCGGAGGCCGACTACGTTCGCGAGCTGGAGGGGCGCTTCGGCGACCTCGACCTGTCGGGCCGGCGCATCCTGCTCGACTGCGCGAACGGCGCGACCCACCGCGCCGCGCCGGACATCTTCAGGCGCCTCGGCGCCGACCTCGAGCTCGTGGCGATCGAGCCCGACGGCCGCAACATCAACCACGAGTCGGGCTCCACGCACGTGGCCGGGCTGGCCGGGCGCATGGCGGGCGGCGACATCGACGTTGCGTTCGCCTTCGACGGCGACGGCGACCGCGTGCTTGCCATGGACCGCGCGGGAGCGGTCGTGGACGGCGACGAGCTGATGGCCCTCGCCGCGCTCCACCTGCGCGAGCGGGGACGGCTGCCGGGCGACGGCGTGGCGGTGACGGTCATGACCAACTACGGCTTCCACAAGGCCATGGAGGTGGCCGGGATCGAGGTGGCGACCACGCGGGTGGGCGACAGGCACGTGCTCGCGGAGCTCCTGAGCCGCGGCTGGGCGTTCGGCGGCGAGCAGTCGGGCCACATCATCGACACCGGCTTCGTGCCGGCCGGCGACGGCACGGCCGCGGCGCTCCTGACGCTGGAGGCGCTCGGCGACCGCGACCTCACCGACCGCGACGCCATGGAGAAGCTGCCTCAGAAGCTCGTGAACGTGCCAGTGCGCGACCGGGACGCCCTGGAGCACGCCGCGGACGTGCGCGAGGCGATCGAGGGCGAGCACGAGGCGCTCGAGGGACGGGGCCGCGTGCTCGTCCGGCCCTCGGGCACCGAGCCGCTGATCAGGGTCATGGTGGAGGCTCCGACTGCCGATGAATGCGAAGCAGTCTGCGACCGGCTTGTCTCACTGGTCGAACGTAGGCTGGGGTCCTAGACGTATGGCGCAGGCCCCGCCTTGGAAACTGGCCGGTCAAACACTTCTGCACTAACCTCGAACTCTCGTGTGCGGCATCATCGGTTACGTCGGACCGCGCGAGTGCCGCGACCTGCTCCTGGAGGGATTGCAGCGTCTCGAGTACCGCGGGTATGACTCTGCGGGGCTCTCCCTCGTCACGAACGGGTCGATCGACTCGGTGCACGCCGTGGGCAACCTCCAGCACCTCCGCGATGCGGTGGTGTCGAAGAACGGCCACCTCCGCGGCTCCACCGGGATAGGCCACACGCGCTGGGCCACCCACGGCCGGGTGACCGAGGCGAACGCCCACCCGCACTGGGACACCTCCGAGCGCGTGCACATCGTGCTCAACGGGATCGTCGAGAACTGGACCGAGCTCCGCGACCGCCTGCTGGCGGACGGCGCGCGCTTCACCTCCGAGACCGACGCCGAGGTGGTCGCCCATCTCGTGGCGCAGCACTTCGAGGGCGACCTCGTGGAGGCCGTGCGCCGCGCCTACAACGACCTGCGCGGCCACTACGCCTTCGTGGCGATGTCTGCCGACGAGCCTGACGTTCTGGTCGGCGCCCGCAAGGAGTGCCCCCTGGTCGTCGGCGTGGGCGAGGGCGAGGGCTTCATCGCCAGCGCCATCCCCGCCTTCCTGGCAGAGACTCGCCGCGTGCAGCTCGTCGAGAACGGCGAGATCGTGGCCGTGACCCCCGAGGGAACGCGATTCATCGATGCCGGCGGCGACACGATCGAGCGTGACGTCGACGAGGTCGACTGGGATGATGACGCGGCCGAGAAGAACGGATTCGAGACCTTCATGCTCAAGGAGATCCACGAGCAGGCGGACGCCGTCGCCGAGACGGTCGCCGACCGCGTCGGCGGTGACGAGGTGGACCTCGGCGACATCGGGATCTCGGACGACGAGCTGCGCAATCTGCGCCGCGTCGTCTTCGTGGCCTGCGGCACCTCGTACCACGCCGGGCTGATCGGGCGCTACGCCACCGAGGCCTGGGCGCGGATGCACGTGGAGATCGACATCGCCTCCGAGTTCCGCTACCGGAACCCGGTGCTCGACGAGCATGACCTGGTGGTCGGGATCTCGCAGTCCGGCGAGACGGCGGACACCCTGGCCGCGATGCGCCTCGCCCGCGAGAAGGGCGCCAAGGTGCTCGGCGTGACCAACGTGATGGGCAGCCAGGCCACCCGCGACTCGGACGGCGTGATCTTCACACGCGCCGGGCTCGAGATCGGCGTGGCCGCCACCAAGACCTTCGTGGCCCAGGTGGCCGTCATGTACCTGCTCGCGCTCAAGCTGGCGCAGGTGCGCGGCACGCTCGAGCCCGAGGTCCAGGCGCGCCTCTGCCACGAGTTGCGCGAGCTCCCGCACGCGATCAACACGCTGCTCGAGGACGTGGACGAGCCGGTCCGCAGGATCGCCGAGCACTGGAAGGGCGGCGAGTTCTTCCTCTACCTCGGGCGCCACATCGGGCTGCCGGTCTGCCTGGAGGGCGCGCTCAAGCTCAAGGAGATCTCCTACATCCCGACCGATGCCTACGCGGCGGGCGAGATGAAGCACGGCCCGATCGCGCTGCTCGACGAGGCCACGCCGGTGGTCTGCGTGGCCACCGACTCGCCCGTGCTCGACAAGGTCATGTCGAACATCGCCGAGGTCCGGGCGCGCGGCGCCCACGTGGTGGCCGTGGCCACCGCCGGCAACGACCGGATCGCCGACCACGCGGAGGAGGTCATCCACGTGCCGGCCACCGACTGGTTCCTCCAGCCGATCCTCGCCGTGATCCCGCTTCAGCTGCTGGCCTACTACATCGCCCAGGCCCGCGGCCTGAACGTGGACCAGCCCCGCAACCTCGCGAAGACCGTCACCGTCGAGTGACGGGTGTCGGCCTCGACCTCCTCGAGGTCGAGCGGCTCGAGCGCGCGCTTGAGCGCCGCCCGCGCCTGGCCGAGCGGCTGTTCACGGGCGCCGAGCGCGACTACGCCGCGTGCAAGGCCCGTCCGGCGATGCATCTGGCGGCGCGCTTCTGCGCCAAGGAGGCCGTGGCCAAGGCGCTCGGCCTGCGGGCCTGGAGCTTCCGCGACGTCGAGGTGGTCCACACCGACGGACCGCCCTCCGTACGCCTCTCGGGAGCAGCGGCGGCGCGGGCCACGGAGCTCGGCGTGGAGCCGGTCGTCTCGCTCTCGCATACACAGGGAGTGGCGGGTGCGGTAGCACTCCTCCGGTGAGCCCCCTCCCGGACTGGCTCGATCCCCTCTACGAGGCCGACGAGATGCGCGCCGTCGACGCGTGGGCGATCGGCGACGCGGGCGTGCCCTCGCTGGACCTGATGGAGCGCGCCGGCGCGGGCCTCGCGCGCGTGGCCGCGGCAGTGGCCGGGGACGGTCCCGCGTGCCTGGTCATCGGGAAGGGGAACAACGGGGGCGACGGCCTGGTGGCGGCACGCCACCTCCGCGAGGACGGGCGGCCGGTGCGCGTGCTGACGGTCGCGCCGCCCGGGGAGCTGCGCGGCGACGCGGCGGCGAACCTGGAGCGGCTGCCCGGCGACCCGCCCGACGCGTTCGCACCGGAGCGGCTCGACGGCGCCGGGGTGGTCGTGGACGCGCTCCTCGGCACGGGCTTCGAGGGAACCCCCCGGGACCCGATCGCCGGGGCGATCGCCGCGATCAACGCCCAGGCGGCGCCGGTCGTGGCGTGCGACGTGCCATCCGGCGTGGACGCGTCGACGGGCGAGGTGGACGGGGAGGCCGTGGCGGCTGCCGTGACCGCCACGTTCCACGGCGCGAAGCTCGGCCTCTGGGTCGAGCCGGGCAAGTCCCGCGCCGGCACCGTCGAGGTGATCCCGATCGGTGTCCCGCGCGGCAGCCCGGCGCCCGGGCGGGCCGGGCTCGTCTCAGAGCGGATCCTCGCCCTCCTCCCGCACCGGCCGCGCAGCGGCTCGAAGTTCGACTCCGGCGTGGTGGTCGTGGCGGGCGGCGCGCGCGGACTGACGGGCGCGCCAACGATGGCCGCGCTGTCGGCCGCGCGCTCGGGCGCCGGCTACGTGCAGGTGGCGGTCCCGGAGTCGGCCCAGCAGGTCGTGGAGCTGCGGCTGCTCGAGCAGATGACCCGGGGGCTGCCCGACGAGGACGGCGGCCACACGCCCGCGGGCGTGGACGAGCTGCTCTCGATGGCGGAGCGCGCCGGCGCGGTCGTGCTCGGGCCCGGGCTCGGGAGGACAGCGGGCGCCGTGGAGTTCGCGCGGGCCGCCGCACGCGCGGTGGAGGCGCCGCTGCTGCTTGACGCCGACGGGCTGAACGCGCTCGGCGGGCGGCTCGAGTCGCTCCGCGGGCGAAGCGCGCCGACGGTGCTGACGCCGCACGAGGCCGAGCTGGGGCGACTGCTCGGGCTCGAGCCCGCCGAGGTGGCGGCCCACCGGCTGGCCTGCGCGCGGCGGGCGGCCGAGGAGAGCGGCGCGGTGGTGCTGCTGAAGGGCGACGACACGATCGTCGCGCGTCCGGGCGGGCCCGTCGCGGTCAGCCCGGGCGGCTCTCCGGCGCTTGCCACGGCGGGGACCGGGGACGTGCTCTCGGGGCTGATCGGCGCGCTTCTCGCCAAGCGGCTCGGCCCGTTCGAGGCCGCCGCGCTCGGCGCGCTCGCGCACGCCCGTGCAGGCCGCGCCGCGGCCGCGCGCCACGGCGCGGACCACGTGATCGCGGGCGACGTGATCGAGGCTCTGCCGGACGCCTTCCGCTAGGGTCGCCCGGCATGGCAGAGACCGTTCGCGAAGTCATGGACAGCGCACCGGAGACGGTGAACATCGACACCAGGGTCGAGGACGTGGTGCGCCTGCTGCAGGACAACGAGCTCCCCGGCGTGCCGGTGCTCGACGGCGACGGCAAGCTGGCGGGCATCGTGACCGAGGCCGACCTGATCTTGCCCGACGACCAGGGTGACCTCCACATTCCGCACTACATAAACCTCTTCGGCGGGACGGTCTTCCTGGAGCCGCTCGGGCGCTTCGAGAAGCGGCTCCGCAAGGCGTTCGCCTCGACAGCCGCCGACATGATGACCGCCGATCCCGACACCGTGGCGCCGGACGCCTCGATCAAGGAAGCGGCGCGGCTCATCCACGAGTCGGGCCACAACCGGCTCCCCGTGGTCGAGGACGACGGCAGGCTCGTGGGCGTGATAACCCGCGTGGACCTGCTGGGCGCCCTCTCGCGGTGAGCGGCGCCGAGCGCGCCCTCGCCAGCATCGACGAAGGCGCGATCGAGCGAAACTGCCGGCGGCTGCTGGACCTGACGGACGGCTCGGTGGAGCTATGCGCCGTCGTCAAGGCGGACGGCTACGGACACGGAGCGGCCGCCGCGGCAGCCGCCGCGCTCAGGGGAGGCGCCACGTGGCTGGCCGTGGCCACCGCGGGCGAGGCGGTGGCGCTGCGCGACGAGGGGCTGGACGGCCGGGTGCTCGTGATGGGCGCGCTGACGAACGCCGACCTCGAGGCCGCCGTGGGCGCGGACGCCGACGTGGTCGTGTGGACCCGCGAGCTCGCGCAGGCCGCGAGCCGGCTCCGCGGGGCGCGGATGCATGTCAAGCTCGACACCGGCATGGGACGGCTCGGCACGAAGGACGCGGAGCTGGCGCGCGCGCTGCTTGACGGGCCGGTCGCGGGCGTCATGACCCACTTCGCGACAGCGGACGAGGAGGGCGACGAGCTGTTCGGCGAGCAGCTGGAGCGCTTCGGCGATTTCGTGGCCGGGCTGGACGAGGAGCTCGTGGTCCACGCGGCGAACAGCGCCGCGACCTTCAGGGACCCGGCCGCGCACTTCGACATGGTGCGCTGCGGGATCGCGATCTACGGCCTCGACCCGTTCGGGTCCGATCCGTCGGAGCGCGGCATCGAGCCGGCCCTGCGGCTCGACTCGTGGGTGGCCGCTCTGCGGCGCTTCGAGGCCGGCGACGGCGCGGGCTACGGCCGCCGCTGGCGCGCCCCTGAGCCGACCTGGGTGGCCACCGTCCCGATCGGCTACGGCGACGGCTGGCGGCGCGGGCTGTCGAACGACTGCGACGTGCTGATCGGGGGCCGCCGCCACCCCGTGGTGGGCACCGTGAGCATGGACAACATCACCGTCGACGTCGGGCCCGAGCCCGCCGTCGCGGTCGGGGATCCGGTGACGCTGATCGGATCCCAGGGAGAGGAGCGCATCCTCGCCGAGGAGGTGGCGCGGCGGCTCGGCACGATCAACTACGAGGTCACCTGCGGCCTCTCGCCGCGGGTGCGCAGGCTTCACCGGCGGTGACCGAGCCGCTGCGCGCCGCGCTGGGCGAGTCACCCGCGTGGGTCGTGGGCGGGACCGTCCGGGACGAGCTGCTCGGGCGTCCCGTCACCGACGTGGACGTGGCCGTGGCGGGCGATGCCGAGGCGGCGGCGCGCGCGCTGGCCGCGGAGCTGCGCGGGCCGGTCTTCCGCCTCTCCGAGCGCTTCGGCGCCTGGCGCGCGCTCGACCGGCGCCACGGCGTGAGCTACGACCTCTCCTCCCTCCAGGGCGAGAGCATCGAGGAGGACCTCCGGCGGCGCGACTTCAGCGTCAACGCGATGGCGAGGCCCGTGGCGGGAGGTGAGCTCCTCGACCCCGAGGGCGGCCGCCGCGACCTGGACGCGCGCGTCCTGCGGGTGCTGTCGCCCGAGGCGTACGAGGCCGACCCGCTGCGGACGCTCCGGCTGGCCCGCTTCGCCGCCGAGCTCGGCTTCGCGCCGGACCCGGAGACCGAGCGGATCACGAGGACGGCGGTGCCGCGCGTGACCGAGGCGTCCGCCGAGCGCATCTTCGGCGAGCTGCGCCGCCTCGTCGTGGCGCCCGGCGCCGTCGCGGGGCTCGAGCTCGCCGACCGGCTCGGGCTGCTGCGCGCCGTTCTGCCGGAGCTCGACGACCTCCACGACGTGGACCAGAGCCGCTACCACCACCTGGACGTATACGGGCACACGATCGAGGTGCTCGCCCGCCAGATCGAGCTGGAGGGGCGGCTCGAGGACGTGTTCGGTGAGCACGCGCCGGCGCTCAGGGCGGTGCTGCGTGAGCCACTCGCCGACGACCTCGACCGCGGGCAGGCGATCCGCCTCGGCGCGCTGCTGCACGACGTCGGCAAGCCCGCCACCCGCGGGGTGCTCCCGGACGGGCGCGTGACCTTCCTGGGGCACGACGAGCTGGGCGAGCGCATGGTGCGCGACATCTGCAGGCGGCTGCGCACGAGCGAGCGGCTCAGCCGCTTCCTCGAGGGGCTGACGCGCACGCACCTGGTGCTCGGCTTCCTCGTCCACCAGCGCCCCCTCGACCGGCGCGCGATCTACCGCTACCTGACGACCACATCGCCGGTGGAGGTGGAGGTGACGCTCCTGTCCTGCGCCGACCGCCTGGCCACCCGCGGCCGCAAGGCGGACGAGGCGATCGCCGCCCATCTCGAGCTCGCCGCCGACCTGATGGCCATCGCGCTCGAGTGGCGCGACCAGGGCCCGCCGCCCGCGCCCGTCCGGGGAAACGACCTTGCGCGTGAGCTCGGCATGCGTCCCGGCCCCGAGCTGGGGCGGATCCTCCGCCGCCTCGAGGAAGCCGTGTTCACCGGGGAGGCGAGCGATCGCGACCAGGCCGTGGAACTCGCCCGGTCGCTCCGCCAGAATCCCGAGCAGTGATCGTCGACTGCGCGGTCTACGAGCAGGGGCGCCGGCGCGACGGCGACGTGGACCTGGCCCACGCGTATGAGGCCTGCCGCGACCACGGGTGCTTCGCCTGGATCGGGCTGAAGGAGCCGTCCATGGAGGAGTTCGAGTCGCTGCGGAGCGAGTTCAACCTTCATCCGCTCGCGGTCGAGGACGCCGTGAACGCCCACCAGCGGCCGAAGCTCGAGATGTTCGGGCATACCGCGCTACTCGTGCTGAAGACCGCCCGCTACGTGGATCCGAGCGAGGTCGTGCAGCTCGGCGAGATCCTCGTCTTCGTGGGCGAGGACTTCGTGATCACCGTCCGCCACGGCGAGGCCAGCGACCTGCACGGGCTCCGCGAGCGGCTCGAGGGCAGCCCCGACCTGCTGAGCGCCGGCCCGGGGGCCGTGGTCCACGCGATCGTGGACAAGGTCGTCGACGACTACCAGCCGGCCATCGACGGGCTCGAGCAGGACGTGGAGGAGGTCGAGGCCGAGGTGTTCTCGCCGGCCAGGCCGGACCGCACGGAGCGGATCTACCGGCTCAAGCGCGAGACGCTCGAGTTCTACCACGGCACCGCTCCGCTCCTGGACCCGGTCGACAGGCTGGCGCGCGGTTATTCCGACGTCATCCCGAAGGGCATCCAGACCTACTTCCGAGACGTCCACGACCACCTGCTGCGGGTCCACGAGCAGCTCGACTCGCTCCGCGACGTGCTCACCTCCATCCTCCAGGCCAACCTCGCGCAGGTGACGGTCCGCCAGAACGAGGACGTGCGCAAGATCTCGGCGGCGGTGGCGCTCCTGGCCGTGCCCACCATGATCGCCGGCATCTACGGGATGAACTTCGACAACATGCCGGAGCTGAGGTGGCACGTCGGGTATCCGCTCGTGATCGGCCTGATGGTGACGCTCTGCGCGCTGCTCTACCGCTACTTCCGCCGCGCCGGCTGGCTGTAGGCTGCCCGCGTGGCCGACGACTGCATCTTCTGCAGGATCGTGGCGGGCGAGCTGCCCGCTGAGCGGGTGCAGGAGGACGAGCACACCATCGCGTTCATGGACCTCAATCCGTGGACGCGCGGGCACGCGCTCGTGATCCCGCGCCGCCACTCGAAGAACCTGTACGAGGTGCCCGAGGAGGACCTGCGCCACACAGCCTCCGCCGCCAAGCACCTCGCCGAGCGGATGCGCGACCGGCTCGGCTGCGACGGGATCAACCTGCTGAACGCCTGCGAGCCGGCCGCATGGCAGACCGTCTTCCACTTTCACATCCACGTGATCCCCCGCTACGCGGACGATCCGCTGCGGCTTCCCGTCCAGCCGGAACAGGCCTCGCGGGAAGAACTTGGCGCTGTCGCGACTGAGCTTCGGGGCTGACTGGTAGCGTTTCCGCCCGTCGGGCCGGCAATGCCGGCGGGGAAAAGCAGGTGCCGTGGTTCGGATTCGCAAGAAACGCCGCGTGCACGCAGGAAAGGGGCAGTAGGTGCCTACCGGAACCGTCAAGTGGTTCAACGACGAGAAGGGATACGGCTTCATCACGCCGGATGAGGGTGACCGTGACCTGTTCGTCCATTACTCGGGCATCGACGGCGGCGGATTCAGGTCGCTGGCCGAGAACGCGAAGGTCGAGTACGAGGAAGAGAGCGGCGACAAGGGCCCGAAGGCGGTGAACGTCCGCCTCATCTGAGGCTGCCGGACCACGTGCCGAAGGAAGAAAAGATCGAAATGGAGGGCGAGATCGTCGAGGCCCTCCCGAACACGATGTTCAAGGTGAAGCTGGACAACGGACACGACGTCCTGGGTCACATCTCGGGCAAGATGCGGCGCCATTACATCCGCATCCTGCCCGGCGACCGGGTCAAGATCGAGCTGTCGCCGTACGACCTCGACCGCGGCCGCATCACCTATCGGTACAAGTAACGGTGCGAAACTCGAAGGCGAGCCGGGTGTTGGAACTCCGGTCATGAAACGCGCCCTCGCAGCAGTGGCGCTCGCGGCCGCACTGGCCCTGCCCGCGAGCGCCTCCGCCCGTGTCGTCGAGCTCGGCGCGGGCTCCACGCAGCCCGCCAAGTCCAACTGCCCGGGCAACCCGTGCCGGGCCGTGTACCAGGTGACGGGCTACCAGGGCCGCTCCGCGAACCTGAAGAACCCGTTCTTCATCAGGCGGGACGGCTGGCTCGTGGCGTTCACGATCACGCTGCCCGAGCTGGCGGACAACCAGATCGAGTCCTTCAACGCGCGCTTCGGCGGGGAGCCGCAGGTGCGGCTCTCGACCGTCAAGCACGGAACCACCCGCAAGACGCGGCTGAACCACCGGCTGCTGCGCCAGTCCGAGGTGTTCGATGTCGAGGACTACCTCGGCTCGAGCCCCACGTTCGTGCTGCAGAAGCCGCTGCGCGTGCGCCGCGGGAACATCGTGGCGATCACGATCCCCACGTGGCTGCCGTCGCTCGCGGCCGACCTGCCCGCCGGGAACTGGTGGCGCTCGTCGCGGGAGAAGGGCGAGTGCGGGAGCGACGACGCGCTGGCGCCGCCCTCGACCATGGAGGAGCTGCGCGAGATCGTCCGCTGGGGCTGCACCTACAAGGGCGCCCGGCTTCTCTACACCGCCACCTACGTCCCGGATCCGCGGCCGACCAAGACGGACGAGGAGTAGGCCGAGCGCGCGTGCGCCAGGCCCTTCCCCGGGCCATCCCGGCGCGCTAGCATCGGGACGTGACCACCGAAGGGTGGATCTTCATGGTCGGATTCCGGGTGTTCGACGTCGGGCTCCTGGTCATCTGGCTGATCTGGTTCTTCCGCCTGCGAGACGACGGGGACGACCCGCCGGGCGAGGACGGCGGCGGAGGAGAGGGCCCGGATCCGGGCCCCGGCAAGGACGGCCCGGGCGGCAACGGGATCCGGCTCCCGCTCGGCCGCTGGCCGGCAGGGCGCGGGCGCGACCGCGACCACGAGCCCGCCGCGCCGCCCCGGCGCCGCCGCGGCGGATCGCCCGTCCCGGGGCCGCTTCCGGCGCGCGTGAGGACGCCCGCCGCACCCGTCCCGGCGCATCACAGGGACTGATAGGGTCCCCTAATGGGTGGAGTGATCGATTTTGGGCTAGTCGACGAGCCGGTCGATGAGATCACGCACGTGGTCTCTCCGCACGGCGAAATCGACGCTCTCACCGCTCCACGCCTGGGCCGGCGCCTGCTGGACCTGGCCGAGGAGGGCAAGCGCCTCCTGGTCGTCGACCTCTCCGCGGTGACGTTCATGGACTCCACCGGGATCAGCGTGATCCTGAACGCCCTCCGCCACCAGAAGACGCGCAGCGGCAACCTCGTGCTCGTCTGTCCCACCGAGCGCATCCTGCGCCCGTTCCAGATCACCGGCCTGGTCGGCCGCCTCGGGATCTTCAGCTCCCGCGACGAGGCGCTCGGCGGGCTGACCGCCGGCTAGCCGCAGCCGCGCGAGCCGGGGTTCTCGTTGCAGAAGTCCTCGAAGCGCTCCGCTGGGCTGTCCGCGGGCGGAGGCGTGTCGTTCTCCGGGCTGTCCGGAACCGTTTCGGCGGGCGTCGTCGTGGGGGCCACCTCGGTGGCGGGCGGGACCGTCTGGGTCTCCGTCTCCGGAACGGTCTCCTCGACCGTCCGCGGCTCCGTGCGGGGCACGGTCAGGTCGGGCAGCGTCGGGGCCTCCTCGGGCTCGTTGTCGCCGCCGCACCCGGCGGCGCCCACGAGCAGCGCCACGAGCAGGATCAGAACCCGGCGGGCCACGCCGGGCGGGTCAGCGCTCGACCGCGGGGAGCCTGCGGCCGCAGTGGGGGCAGTCGTTCAGGTCCTTCTGGACGAGCTGCTCGAGCGAGCACCCGCAGAGGCGGAGGTTCTCCACCGAGTAGGGGAGCTCGCTCGGCGACGGCGCGAGCGGGAGGACGGCCCCGACCACGCGGAGCTCCTCGCCGGACTCGCCGTCGATGTAGCGCACCCCGGGCTCGACCTCGCGGATCACCTCGCGGTCGGAGCGGGCACGCAGTCGGTACTTCTGACGGGCTGGCACGGCGCGGAACAATAGCGTTCGGACCGTGCGAATCCTGATCTTTCACGGCTACCTGCTGCGCGGAACGGGCAGCAACATCTACAACGCGAGCATCGTCCGGGCGTTCGCCAGGCTCGGCCACGAGGTCGAGCTGGTGTGCCAGGAGCGGCGCTGGGAGGAGCTCGACCTGCCGGACGCGGTCACCGTGACCGTGCCCGACATCGGCGGGGTCCTGCCCGTCTACGTGGCCGACCGCTACGAGGGATACGAGGCGGTGCCGTACGCCGAGCTGGACGACGCGGGGGTGGAGCGCTACATCGAGGCGAACGTCCGTGCCGTGCGCGAGGTCGTGGAGCGGACGCGGCCCGACGTGGCGCTCGCCAACCACCTCGTGATGGGCCCGGTGATCCTCGCGCGCGCCCTGGGGGGCGAGGTCCCCTACGCGGTGAAGGTCCACGGCAGCGCGCTCGAGTACACGGTGCGGCCGCACCGGGAGCGCTTCCTGCCCTATGCACTCGAGGGGGTCCGCGGGGCGGAGGGCGTGCTCGTCGGGTCGCGCCACACCGCCGAGAGCCTCTGGGAGGTCCTGGACGAGCCCGGCCTGCCGGAGCGCACGCGCCTCGGGCCGCCCGGGGTGGACGTCCACAGCTTTCGGCCGCGGCCACCGGCGGAGGCGGCCGAGGGCCTCCATCACCTCGCCGGGCGGCTGCGCTCGGGGGAGGCCGCCGAGTGGGGCGGCGAGCCCGAGGCGGCGGACGCGCTCGACTCGCTCGACCCCGGCCGCGACCGGATCGTCAGCTACGTCGGCAAGCTCATCGTCTCGAAGGGCGTGGACCTGCTGCTGGCGGCCTGGCCGCTCGTGGTCGCGCGCGTCCCGGAGGCGCGGCTCGTGATAGTCGGGTTCGGCACCTACCGCGACGCGCTCCGCCGGTTCGCCGACGCGCTGCGGTCCGCGGACCTCGGCGACCTGCGCGACATCGCCGCCCGCGGGCGCGAGCTGGAGGGCGGGCCTCCGGGGGCGCTTCGGCATCTCAGCTCGTTCCTGGACCGCGCCGGCGACGACTGGCGCGCCGCCGCCCCCGCCGCGGCGGAGCGGATCCACTTCACGGGGAGGCTGGAGCACGACGACCTGCCCGACCTGCTGCCGGCCTGCGAGGCGCAGGTGATGCCGAGCACCTTCCCCGAGGCGTTCGGGATGGTGGCGGCCGAGGCCGCGGCCTGCGGCGCCCTGCCACTGTCCGCGAACCACTCCGGGATGGCCGAGGTGACGGCCACTCTCGCGCCGGCCCTGGAGCCGGGTCTGCGGCCGCTTCTGGCCTTCGACGTGGGACCCGGCTCGGTCGAGGAGATCGCCGCGAAGCTCGTCGAGTGGCTGACGCTCGACGACTCCACGCGCGGCCGGGCGCGTGCGGCGCTCGCCGAGGCCGCCGCCGGGCAGTACGGCTGGGAGAGCGTCGCCGAGGGTGTGATCGCGGCGGCGCAGGGGCGGCTCGAGGGGTTGCCGTCTCCGGCCCCGCCAGCGGATAGTGTTCCCGACCCGTGAGCCTGTTGCGGACCCCGTTCAAGCCGCTTCTCGCCGCTCTCGCGGCGATCGCGATCGTCGCGTTCACCGCCTGTGGGCGGGAAGAGGACGACCTCTCGAACGGCAAGGCGCAGTTCGTCCAGAAGTGCGGCAGCTGCCACGAGCTGGGCCGCGCCGGGACGCAGGGCCAGACCGGCCCGTCGCTCGACGCGGCCTTCCGCGCCGCGCTCGCTGACGGCATGAACCGCGACACCATCGAGGGCGTCGTTCACAGGCAGATCGGGAACGTCCGCCGGAACAGCAAGATGCCCGCCGACCTGGTCACGGGCGACGACGCCCGCGACGTGGCCGCCTACGTGGCCTACGCGACGGGCAAGACCGGCGAGGACACCGGCGCTCTGGCCCAGGCGGGCCTGTCGGGCGCCACCACGGGCGCCCAGATCTTCACCGCCGCCGGCTGCGGCGGCTGCCACCAGCTGAGCGAGGCCGGCACGAACGGCAACATCGGCCCGAGCCTGAACGAGCTCGCGAGCGCTGCCGGCGAGCGCGAGCCCGGCCAGAGCGCCTCCGAGTACGTGCACGAGTCGATCGTCGACCCGGACGCCGTCACGGTGAGTGGCTACAACGCCGGCGTGATGCCGAGCTATGAGGGCAAGCTGACCGAGAAGCAGCTGGACGCGCTCGTGCAGTACCTGCTCGGGGGGTGATGGCAGCCGGGGGCTCGCGCCCCCGGACCCCCGCGGCACCTGGCCGGTTGGTGGCGGCCGGGGGCTCGCGCCCCCGGACCCCCGCGGCACCTGGCCGGTTGGTGGCGGCCGGGGGCTCGCGCCCCCGGACCCCC
>JAFGJG010000115.1 GCA_016929195.1 Thermoleophilaceae bacterium
GACTCAGGCGGCTTCACGAATCCGGACTGGCCGACGATCGTGTCCCAGCGGTCGAACGTCTTGCGGAACGGCTCGTACGGCTTCGTGAAGGCGAGGAACGGATTGTCGCTCACGTGCGCGGTCCAGTAGCCGGCGCGCTGGAAGACGGACGTGAAGGTCGTGTTCGCGGGGTCCTTGATCTCCTCCCAGCCGGGGCTCACGCCCAGCTCCGGGTTCGGCACGAAGTTCCGGAACGGGAAGATCCGCCTGCTCGTGAAGATCGAGCGGCGAGCGGGGAGGGTGACCATCGCCTCCGGGAACGCGCGATTGAAGCGAAGCCCGCCGGCCGCCAGCGAGTCGATGTTCGGGGTGTGGATCTTCGGCGACCCGTACGCGCCGACGTGGTCGGGACGCAGGCTGTCGACGATCAGGAGAAGGACGTTGGTCGGCTCGTCGGCGTCGGCCGTCGGCACGTCGCAGCCGGCGTTCGACAGCAGTGCGGCGCCGGCCGCCCCCGCCGCTCCCGCCTGTAGGAAGCGCCGCCTGCTCAGCGGCACGGCGGCGGTCTGTCGGAGGCGGGGATTCTCATCGGGAACGGGAGAGGGCCGCAGGCGAGCGTAGCGAACGGCGCTCACGTCTCCTCGCCCTCCACGCCCTGCTCGCGCGGCGCGAACGGCGGCAGCTCGCGGACCTTCGGAATGCGGATCAGCGGCGCTCCGTAGCGCTGCCGGCAGTCGCGCAGCCGGTACAGCCGGACCGTCGGCCCAGGGCGCCGGTAGGCGGTCGGGTAGTAGTTGTAGGAGAGGTCGAAGCTGAAGGGAACCGGCCCGGCCCCCGGGTCGTAGGGGCTGAACTCGCGCACGACCCGCGCGTCCCTGTCGAGCCGGTCGTAGTAGGCGCGCACGTCGGGGTCGCCGGTCTCGAGCGCCCGCTGGCGGACCACGTCGAGGGTCATCACCAGGCAGTAGCCGTAGCGGCGCAGGTCGTCGATCACGCCCGGGCGCAGCACCAGGTGATAGGCGGACGCGCGCACGCCGCCGTCCGGGCGCGCGAACTGGCCGGGCTTGAACCGGACGCAGACGCGCCGGCCGTCCTCGGCCGTGTACGTGAACCCGGGCTCGGTCCAGCCGTCCCGCTCGGGACACCGGCCCATCCAGGCAGGGAGCCGGCCGGACGGGTTGGAGCGGTAGTAGCGCCCGGGGACGGCCGGCTCGATCGCCACCCGCAGCTCCGGCGGGTAGTTCTCCTCGAGCCAGTCGCGCGCCTGGATGCGCGTGTCCTCGCGCCCGAGCACCAGCGCGCTCCGGACGTCGGCGGCCACGGGCTGGGCGAGCGCGAGCGCAGTCAGCCCCGCGAGCGCGAGCCCGCGCCGCCGCGCGGGAACCGCCTGCACGGCTCGCACCAGGGCCACGGCCGCGAGCATCGCCAGCGCCGGGTAGGCGGGCAGCAGCCAGCGCCCGAAGTAGCGCGCCTGGAAGCTGAGATAGGCGAAGAGGGCGATCGGGATCGCGATCAGGATCAGGCCGCGCACCAGGTCGCGGCGCAGCTCGAGGACGGCGCCCGCGAGCGCCGCGACGGCGAGTGCCCAGCCGAGCCCCCAGGTGAGGCTGTCCAGGTAGTAGGCGATCCCGCCGTCCTCCTGGCCCGGCTTCGGCTGGTCGGACGCCACCTCGGCCTGATCGCGCAGGTCGTCCCACCACGCGTCGAACGAGCCGAGCACGAACGGGTTGAGCACGAGGAAGACCAGGGCCGCGACGCCCGTGCCGAGCGCCACGCCCCCGACGGCGCGCAGCCGGTCGCCGCGGACACGGGCGAGCGCGGCGACGGCGAGCGGCAGGAGCGCCAGCCCGGCCGTGTACTTGAACGCCCCGGCGAGTCCCGCGCCGGCGCCCGCGAGCGCATAGTGCCCGAGCCGGCCGTCCTCGTAGGACCGCACGGCCCCGTAGAGCGCGAGCCCCACGCCCATCAGCGCCCCGACGTCGGTCACCGCCACGCGCGAGTAGGCCACCGGCAGGAACGCGAACGCGAGCACGGCCGCGGCCACGAGCCCCTCGCGGACGCCCCAGAGCCGGCGGGCCGCCCAGTACGTGACCGCCACGCCGAGCATGCAGAGGAACGCCGCCAGGGTGCGCGCCACCTCCCAGATCTGCGTCGGGTCCTTCGCGAACTGCGCGGTCACGTTCCCGTAGGGCAGGTCGAAGAGCCAGCCGAGCGGCCCGTACATGACCCGCAGCAGCCCGTAGAGCAGGTAGGTGTAGGCGGCCGGGTTCTCGTAATAGCCGGGATCCAGGTCCTGCCAGAACATCTCGACGGCCTTGTTGGCGAAGTGGGAGCCCTCGTCGATGCTCCAGACGTAGGGCAGGCCGTAGTCGTTGTTCCAGAGCCGCAGCGCGAGCCCGGCGACGAGGATGAGCCCGAGCAGCAGCCTTGGCAAGGCCCGTTGCACCCCGGGCAATCTAGTGACCGCTGGTACTGTTGACTCGCGAGTCAACCGGGCTCGCGCGACCACGCGAAATGCCCGAGACAGCGGCCACAGAGCGCGACACGCGCCACCTCAGGAGGAGCATCGAGCTCGCTTCGGAGGCGCGTGGCCACACAAGCCCGAACCCGCTCGTGGGCGCCGTCGTGGTCCAGCGCGGCCGGGTGATCGGGGAGGGCTTCCACGCCGGCCCGGGCGAGCCGCACGCGGAGCGCGTGGCGCTCGCGGCCTGCGGGGAGGACACGGCCGGGGCCACGATGTACGTGTCGCTCGAGCCCTGCGCGCACCACGGCCGGACGGCGCCCTGCACCGACGCCATCCTCGAGGCCGGGATCACCCGCGTCGTCGTCGCGTCGGAAGACCCGACGTCGAAGGCGAACGGCCGCGGCCCCGGCATCCTGCGCGACGAGGGCATCGAGGTCGAGTTCTTCGACGGGGACGTGGCGGCCGCCGCGCGCCTCCTGAACCAGCCCTTCCGCAAGCACGCGCGCACGGGGCGCCCGCTGGTCGTCTTCAAGTCCGCGATGACCCTCGACGGCAAGGTCGCAACCCGCACGGGCGACTCGCAGTGGATATCCGGCGCCGCCAGCCGCGCCCGCGCGCACCGCTGGCGCGCGGAGTCGGACGCCGTGGCGGTCGGGATCGGCACCGCGCTCGCCGACGACCCGCAGCTCACCGCACGGATCGAGGGGGTGTCGCACCAGCCGCGCCGCGTGGTTTTCGACTCGGAGGCGCGCCTGCCGGTCGCGAGCAAGCTCGTCCAGGGCGTCTCGGAGGTCCCGCTCACGCTCGTGGCCTCGCGCGCCGCGGCGCGGACCTCCGTCGAGGCGCTCGAGAGCGCGGGCGTGGACGTCATCGTCGCCACGGGCGAGAACGAGTCGGCGCGCGTGGCGCACGCGCTCGACGAGCTCGGCTCGCGCGACGTGCAGTCGCTGCTGCTCGAGGGTGGCCCGCATCTGGCCGGCGCGTTCCTCGAGGCGGGGGAGATCGACGAGGCCCGGATCTTCGTGGCCCCGGTGCTCGCGGGCGGCCGTGACGCAAAGACGGTCATCGAGGGCCTGGGCGCCGAGGCGATCGCGGGCGCGGCCCGCGCGCTCTCGGTGGAGACCGAGCGCATCGACGACGACGTCTTGATCGTGGCGCGCCTGGCGGAGTGGTGAGCCGGTGTTCACCGGGCTGGTCGCGGACAAGGGGACGGTGGAGGTCGTGGAGCAGGACGGGCCGGGCGCCCGCCTCCGGGTGCGGACCCGCCTCGCCTCCGAGCTCGCGGGCGGGGACTCGATCGCGGTGAACGGCGTGTGCCTCACGGCCCGCGACCCCGACGGGCGGACGTTCGCCGCGGACCTGATGGCGGAGACGCTCGAGCGCAGCTCGCTAGGGCCGCTAGCCGCGGGCGACGAGGTCAACCTGGAGCTGCCGCTGCGGGCCGGCGACCGCATCGGCGGGCACGTGGTGCAGGGTCACGTGGACGGGGTGGGGGAGGTCGAGCGGACCGACGACGCCGGCTTCGCGCGCGTCGTGCGCGTCGCGGCGCCGCCGGAGCTCCTGCGCTACGTGGTGGAGAAGGGCTCGATCGCCGTCGACGGCGTATCGCTCACGGTGACCGAGGTGGACGGCAGCGGCTTCTCCGTGTCGCTGATCCCAGAGACCCTTGAGCGCACGACGCTCGGCGCGGCGGAGCCGGGCCGGCGTGTCAACCTGGAGGTGGACGTGTTTGCCAAGTACGTGGAGAAGGCGGTGGCGCGGTGAGCTCGCCGTTCAGCACCATCGAGGAGGCGATCGAGGACGTCCGCGAGGGCCGGATGGTCGTCGTGTGCGACGCCGAGGACCGCGAGAACGAGGGCGACCTCACGCTCGCCGCCCAGTTCGCCACCCCCGATGCGATCAACTTCATGGCGAAGCACGGGCGCGGGCTCATCTGCCTGGCCCTCACACCCGGCCGCTGCGACGAGCTCGGGCTCGACCTGATGGCGGCGAAGAACGAGTCGCCGTTCCAGACGGCCTTCACCGTCTCCGTGGAGGCGCGCGAGGGCATCACCACCGGCATCTCGGCCCACGACCGGGCGCACACGATCCAGGTGGCGATCGACCCGAACGCGCGGCCCGCCGACCTCGTCCAGCCCGGCCACATCTTCCCGCTCAAGGCGAAGGCCGGCGGAGTGCTGGAGCGCACCGGCCAGACCGAGGCGGCCGTGGACCTGGCGCGCCTCGCCGGGCTCAACCCCTCCGGCGTGATCTGCGAGGTCATGAACGACGACGGCACGATGGCGCGCGTCGACGACCTGGTCGGCTACTGCGCCGAGCACGACCTCAAGATGATCACCGTCGCCGACCTGATCGCGTACCGGCGCCGCCACGACAAGCTCGTGGAGCGGGTCGCCGAGGCGCAACTGCCGACGCAGTTCGGCGACTTCGACGTGGTCGGCTACCGCTCGCTCGTCGACGAGAAGCACCACGTGGCGATGGTCTGCGGCGACATCGCCGGCGAGGAGGACGTGCTCGTGCGGGTTCACTCCGAGTGCCTGACCGGCGACGTGTTCCATTCGCTGCGCTGCGACTGCGGCCAGCAGCTCGAGGACGCCATGCTGCGAATCCAGCAGGAGGGCCGCGGGGTCCTGCTGTATCTCGCCCAGGAGGGGCGCGGCATCGGTCTCCTCAACAAGCTCCGCGCCTACCGGCTCCAGGAGGAGGGCCTCGACACGGTCGACGCGAACGTCCAGCTGGGCCTGCCCGCCGACCTGCGCGACTACGGCATCGGCGCTCAGATCCTCGTGGACCTCGGCCTCAGCTCGATCCGCCTGCTGACGAACAACCCGAAGAAGATCGTCGGCCTGGAGGGCTACGGCCTCACGGTCACCGACCAGGTCCCGATCGAGCACGCCCCCGGCGAGCACAACCGCGAGTACCTGCGCGCGAAGAAGGAGCGCATGGGGCACCTGCTGCACCACCAGGGCCTCGCGCTCGACGAGGAGATGATCCTCGAGGAGCGCATCCACGACCGCGAGCGCGCCGAGGATGCCGACGTCTACGGCCAGGGCCCGGCACCGCGCGCGCACGAATGAGCAAGCCGGACCGCTTCGCGGCCTGCGTCGGCCGCTTCTACGAGGACCTGGCGATGCGGCTCGAGTACGGGGCGCGGCTCGTGTTCGAGGCTGCCGGCGCCGAGGTCGACGTGTTCGACGTGCCCGGCGCCTTCGAGCTGCCCCTCGCCGCTAAGTTCTGCGCCGAGTCCGGCCGCTACGCCGGCGTCGCCTGCCTCGGTGCCGTGATCCGTGGTGAGACCGACCACTACGACTACGTCTGCCAGGAGGCCGCGAGCGGCATCGCGCGCGTCTCGCTCGACACCGGCGTGCCGTGCTCGTTCGGCGTGCTGACCGTCGACACGATGGAGCAGGCCCTAGCCCGCACCGGCGACGGCAAGCGCCACCAGGGCGAGGACGCGGCCCGCGCCGTGGTTCACATGGCGGCGCTGCGGCGCGAGCTCGGATCCGGATGATCAACCTGTACAGCGACACCCAGACGCGGCCGAGCCGCGGCATGCGCGAGGCGATCGCGTCCGCCGAGGTCGGGGACGAGCAGGCGAAGCTCGACCCCACGACGAACCGCCTCCAGGAGCGCGTGGCCGAGCTGCTCGGCCACGAGGCAGGCCTGTTCCTGCCGAGCGGGACGATGTGCAACGGGATCGGCTTCCGGCTCCACATCCGGGCGGGCGGGGACGAGCTCCTGCTGCACGAGTGGTCGCACCCGATCGTCGCCGAGGCGGGCGGGCCCGCCGAGCTGGCCGGCGCGATGGTCAACCGGCTCCCGGGCGAGGGCGGCATGTTCACGGCCGAGCAGGTGGAGGAGGCGCTCTGGCCGGACGACCGCTACATGCCGCGCTCGCGCTGCGTGTCCGTCGAGCAGACCACCAACATGGGCGGCGGGCGGGTGTGGCCGCTCCGGCAGATCGAGGCGGTGCTCGGCGTCGCCCGCGAGCACGGCCTGCGCGCGCACCTGGACGGGGCGCGGCTGCTGAACGCCGTCGTCGCGTCGGGCGTGAGCGCCGCGGACTACGCGGCGGGGTTCGACACGGCCTGGCTCGACTTCTCGAAGGGGCTCGGCGCCCCGGTGGGCGCGGTCCTGTGCGGCTCGCGCGAGCTGATCGAGGAGGCTTGGCGCTGGAAGCAGATGCTGGGCGGCTCGATGCGCCAGTCGGGGATGCTGGCGGCCGCCTGCCTCTACGCGCTCGACCACAACGTGGAGCGCCTCGCCGAGGACCACGAGAACGCGCGCATCCTCGCCGACGGCCTGCGTGAGCTGGGCGTGGACGTGCTGCCGCAGGAGACGAACATCGTGATCGCCTCCGTGCCCGACCCGGGCGCCGTGATCGCCGCGATGTCCGAGGCCGGCGTGCGGATCAGCTCCGCCGGCCGCGGCCGCATCCGGTTCGTGACGCACCTCGACGTGGACCGCGAGGGCACCGAGACGGCCCTGAGCGCGTTCCGCGAGGTGCTGGCCGCCGCCTGAGCGCCACGCCTGCGTCGCACCCGGCCGAGCCCGGTGCTTCCGCTATAGAGTCGCCGCCATGGGGATCATCAAGGGAGATCGAAGCGTCGAGATCGAGGCGTCGATAGAGACGGTTTTCGCGATCGCGGCCGACATCGACAACGCGCCCGAGTGGCAGGGGTCGCTCAAGGACGTCGAAGTGCTCGAGCGCGACGCCGAGCGCCGGGCCGTGCTCGTGGAGACGGAGTCCGACGCGAAGGTGAAGACCGTCAAGGCGACGCTGCGCTTCTCGTACGAGCCGCACACCGCCATCCGCTGGGTCCAGGAGAAGGGCGACACGAAGTCGCTGATCGGCTGGTGGGCCTTCGAGGAGCTCCGCTCGGGACTGACCCGGGCCACCTACGGCCTCGAGGCCGACCCGGGGCGGATGCTCGGCCTGCTGCTGCGCGGCCCGGCCGAGACGGCGGTGCGCGACTTCCTCCTGGGGAACGCGGCCGAGGGCCTGAAGCAGAAGGCCGAGAGCTAGCCGCCTCGGCCTAGCGGCAGCGCCTGGGCCGCGGGTGCGCCCGGAGCACGCGCTCGTACGCCCGCGGCCGCGAGGTCATCGTCCCGTCGACGCACATGTCGATGAGCTTCCGCCACGTGGCTGGCGCGTCGCTGTCATCGCTCGAGAACCAGTTCTGCCACGCGAAGCCCTGGCGGTGCGCCCGCGCGACGTTCTCGACGCTCGTGACGGCGAGGCCGCTGTAGGTGATCGGCACCTGGAAGGCGACCGTGCCCGGCCCCGGCTGATCGTTCGCGAGGACCCAGCTGGCGGCGTCGCCGATGCCCGGCGCCACGTCGATCTTCGGGGCCAGCGCGTGGAAGCGGTCGACGGCGGGCTGCTGGAACGAGACGACGATCAGGTCGCGCCGCCTGGTCCCCTTGAGGAGCTTGGCGAGCACCCTCGCGTTGTAGAGGTACTCGGCCGGGTCCTCCTCCGGGGTGCGGCCCTTGATCTCGACGTTGATAGGCGTGTGCGGGAATGCCCGCATCACCTCGCGGAGGGTCGGCACCCTGAAGTCGGAGCGCCGGTATCCGCGCGGCGGCTTGCGCCTACCCGTCGCGATCCCGCGAAAGCTGTAGGCGGAGGCGCGGAGCTCGTGGCTGTAGTGGGACTCGGCCTTCGGCGCGAACCAGTAGGCGGCGTCCAGCCGCTTGATCCTCCGGAGCGTGAGCGACGAGACGTTGCCGGTCCCGTTCGTCTTGCCGTCCACCGTCGTGTCGTGCATGACGATGACCTTGTCGTCCTTCGTGACGCCGATGTCGAGCTCGAGCATGTCGGCCCCGGCGCGCACGGCCCTGCGGAACGCGTAGAGGGTGTTGGACGGGAACTCGTCCTCGCCGCCCTGGTGGGCGATGTTGAGCGGGGCCTTCTTCTGTATCCAGCGATTCTTCGCGGCCTGCGCGGGGACCGACGCCGCGAGCAGCGCCGTCAGCGCGATGAGCAGGGCGAGCGGAAGCCGGTGCACGCGTCGCAGGGTAGTGCGCCGCGGCGCTGGTACCCTCATCCGCCGTGTCCAAGGTCTGCTACTCGTGCGGGAAGGGCCCCGCCTTCGGCAACAGCCGGAGCCACTCGATGGTCGCCACGAAGCGGCGCTTCAATCCGAACCTCCAGAAGGTGCGGATCAGCGTGAACGGGACGCCCCGGCGCGAGTACGTCTGCACTCGCTGCCTCAAGGCCTCCAAGGTCACGAAGGCACTCTGATCGGGTAACGCCGCCGCCCGGCGGTGTACAAACACGACGTGCCCGACGAAAGCCTGGTCCGTTTTCGGCGCGTGGTCGCCGCCGCGCTGGCGGAGCTCGAGAACCGCCGCCAGGAGGTCAACGACCTGAACGTGTTCCCGGTCGCGGACGGCGACACCGGGGACAACATGGCGCTGACGATGCGCGCGGTGCTCGACGAGCTGAACCGGATGAACGGGCAGCCGCTCGACCAGCACGGCCGCGACGAGATCGTCGCGGCCGTCGCGCGCGCCGCCCTGCTGGGCGCGCGCGGCAACAGCGGCGTGATCCTCTCCCAGATCGTCCGCGGGGCGGCGGAGGAGCTGGCCAGCCGCCACGGCGAGCTCGTGGACCCCGTGCTCGTGTCCGCCGCGTTCGCGCGCGCCGCCGACGCCGCGTACGCGTCGGTCCGCGACCCCGCCGAGGGCACGATGCTCACCACCGTGCGGGCGATGGCCCGCCGCGTCGCGCACGACCTCGCCCACATGGACACCCAGCGGCTCGGCCCGGGCGCCAGCGCGGCGGAGCAGGACGAGCTGCTCGCGGAGGTCCTCCAGAACGCGCTCGAGGCCGGCAAGGAGGCCGTGGACCGCGGCCCGGAGCAGCTCGCGATCCTGCGCGAGTCCGGCGTCGTCGACGCCGGCGCCTACGGGCTGACCGTGATCGTCGCCGGCTGCCTGGCCGCCCTGCGCGGCAGCGCGGCTCCGGAGCTCGAGCACCACTACGCCCCGGCGGCCCTCCACCGGCCCGAGCACGAGTCGTCGAGCTTCCGCTACTGCACCAACTTCGCCGTCACCGGCGCCGGGCTGGATGCCGGCTCGTTCGTCCCGGGCCTCGAGGCGATGGGCGACTCGGTGCTGGTGGTCGGCGACGACCGCACGCTCCGCGTCCACCTGCACACGGACGATCCCGAGCGCGCCGTGGCGGTGTTCGACGGCGCCGGCGAGGTCTCTCGCTTCGACGTGGCGGACATGCACGACCAGGTCGCCGAGCGGAGCGCGCGTCTCATGGAGCGCGCCCGCGTCACGGACGCCACGTGCACGGTCGTCGCGGTCGCGAGCGGCCCCGGCGTACGGCGGCTCTACGAGGAGCTCGGCGTGCTGGTCGTGGACGGCGGCGCGACGATGAACCCGTCGACCTACGAGCTGCTCGCGGGCGTGCACGCGGCGGGTGGCGACGAGGTGCTCGTGCTCCCCAACAGCCCCAACGTCATCCTCGCCGCCGAGCGCGCGGCCGAGCTGTCCGACAAGCCCGCCCGGGTGGTCCCGACCACGGCCCCGCAGGAGGGGCTCGCTGCGCTGCTCGCCTTCGACCCGTCGGCGGGCTCCGACGCGAACGCCGACGCCGTCGGGCGCGCGGCCGAAGCGCTGCGCGTGGGCGGCGTCGCGCCCGCCGCGCGTGACGACGCCCGCGGCCGCTTCCACCGCGGCGAGGCCGTGGGCTACTTCGGGGGCGACCTCGTGGCCTGGGGCGACCCCGAGCGGACGCTCGCCGCCACGCTCGAGCAGCTCGCCGGCGGCACCGAGCTCCTGACCTGTCTGGCCGGCGACGGCGCTCCGCTCGACCGCGAGTGGGTCGAGGCGCACGTGCCCGACGGGGTGGAGGTCGAGTACCACGAGGGCGGGCAACCCGCCTGGTGGTGGCTGCTCTGCGCGGAGTAGATAGTCGGTGCGCAGCCGGCCGAGCCGGCTGCTTCCGCCCGACCGCCTTCGCGTCGACCGAAGAGCTGACGGACGAGGAGCTCCGCTCCGCTCCGGTCCGCTCGTACCCGCGCCCCGAGGCGCTGGCGGACCCGGTGTCCCTCCCCGGCGCGCCGGGCAAGGCGCTCAAGAGCCTCGGCATCGAGACCTACGCGGACCTCGTCGAGCACCTGCCGCACTCGCACCGCGACCGCCGCGACGTGCGCACGGTCGCAGACCTCGCGATCGGGGAGGACGCGACGATCGCGGTGGCCGTGCGCTCGGTCAGCGTGCGGCCGATGCGCGACCGCCGCCGCAAGCGGGTGGAGGCGCGTGCGGCCGACGCGAGCGGGCCGGTCGTGGCCGTCTGGTTCAACCAGCCCTGGGTCGCGCGCCAGCTGGGCGAGGGGTCGCAGCTGCTGCTTCACGGGCGCCTGCGCCGGCGCGGCGAGTTCTGGGTCTCCGAGCACGAGTCGCTCGGCGGAGAGGGCGCCCCGGTCCACACCGTCGGCCTCGTGCCCGTGCACCCGGCCGCGGAGGGGCTCAGCTCGGGCAGGCTGCGCTCGCTCGTCTGGGACGCCCGCGGCCGTTTCCTGATCACACCCGAGCCGCTCCCGGCGCGGCTGCGGGTGGACGAGCGGCTCGCCGAGCGCGCGGCCGCGCTGGCCGGCGCCCATTTCCCCGACAGCGAGTCCGACGAGGAGGGCGCGCGCCACCGCCTCGCTTTCGAGGAGCTGCTCCTGCTCCAGCTCGCGCTCGCCGGCCGCCGCCGGGCGAACCGCCAGAGCCGCCGCGCCCGGCCGCTCGCGGCGCGCGGCGTCGTGGTGGACCGCTGGCGCTGGTCGCTCCCCTTCGAGCTCACCGGCGACCAGAAGCGGGCGATGGCGGAGATCGACGAGGACCTCGCGCGCGAGCGGCCGATGCAGCGGCTGCTCATGGGGGAGGTGGGCGCGGGCAAGACCGTGGTGGCCCTGCACGCGATGCTGCGCGCGGTCGAGAACGGCGCGCAGGCGGCGCTGATGGCACCCACGGAGACGCTCGCCGAGCAGCACCACCGCACGCTCGACCGGCTGCTGGGCGGAGCGCTTCCGCTCGAGCTCCTGACCGGCTCGACGCCGGCCGCCCGCCGGCGCGACCTGCTCGGCGCGCTCGGCAGCGGAGCGCTCCAGCTGCTCGTCGGCACGCACGCGCTGATCGAGGACACGGTCGAGTTCCGCGACCTCGCCGTCGTGGTCGTGGACGAGCAGCACCGCTTCGGCGTCCGCCAGCGCGCCGCGCTCGACGCGAAGGCGCCCGAGGGGCTCACCCCGCACTCCCTCCACATGACCGCCACCCCGATCCCGCGCACGCTCTCGCTCACCGCATACGGCGACCTCGACGCGACCGCCCTGCGCGAGCTGCCCGCCGGGCGCCGCCCGGTGGAGACCCACGTGGTCGACGGCACGCGTGCGCGGTCTCGGGCCTACGAGCGCATCCGCGAGGAGATCGCCGCGGGCCGCCAGTGCTTCGTCGTCTGCCCGCTCGTCGAGGAGTCCGAGGCGCTCCAGGCGAAGGCCGCCACGGCCGAGTTCGAACGCCTCCGCTCGACGGAGTTCCGGGAGCAGCGCGTGCAGCTGATCCACGGGCAGATGCCCTCGAAGGCCAAGCAGGCGGCGATGGAGGCGTTCGCCAACGGCGACGCCGACGTGCTCGTGGCCACGAGCGTGATCGAGGTCGGGATCGACGTTCCGAACGCAACGGTGATGCTGATCGAGGCGGCCGAGCGCTACGGGCTCTCCCAGCTCCACCAGCTGCGCGGGCGCGTGGGCCGCGGCGGGCACAGCTCGATCTGCATCCTGTTCGGCGACGCGACCCTGCCGCGCCTCGAGGCGATCGCGAACGAGGACGACGGCTTCCGGCTCGCCGAGGTGGATCTCGAGATCCGCGGCGCCGGCGACGTGCTCGGCACGCGCCAGCACGGCCTCCCGGAGCTGCGCGTGGCGCGCCTGCCCGAGGACACCGCCCTGCTGGCGAAGGCGCGCGACCGCGCGGACGAGCTGCTGCGCTCGGACCCCGAGCTGGCCGAGCCCGAGAACGCCCTGCTGCGCGACGCCGTGGTGGCGCGCTTCGGGTCGGAGCTCGACCCGATCCCGGCATGAGGGTGGTCGCCGGCGAGTTCCGGGGGCGCCGGCTCCAGGCGCCCCGCGGGCGCTCGACGCGGCCGACCGCCGACCGGGTTCGCGAGGCGCTCTTCTCGATGCTGGCCGACGTGAGCGGCGCCCGCGTGCTCGACCTCTACGCCGGGTCCGGCGCGCTGGGGATCGAGGCGCTCTCGCGGGGTGCCGAGCGGGCCGTCTTCGTCGAGCGCGACGCCGCCGCGGTGGCGGCGATCAGGCGCAACCTCGAGGCCGTGGGCGCCGGCGCGGCGGACGTGCGGCGGCAGGACGTCCTGCGGTTCCTGGCGTCGTGCGACGAGGTGTTCGACCTCGTTTTTCTCGACCCGCCATATGATTCCGCTCCCCGTCTCGCGGGTCCGCTCTCCGCGGCCCTGCCGGCGGTGCTGGACGAGGACGCCCTGATCGTGACCGAATCAAGCAAGCGCACCCCGCTCGAACTGACGCTCCCGCTGGCGCGCGAGCGGACCTACGGCGACACCCGCATCGCGATCCATGGCTGAGCGCAACGGCGGCACGGCCGTCCTGCCCGGGTCCTACGACCCGATGACGATGGGGCACCTCGACATCATCGGGCGCGCCTCCGGGGTGTTCGACCACGTGATCGTGGGCGTGGTGAATCAGCCGGTCCGGAAGGCCAAGACCCTCTTCTCCGCGGAGGAGCGCGTCGGCTTCATCCGCGACGCGACCGCGGATTTGGGGAATGTGCAGGTAAAACCCTTTGATACGCTCCTCGTCGATTTCGCCCGTGAGCACGGGGCCAAGGCCATCGTCAAAGGGCTGCGGGCGATCTCGGACTTCGAGTACGAGTTCGAGATGAACCAGCTCAACCGGAAGATGGCGCCCGACATCGAGAGCATCTATTTGATGGCCGCCCCGCAATTCAGCTTCCTGTCGTCCAGCGGCATCAAGGAACTGGCCATGTTCGGCGGCGATATCAGCGGGCTCGTGCCCGACGCCGTGGCTGCCCGGTTGCAGGAAGAGCTAAAGCGCTGAAGAACTGGGGGAGCTGAGCCCATGGACGTCCTGGTCCTGATCGACAAGCTCGACGACACGATTCACAACGCCAAGGTCGTCCCGCTCACCGACACGGTGCGCGTGGACAAAGAGGAGGTCTACGACATCCTCGACCAGATGCGCGCCACGATCCCCGAGGAGATCAAGCAGGCGCGCTGGATCGTGAAGGAGCGGCAGGAGATGCTCGCCGAGGCGAAGCGCGAGGCCGAGCGCATCGTGCGCGAGGCGCGCGAGGAGCAGGTGCGCCTGATCGGCGAGGAGGAGATCGTCAAGCAGGCCGAGCGCCAGGCCGAGGAGATCATCGAGGACGCCCGCGCCCGCGAGCGCGAGATCCGGCTCGGCGCCGAGGACTACGCGGACGACATCCTCAACACGCTCGAGGTCAACCTCACGAAGTTCATCGCGGCCGTACAGCGCGGCCGCGACCGGCTCCAGGGCCGCGAGGAAGCCGAAGTCTCTTAGAGCGTGGCGAGCCGGCGCGGCCGTCTCGCCGGCCGCGTTACGGCCGGTTACACCCTCAGCTCAGGTTCCGCCTGCGCCGTGTTCGGCGCCAATTCCGCGCTCTAGTCGCGTTTTGAGCGCAATTTGGGACCTTTTGCACGGGTTACCGGGGCAAGACATCCGACATTGCTGTTTCACTCATCCCCTTCCGCGGGGTAGGCCGGGTGGGTTCGGCCGTCCCCGTCTTTGCCGCCTATTCAACCCGCGAAGGGAGAATGTATGCACCTTTCCGAGCCGAGTGCCACGGGCACGCGGCGGACGGCCATCTGGCTGTCCGTGCTTGCCTGCGCGCTCTGGCTCTCCTTGGTGAGCGCCGGCGACGCATTTGCCGGCGGCGGCCACTCGTCTCAGGGCTACGGAGGCTCGGACCACGGCAAGTCCTGGTCCGGCCACGGCGACTCCGGGTCGGACCACGGTGATTCCGGGTCCGGCTACGGAGACAACGGATGGGATCACGGCGACAAGCCGGACTCCGATCACGGCAGCCCTGGCTGGCACGGCCCGGAAGGGACTCCACCACCCGAAGAGGGTGGCGGGCCGCCCCCGTCGGAAGGAACCGACGAGGAGCAGCCCTGCGAGGAAGAGCAGCCCCCAGGCGGCGAGACGCCGCCCGGTGGCGGGCACAAGCCACCACCCGGCGGGGAGACCCCTCCGCCCGGTGGGGAGACGCCTCCGGGCGGGCATAAGCCCCCGCCCGGTGGGGAGACGCCTCCGGGCGGGCACAAGCCCCCGCCCGGTGGTGAGACGCCTCCGCCTGGTGGGGAAACCCCGCCCGGCGGTGAGACGCCTCCTGGCGGGGAGACCCCGCCCGGTGGGGAGACGCCTCCAGGTGGGGAGACCCCGCCCGGTGGCGAGACGCCCCCCGGTGGGGAGACGCCTCCAGGTGGGGAGACCCCGCCCGGTGGCGAGACTCCTCCTGGCGGCGAGACACCTCCTGGCGGCGAGACGCCTCCTGGTGGCGAAACACCCCCTGGCGGGGAGACCCCGCCCGGTGGCGAGACGCCCCCTGGCGGCGAGACTCCCCCGAACGGTGGCGAGACGCCTCCGAACGGTGGCGAGACGCCGGGAGGCGAGGAAGGCGAAGTTCTCCCCGAGTCCGAAGCGGGCGAGGAGACGCCGGGTGGTTCCAGCGTCCCCAGCAGTGGCGGCGAGTCCGCCCCCGTGGAGGCGACCGCAGCGGGGTCGCTGCCGTTCACCGGCAGCCAGGCTCCGTACCTGTTGGTCGTCGCGCTTGGACTCATTGGTCTCGGAACCGGTCTACGGAGGGTGGCCACGGACCGAGGCTGAGTAGCCGACTCACCAGAGAGTCATGGAAGTGCATCGAGCCACGCTCCTCCTAGTGAGGGGCGTGGCTCTCGCACTTGAGGGCATCGCCGCGCAGATGCCAGGTAGCCTCCGCGCGTGCCCTCTTACCTCCACACCTGCTACCGGATCGGCGACATCGACCGGTCGGTCGCCTTCTACGAGAAGCTCGGCTTCCAGGAGGTCGCCCGGATGCCGATCGGCGACGAGGCCGTCAACGTCTTCATGGGGCTGCCCGGTGAGGACCCGCGCCTCGAGCTGACGTACAACCACGGCGTCGACTCCTACGAGCTCGGCACGGGCTACAACCACATCGCCATCGCGGTCGACGACATCGAGGAGACCCTCGACACGCTCGGCGCCGAGGGCATCGAGCCGGAGAAGCCGCCGTACCGCCCGGGCGGCCGCACCGAGGGACCGCTGATCTGCTTCGTCCGCGACCCGGACGGGTACCGGATCGAGCTCATCGGCGTGGGCGGCTGAGCGGCGGGTCCTCCGCCCGCCACGGCCCGCAGACCGCAGACCCACGGGGGCTGCAGACGTTTCCTGGGATATGGCCGGTGAACGCATGCAGGTCCCCGGAGCGCGGCGCTAATCTCGGCCGCATGGGTCAGCGAACCGAGATCTTCGACCTCGGCCGGCTGTCACTCACCTCTGGCGAGGGCAGGCGGCTGGAGCTTCAGGTGCCGGTCGGGGGCTTCGAGTTCGGCGGGCAGCGCTACGTGGTGCGCGAGGACTCCGTGGACGCGGTGCTCGACGTCGCGCACACCACGAGCGGCTATTCGCTGAGGCTGCGCTTCGGCGCGGATCTCGAGGGCCCCTGCATGCGCTGCCTCGAGCCCGCCGACCACGAGGTGATGGTCGACGCGCGCGAGATCGACCAGCCCGGCGGGGGCGAGGAGCTCAGCTCGCCCTACCTGGACGGAGAGGAGCTCGATATCGCCGCATGGGCGCGCGACGCGCTCGCGCTGGCGCTCCCCACGCAGATCATCTGCACGGACGAGTGCAGAGGCCTCTGCCCGGTCTGCGGCGAGAACCTCAACACAGCGGCGCCCGACCATGCCCACGAGCGCGAGCCCGACCCGCGCTGGGCCGCCCTTCGCGAGCTTCGCCTCGAGTAGACTGCGTCGGCTCATGGCCGTCCCCAAGCAGAGACAGTCCCACTCGCGGACGAACAAGCGGCGCTCCCAGCACAAGATCGAGGCGCCGCACCTCCTTCACTGCCCGCGCTGCCACGAGCCGCGCCGGCCGCACCGCGTGTGCCCCAACTGCGGCACCTACGCGGGGCGCGAGGTCGTCGTCCAGCGGTCCGACGCCGGGGACGACGACTCCTAGCCAGTGATCGCGGTCGACGCGAACGGCGCCGACCAGGGGCCGGCCGCAGTCGCCGAGGGGGCCCGCCGCTCCGGGCTCGACGTCCTTCTCTTCGGTCCCGCGAGCGCCGTCGGCGCAAGCGACGGCCACGTGGAGGTCGTGGACGCGCCGGTCACGATCGGCGGCCACGAGGAGCCGGCCCAGGCGGTCCGCTCCCGCCCGGACGCGTCGATCGTGCAGGCTGCGCGCTCGGTGGCCGAGGAGCGCGCCGAGGCGCTCGTCTCCGCGGGCAGCACCGGCCCGACGCTCGCGGCCGCCACGCTCCGGGTCCGCCGCCTCCGCGGCGTGCACCGGCCCGCGCTCGCCGTGCTCCTGCCGATCCCCGGCGGACCGGTGCTGCTGCTCGACGCCGGCGCCAGCGTTGAGGCCCGCCCCGAGCACCTGGTTCAGTTCGCGTACATGGGCGCGTGCTTCATGGAGGCGGTCTACGCCAGGGAGCGCCCGCGCGTGGGCCTCCTGTCGGTCGGCGAGGAGTCGGGCAAGGGCACCCCGGCCGTGCTGGCCGCGCGCGAGCGGATCGAGGCGGGCGGGGGGCTGAACTTCGTGGGCAACGTCGAGGGGTTCGACATCCCCGGCGCGGGCGCCGACGTCGTCGTGACGGACGGGTTCACCGGCAACGTGGCGCTGAAGGTCCTGGAGGGCACGTCGAAGCTGATGCGCGAGGCGATCGGCGCGGCGGTGAGGTCGAGCCCCGTGTCGGCCGTCGGCGGGCTCCTCATCCGTGGGCGGGTGGGCCGGCTGCGCGAGCAGCTCGATCCCGAGGCCGTCGGCGGCGCGATCCTCCTGGGGCTGCGCAAGCCGGTCGTCGTGGCGCACGGCAGCTTCGGCCCGCGCGGCATCGCGAGCGCCATCGGGCTGGCGCGCCGCGCGGTGGACGAGGACATGGTCGGGCGGACCGCCGCGGCCCTCGAAGCCGCTGGCGCATTGCGGTCCGCAGGCGCTGGTAGCGTCGCCGAGGTGACGCCCGAGAGCGACGGCGGCGGCTGACGCCCATGGACCGGGAAGAGGTGCTGGCGCGCATCCGCGAACACCTGGCCACGGAGCTCGAGGTCGATCCCGGCCGGATCGCCGAGGCGACCCGTTTTCGCGAGGACCTCGAGGCGGACTCGCTCGACCTGGTCGAGCTCGTGGTGGAGCTCGAGGACAGCTACGGGATCCGCATCCCCGAGGATGAGGCGGCCAAGATCCTCACGGTCGGCCAGGCCGCGGACTTCGTAGCCGCCCATGCCGACGAAGGGTGAGACGCTCCATGAGCTGCTCGAAGGGCTTCCCGAGAGCCTCCGCCGGCAGGTGTTCACCCACGCCTCGTGGGTCGAGCACCGCGCCGAGTCGTACGAGCGCCTCGCGTTCCTGGGAGACGTGGTCCTGAGCCTCGCCGTCTCCACCCACCTGTTCCCGCGCTTCGAGCGCCACGGCGCCGGGCGCCTGACGAAGGTCCGCGCGCAGGCGGTCAGCGGCGCCTCGTGCGCGCGGGTGGCCGTCGGGCTCGGGGTGCCCGGCGCCCTGCGCGCGGCGGCTCCCGAGGGCGGAGCCGGCCGCGGCGCCGCGACGCTGGTCGAGTCGGAGCGCGTGCTCGCCTCGGTCTGCGAGGCGATCATCGGGGCGGCCTACCTCGAGTTCGGATTCGAGCGCACGGGCGCGGCCGTGGTCGCCTCGTTCGCCGACGAGATCGACGAGGCGCTCGAGCATCCGGTGGACTACAAGTCGGTCCTCCAGGAGCGCCTCGCGCGGCGTGCCGAGCTTGTCGACTACCGCACGGTCGCCGAGCAGGGGCCGGCGCACGAGCGCAGCTTCGTGGTCGTGGCCGAGGTGGCCGGGCAGGAGCTCGGCCGCGGGGAGGGAAAGACCAAGAAGGGCGCGGAGCAGGAAGCGGCGCTCCAGGCGCTCAACGCCCTCGAGGAGGGGGCCGCCGGCTGATGCACCTCAGGTCGATCGCGATGAAGGGCTTCAAGTCCTTCCCGACCCGGACGAAGCTCGAGTTCGGGCCGGGCGTCTCCGTGATCGTCGGGCCGAACGGGTCCGGCAAGTCGAACATCACCGACGGGGTGCTCTGGGCGCTCGGCGAGCAGAGCCCGCTCGCGGTCCGCGGCCAGACGATGAAGGACGTGATCTTCGCGGGCGGCCACGGCGTCGGCGGCTCGAGCTCGGCCGAGGTCGAGGTAGTGATCGACAACTCGGACGGCGCGCTCCCCACCGACTTCTCCGAGATCTCGATCGTGCGCCGCCTTGACCGCGACGGCGAGGGCGAGTACCGCCTGAACGGAGCCCGCTGCCGGCTTGTCGACGTGCTCGAGGTGCTCTCCGACTCCGGCCTCGGCAAGGAGATGCACTCGGTCGTCTCGCAGGGCAAGGTCGAGCAGATCGTGCTCTCGCGGCCGCGCGAGCGGCGGCTGATGATCGAGGAGGCGGCTGGGCTCGGGAAGCACCGCAAGCGGCGCCGCCGCGCGCAGCTGAAGCTAGAGCGGACCGAGGAGAACCTGTCGCGCGCGCTCGACGTGGAGCGCGAGGCGCGCTCGCGGCTGCGCCCCCTCAAGCGCCAGGCCGAGGCCGCCGAGCTGCACGAGCGGCTCGAGCGGCAGTCGCTCGAGGCGCGGATGACGCTTGCGGCCGACGCGACGCGCGAGGCGCGCGCCGCGCTGGCGGCCGCCGAGGAGCGCGCGAAGCAGGCGCGGTCCGAGCGCGACGAGGCCGAGCGTCTGCTGTCCGAGGTCGCCGGCCGGCGTGAGGCCGCCGAGCGGGCGTTCGCCACGCAGTCCGCTGAGCGCGAGCGCACCCAGGCCGGCCGCTTCGACGCCGGCTCGGCCGCGGAGCGCATCCAGATGCGGCTCGAGCGCGTCCGTGACCAGGCCGCCGCCGCGTCCGAGCGGCGTGAGCGCCGGGCCCGGCAGCTGGCGCTGCTCGAGGCGGAGTCGGCACACCGGGCCGACGAGGGGGCGACGCTGGACGAGGCCGACCTGCCGAAGCCGCCGGCCGAAGGGGACGAGGCCGCCCGGACCACCTGGGACGCGCTGAGCGCGGCCGACCGGATCCGCTCGCTCGAGCGCGAGCTGGAGCGGCTCGACGCGGACGTCGAGGAGCGCCGGGCGCGCGAGCTGGCCGGGCTCGAGGCGGAGCTGGCCGCGACGCGCGGCCGCGTGGCGGAGCTTCAGACGGCGGTCGAGGATCGCCGCGCAGCGCTCGATTCCGCTGAGCGCGCGGCGGACGAGGCCCGCTCACGGCGGCGTGAGGCCGAGCGCGCCGTCGAGTCCGCACGCTCGCGGGCCGCCGACGCCGGCGCAGAGCTGGCGGCGCTCAACCGCCTGGTTCGCGGGGCCGGAGCGGCACTCGGCGGAGAGCCGGTGCTGCTCGAGGGCCTGAAGGCCGAGGCCGGCTTCGAGCAGGCCCTCGCGGCCGCCCTCGGCGCGCGCCTTACGGCCGCGGTGGTGGACAACCTCGCGGCCGGGGAGAAGCTGCTCGACGGGGCGGGCGACACCGGCGCGACAGCGCTCGTCGCATCGCGCGCGCACGGCCGGCCGGCCGGTCAGGCCCCCGTTCCGGGCGCCACGAGGCTGCTCGCCCACGTGAAGGCCGAGAGCGGGGTGGCGAGGCTGGCCGAGCGGCTGCTCGGCGACGTCTGGGTCGTCGGCTCGCTCGGCGCGGTCTCCGGGTCCTTCCGCGGCGTGGCCGTCACGCGCGCGGGACGGCTCTTCGACGCTGCCACCGGCGAGCTCTCCCAGGCCGCGGCGGGCGGCAACGAGCGCCTGCTCGAGGAGCTTGGCCGCCGCGACGGGTTGGTCGCCGCCTCCGAGGCCGCCGCGGCCGAGGAGACGACCGCAAGGGCCGATGTCGAGAGTGCCGGCGAGGCCGTGGCCGCCGCGGACACCGCGCGCGAGGAGGCCGAGGCGGCGCTTCGCCGGGCGTCCCGCGAGCACGCCGAGGCCGCGGACGGGGCCGAGCGCGCAGAGTGGCTCCTGGGCCGCAGGCGCGAGAGCGGCGGCGATGGGCCCGAGGCGGCGCAGCGCGCCGGACTCAGCGCGGACCTGCGCGCGGAGCGCCGCATGGCCGAGCGCGCCGAGCAGGAGCGCGCCGAGCGTGTCCGCACGCTCGACTCGCTGCGGGCGGGCATCGAGGCCGACGGCGCGCTCAGCGTCGACGCCGAGCGGGTCGGCCGCGCGCTCCAGACCGCGCTCGAGGCCGTGGAGGCGCGCCGAGACGCGCTCGCGGCCGAGCTCGAGGCCCGCGCCGCCGCCGGCGAGGAGACCGCCGCGACGCTGCGCTCCTGCGCGCATGAGGAGGCCGAGCTGCAGGCCAGGCTGAAGCGCGCCAGCGAGGCGGTCACGAGCGGCGAGGTCACCGCGCAGCAGGCGCGCGACGCCGCAGCCGACGTGGACGGTGAGCTCACAGCCATCTCGGAGCGGCTGGGACTCCAGGCCGAGCCCAGCGCCGAGCCGCTGCCGGAAGAGGAGCGAGGCGCGCTCGAGGCGCGCGTCGAGCGCCTCCGCATGCGCCGCGAGCAGCTCGGGCCCGTCAATCCGCTCGCGGCCAAGGAGTACGAGGAGGCCGTGGCGCACGTCGAGGAGCTCGAGGCGCAGCGCGGCGACCTCGAGGATGCGCTGGCCGAGCTCGAGAGCCTCATCAAGGAGACCGACCGCCGCATCAAGCAGAGCTTCGAGGAGACGTTCGAGGCGGCGGCCAGGAACTTCGAGGAGGTCGTGGAGCACCTGTTCCCCGGCGGCCGCGGCCGGCTGCGGCTCGTGCGCGCGGACCAGGCGCCGCGCCCCGTCGTCGGCGGCGAGGCCGCCCCCGCGACCGAGGCCGAGCCGGAGCCGGAGGAGCCGGGCGAGGAGGCCGAGCCCGAGCTCGGCGTGGAGATCGAGGTCACGCCGCCGGGCAAGTCCGCCAAGCGCCTCTCGCTCCTGTCGGGCGGCGAGAAGTCGCTCGTGGCGCTGGCGTTCATGTTCGCGGTGTTCCTCGCCCGCCCGTGCCCCTTCTACATCCTCGACGAGGTCGAGGCGGCCCTCGACGACATCAACATCGACCGCTTCCTCGAGCTCGTGCGCCGCTACGCCGACCGCGCCCAGTTCATCGTGGTGACGCACCAGAAGCGCACGATGGACGCCGCCGACACCCTCTACGGGGTGAGCATGGGCGGCGATGGCGTTTCGCGAGTGGTGTCGCGCAAGCTTGGCGGGCGCACCATCGAGGAAGCCGCCGCCTAACCTCGGGCCCTTATGGCTCGAAGCTGGCAGGAGCTGTTCGCCACCGGGGAGGCGCCAGAGGAGGCGTCCGCGCCCGAGGACGAGGAGCGGCGCGGGTTCTTCCGCAGGCTCCGCGAGAACATGTCGAAGACGCGCGAGGCGCTCGGCGCCGAGCTCCAGGCGACGATGTTCCAGTCCCTCGACGACGAGGCCTTCGAGCGGCTCGAGGAGACGCTCATCTATGCCGACGTGGGCGCTCCGACGACGGCGAAGATCGTGGAGCGGCTCGAGGGCGAGGCCGCCGGCGGCGAGCTCACGGGCGGCGAGGACCTGACCCGGCGCCTGCGCGAGCTGCTGGCCGACACGGCGCGGCTCGACGGGGACACGATCCCGCTCAGCGGCAGCCCGACGGTGATCCTCATGACGGGCGTCAACGGGAGCGGCAAGACCACCACGATCGGGAAGATGGCCTGGCACCTCCAGAAGGAGCTCGGCAGGTCGGTGCTCCTGGCGGCCGGCGACACGTTCAGGGCCGCGGCCGCCGAGCAGCTGACCACCTGGGCCGAGCGCGCCGGCTGCGAGATCGTGCGCGGCGACGCGGGCTCGGATCCCGGCGCGGTGGTCTACGACGCGCTCGGCGCCGCCACGTCCCGCGGGCACGACGTCGTGATCGTGGACACGGCCGGCCGCCTCCACACCCAGCAGCACCTGATGGACGAGCTGCGCAAGATCCGCAAGGTGATCGCCGGGCGGATCGAGGGCGCCCCGCACGAGACGCTGCTGACGATCGACGCCACCACCGGCCAGAACGGTCTGCGCCAGGCGCTGCTGTTCCGCGAGGCGGTGGACATCGACGGCATCGCCCTCACGAAGCTGGACGGGACGGCGAAGGGCGGCATCGCCCTCGCGATCGCCCAGGAGCTCGGGGTTCCGGTGAAGCTGATCGGCGTGGGCGAGGCGCTCGAGGACCTGCGCCCGTTCGACCCCGACGACTTCGCGGCGGCGATCCTCACCCCCTAGATGGCCGGACCCCTCCTCGTCACGGGCGGGAGCGGCTATCTCGGGGGCGAGCTGCTCCGCCGGGCCCGCGGCCGGCCGCTCGCCGCGACCCACCACTCCGGCGCGGCCGCCGGCCCGGGCGGAGTGGACTGGACGCGCCTGGACGTGCGCGACGAGCAGGCCGTTCGCTCGCTCGTCGAGCGGGTGCGCCCCGAGGTCGTCATCCACACGGCCTACCGGCAGGACGGCGACGGCGCCCGCGAGATCACAGTCGACGGCGCGGCCGTGGTGGCGCGCGCGGCGGCGGCCGCAGGGGCCAGGTTGATCCACATGTCCAGCGATGTGATCTTCGACGGCGCGAAGGGGGCGCCCTACGACGAGTCGGATCCGCCGACCCCCGTGACCGGCTACGGCCAGGCCAAGGCCGACGCGGAGGAGGCGGTGAGCGCCGCCCACCCGGACGCGCTGCTAGTCCGCACCTCGCTCATCTACGGCGGCCCCGAGCCGTCGCGGCACGAGCGGCTCGCCACCGAGGCGGCGCGCGGGGAGGGGCAGGCGTTCTTCGACGACGAGGTCCGCTGCCCGGTTGTCGTCGGCGACCTGGCGGCGGCGCTGCTCGAGCTGGCCGAGCGCGACGAGACCGGAATCCTCAACGTGGCCGGCGCGGACGAGGTCAGCCGCTGGGAGTTCGCGTGCCTGATCGCGAGCTCCGCCGGGCTGGACGCGGGGCACATCCGGCGCACATCGATCGCCGAGTCGGGGCTGTCTCGGCCGGGGAACTGCGCGCTCACGAGCCGGCGCGCGCAGGGCCTCCTGCGCACCCGCCTGACCGGGGCGCGGGCGCGGCTCGGGGTTGGCGCCTGAGCCGCGTCGCCTCTCCGTCACAATTGGTCAGACATGGACGACTGGGTCTGGTGGGTGATCGCGGCGGGCGGGCTCGCGGTGGGCGAGATGTTCACGCTCGGCTTCTTCCTGGGGCCGCTGGCCGTCGCCGCGATGGTCGCGGCCGTGGTGGCGCTCGCCGGCGGCGCCGTGGCGCTCCAGCTCGTGGTCTTCATCGTGGTGGCCGCGTCGTCGGTTGCCGTCCTGCGCCCGATCGCCCGCCGGCACCTCCACACGCCGGTTCAGCTGCGCACCGGCGTGGCCGCCCTCGTGGGCAGCCGCGCGGTCGCGCTCGAGCGCGTGGACTGCCACGGCGGCTCGGTGAAGATCGGCGGCGAGGTGTGGTCCGCGCGCACCTACGACGAGGACGAAGTGATCGAGCCGGGAACGCGGGTGGACGTGCTCAAGATCGACGGCGCGACAGCGCTCGTCTCGGAATAGGAGGTACCGGACGTGGCATCCCTGATCGTGCTCGGAGTCGTGGCGCTCGTTGTCCTGTTCACCCTCTCCCGCGGCATCCGCATCGTGCCGCAGGCGCGTGCCGGGATCGTCGAGCGGCTGGGCCGCTACCACCGCACCCTGGACGCGGGGCTGGCGCTGGTCGTTCCCTACGTTGACCGGGTCAAGCCGCTGATCGACCTGCGCGAGCAGGTCGTCTCGTTCCCGCCCCAGCCCGTGATCACCGAGGACAACCTCGTGATCCAGATCGACACGGTCATCTACTTCCAGGTGACCGACCCGAAGGCGGCGTCGTACGAGATCGCCGACTACATCGCCGCGATCGAGCAGCTCACCGTCACGACGCTGCGGAACGTGATCGGCGGGATGACGCTCGAGGACACGCTCACGTCGCGCGACCAGGTGAGCGCGGCGCTGCGCCACGTGCTCGACGACGCCACCGGCAAGTGGGGCATCCGGGTGAACCGCGTCGAGCTCAAGGCGGTCGACCCGCCCGCATCGATCCAGGAGGCGATGGAGAAGCAGATGCGCGCCGAGCGCGACCGCCGCGCCGCGATCCTCACGGCGGAAGGCGTCAAGCAGTCGCAGATCCTCACCGCGGAGGGCGAGAAGCAGAGCGCGATCCTCCGCGCCGAGGGCCGGCGCGAGGCTCAGATCCTTGAGGCCGAGGGCCAGTCGAAGGCGATCGAGACCGTCTTCGACGCGATCCACCGCGGCGACGCCGACCCGAAGCTGCTCGCCTACCAGTACCTGCAGACCCTGCCGCAGATCGCGCAGGGCGAGTCGAACAAGGTCTGGATCATCCCGAGCGAGATCACGCAGGCGCTCGCCAACCTGGGCAGCGCCCTGCCGAAGCCGCCGAGGCCACCGGAGCCGCCGCGCGAGTGAGTGCGCAGACCGACCTGCTCGACCTGCTCACGGAGCGCTGGGAACGCGACGACCGCGCGGGCGTCGAGGCGCTCGTACACCCCGACGTCGAGATCGACATGACGATCCGCGTGATGAACCCGGAGGTATACCGCGGTTACGAGGGCCTCTGGCGCTACGCCGGCGACGTCCATTCGGAGTGGGAATACGGAAGGACGGAGATCCACCGGTACCTCGAGCGCGGCGACGAGGTCCTCATGATCCGCACGACCCCGATGCGCGGGCGCCTGAGCGGGGTGGAGTTCTCCGACCCGGTTGCCCAGCGCTACCGCTTCCGCGACGGGCGCGTGGCGCAGATGACGCTTCTGACCGACATGGAGCGGGCAATCGCCGACTTCGAGGCTGGCCGCCCGCCGCACCCGCCCGCCGAGTAGCCTGGACCGTCGATGTTCGACACGCTCTCCGACCGCTTGCAGGAGGCCCTCGGTGACGTCCGCTCGCGCGGCAAGCTGACCGAGGACGACGTGAACAAGGCGATGCGCCAGGTGCGGCTGGCGCTGCTCGAGGCCGACGTCAACTTCAAGGTCGTCAAGGACTTCACCGCCGGGGTCAAGGAGCGGGCGCTCGGGCAGGACGTGCTCGACTCGCTGAACCCGGGCCAGCAGGTGGTGAAGATCGTCTCGGACGAGCTGACCACGCTCATGGGCGGATCCGGGCGCGAGCTCGCCTTCGCGAAGCCCGGCCCGACCGTGATCCTCATGGCCGGCCTCCAGGGGTCGGGCAAGACGACCGCCTGCGGGAAGCTCGCCGTCCACCTGCGCGAGGAGCACGGGATGGACGTGGGCATCGCGGCCTGCGACGTCTATCGCCCCGCCGCGGTCGACCAGCTCGTGAAGGTCGGCGGCCAGGCCGGCGCGACCGTCTACGAGCAGGGCACGGGCCGCGATCCGGTCGACATCGCAGAGTGGGCGCTCGGCCAGGCGAAGCAGGACCGCCGCGACGCCCTGATCGTCGACACGAGCGGCCGGCTCCACGTGGACGAGGTCCTGATGAAAGAGCTCGCTCAGGTCAAGAAGCGGACAAAGCCGCACAACGTCCTTCTCGTCATCGACGCCATGACCGGCCAGGACGCGGTCAACGTGGCCGAGCAGTTCGCGGAGACGGCCGACTTCGACGGGGTCGTGCTCACGAAGCTCGACGGCGACTCGCGCGGCGGCGCCGCGCTGTCGGTCAAGGCGATCACCGGCAAGCCGATCATCTACGCCTCCACCGGCGAGAAGCTGCGCGACTTCGAGCGCTTCCACCCAGACCGGATGGCCCAGCGGATCCTCGGCATGGGCGACGTCATGACGCTCGTCGAGAAGGCCGAGCGCCAGATGGACGAGCGTCAGGCTCAGGAGCTCGAGCGCAAGATCCGGAAGGAGCAGTTCACGCTGGAGGACTTCCTCGACCAGCTCAAGCAGGTCCGCAACATGGGGCCGCTCCAGAACCTGCTCAAGATGATGCCCGGGGTAGGGAAACAGCTCGGCCAGCTCCAGGTGAGCGAGAAGGAGCTCGACCGGCTCGAGGCGATCATCCTCTCGATGACGCCCGCCGAGCGGGCCAACCCGCAGATCATCGACGGCTCCCGCCGGCGCCGGATCGCGCACGGCTCGGGCACCACCGTCCAGGCGGTCTCCCAGCTCGTGAAGCAGTTCGGGCAGATGAAGAAGGTCATGCGCCAGCTCTCGCAGGGCAAGATGCCCTCGCTGCAGCAGCTGGCGGGTGGTCGCTAACCTCTCCCGCCTCATGTCAGTCCGAGTCCGGCTCACGCGCGTGGGCAGCAAGAAGAATCCGATCTGGCGGGTGGTCGTGGCCGACCAGCGCTCACCGCGCGACGGCCGCTTCATCGAGACGATCGGGCACTACAACCCGCAGACCGACCCGTCGACGATCCGGATCGACTCCGAGCGTCTCGACCACTGGCTCGCGCGCGGCGCCCAGCCGACCAACACCGTCAAGCAGCTTATGAAGGCGCAGGCCAAGTCAGGCGGCCCGACACCGCTCGACGCGCCGGCGGCCACCGCCGTCGTGGTCGATGAGGAGACCGCTGCCGAGGCGACCGCCGAGGCCGCCGTGGTCGCCGATGCCGTCGACGCACC
>JAFGJG010000116.1 GCA_016929195.1 Thermoleophilaceae bacterium
AAGGTCGGCCAGAGCGTCGAGTTGTGGCCGTTGCGATCGATGTAGTAGCTCGAGCAGCCGCCGGTGACCCAGACGGTGCCCCTCGTCATCCGGTCGAGCTCGGCGTTGTAGGTCGCCTGCGCCTCCGGCCGGACCTCGATCGCCGCCGCGCCGCGGCGCCGCAGCGAGCGGAGCGCCCCGGACACGTAGTTGATCTGCGACTCGATCATGAACACGATCGACGAGTGCCCGAGCCCGGTGTTCGGGCCGGTGAGCAGGAACAGGTTCGGGTACCCGGCGACCGTCGTGCCGAGGTACGCCCGCGGGCTGCCCTCCCACTGCTCGGCCAGCGTCCTGCCGCCGCGGCCCCGGATGCGATCGGCGATCGGCAGGTCCGTCACCTGGAAGCCGGTCCCGTAGATGATCGTGTCGACCTCGCGCTCCTCGCCGTCGGCCGTGACGATCGAGTGCGGGCGCACCTCGCGGATCGCGTCGGTCACGACCTCGACGTTCGGCTGCGCGAGGGCGGGGTACCAGTCGTTGCTCGGGAGGATCCGCTTGCAGCCGATCGAGAACTTCGGCCGGAGCTTGCGGCGCAGCTCGGGGTCCTTCACCTGGGCGTGGAGATGCCTGAGCGCGACCCGCTCCGCCAGCTTGCCGAAGCGCGGGTGCCGGAAGAGCATCACGAAGCTCTCGCGGGCCCAGTAGATGCCGGCGCGCATCGCGAGCTGGGCGGCGGGCAGCCGCCCGTAGACCCTGCGCTCGGCGTCGGAGAGAGGCCGTCCGCCGTGCGGCATCACCCACGGCGCCGTGCGCTGGAAGACGTGCAGCCTGCCCACGTGCGGCTGGATCTCGGGCACGAACTGGATGGCGGACGCGCCCGTGCCGATCACGGCAACGCGCTCGCCCGCGAGCTGGTGCTCGTGGTCCCAGCGGGCGGAGTGGAAGGTGGTCCCCTCGAACGCGTCGAGGCCCGGGATGGCGGGCTTGGCCGGCTCGCTCAGGCCGCCCTGGCCGGAGATCAGGACATCCGCCGTGAGCTCGCCACCCGAGGTGTCGATCCGCCAGACGCGCGCATCCTCGTCCCAGGCCGCGCCGAGGACCTCCGTGTTCAGGCGCACGTGCGGCCGGATGCCGTAGCGCTCGGTGATGTCCAGGAGGTAGCGGAGGATCTCCGGCTGGGCCGAGAAGGTGTTGCTCCAGTCCGGGTTGGGCGCGAACGAGAACGAGTAGAGGTGCGACGGCACGTCGCAGCGGCAGCCGGGGTAGGTGTTCGCGTACCACGTGCCGCCCACCTCGCCGCTCCGCTCGAGCAGGACGAAGTCGCTCTCGCCGTCGCGCTTCAGGCGGATCGCCATCCCGAGGCCCGAGAAGCCGGAGCCGATGATCGCTATGCGGTGGTGGGTCATGCGTACCTCCGTAGGCCTGGGGCGAGCAGCGAGACGAGCCAGTCGGCGAGCGTCTCGAGCGGGACCTGAGGGTTCTCGGCGGCCCAGTGCCCGAGCGCCTCGTAGGCCCCGTTGATGACGTGTGCGAAGGCGTCGAGCTGCTCCGGATCCACGTCCGGCGCCGCGCCCTCGGCGAGCAGGTCGCGCAGCAGGGTGGCCTGGCGCCTGCGGATGACCTCCGCCTCCCCGGCGAAGCGCGACTCGCCGGTGGCGAAGAGCACCTCCCAGGCGACGCGGTGGTCGGCGGCGAAGCGCAGGAAGGCGAGCCCGCCCGCCCGCAGCTTGTCGTCGGGTCCCTCCTCGGCGCGCACCGCCCCGGTGATGGCCTCGGCGAGCGCGGCGGCGGAGCCCTCGACGCAGGCGTGGAAGAGGCCCTCCTTGCTGCCGAAGAGCTCGTAGACGACGGGCTTCGTCACGCCCGCGCGCCGGCAGAGCTCGTCCATCGACGCACCGGCGTAGCCGCGCTCGGCGAAGAGCTGCTCGGCCAGGTCGACCAGCTGGCGCTCACGCACCGCGCGCGGAACGCGGCCGTGCGGGTAGTCAGTGACCTGGGGGGTGGCCGCCGGCATGGTTACCGCCGGTAGGTTACCACGAGTAGGTACGCGGGTCAGCCCGGGCTGCCGCGCACCCCGGACACCGCCTCCGAGTGCTCGACGCCCGCCGCGCGCATCAGGTCGACCGCTGTCGAGCGGACCTGGCCGACGATGTGGAGCGCTGACATGTTGCCCGTCTCGCCGAGCACCGCGTTGGCCTCCTCCGCGGCGCGCAGGGCGGACCGGCGCGCGACCTCGTCGTCGTCGTCCTCGAGTGCCCGCGCCGCGTCGGCGAGCAGCCTGAGCGCGACCGTCAGCCGCGCGGGAGTGGCGTCGCCCAGCTCGAGCGCACGGCGCACGCCCCTCGCCACGACGCGCACGTTGTTCACCGCGAGCTCCAGGGCGGCGACGATCTCGCCCTGGCGCTCGACGCGCTCGCGGTTGTGCCGCTGGCGGAGCGTCAGGCGCGTGCTGTCGCGCGCCGCGGCCAGGGCCTCCCGCGGCACGGCGAGCGAGATGCTCCGGGCGGTGACGATCGCGCTCTCGGCCGCCTCCTCGTCGCGGCGCTCGATCGCGTCCGCCACCCCGTCGAGCGCCAGCGCCAGCCGCGCGAGGACCGGCTCGACCGTCCGGCGCACCACGCGCACGGGGTCCACCGGGAGGACGAGCGTCGCGACCGCGAGCGCGATCGTCCCGCCCACGAGCGCGTCGAGGAAGCGGGCCAGCGAGATGCCGTCGTCGGGCACCTGGATCGTCGTCACGAGCACGGCGGAGGTCGCGGCCTGGGACACGAGCAGCGGCCCGCCCCCGAGCAGGAGCGCCGCGCCCATCGCGAGGGCGGTGACCACGCCGATCTGCCACGTGCCGGTCCCGATCAGGAACACGAGCATGTCCGCCACCAGGATCCCGAGCGCCACGCCGAACGCCATCTCGACGGCGCGGCGCCGGCGCTGGCCGAGGCTCAGGCCGAGCGTGATCACGGCCGCCACGGGCGCGAAGAAGGGGCTGGGGTGCCCGAGGAGCTCGGTGGCCGCCAGCCACGCGAGCGACGCGGCCACGGACGTGTGCAGGATCGGGCGCGCGCTGACGAGGAAGGACTCGCGCCGGCGCTCGAGGCCGGCGCGCGAACGCGCCGCGGCCTCCGCCCGCAGCTCCTCGCCGCTGAGGCGCGCTCCCAGGATCCGGTCGGGCATCAGCGCGAGCGGAAGGGCCGGCCGTTCACGTTTCCGTAGCGGTCGCGGGCGCCGCCGGCGGGGACGCTCACGGCCGCCTTCCCATTCCGCACGAGCAGCGTCCCGCCCTCCCTGAGCGGTCGCACGGTGCGGCGCTCGCCGGTGAGGACCGTCACCGTGCCCGCGCGCGCCCACGCCGGCCGCATGGTCAGGTCGCGTTCCGGAACGGGGCGCGGATAGCGGAGCACGAGGGCCAGCAGCCCCGGGGCCGCCGGCAGCTTCGCGATCCGGAGCGAGCGCGCCGCGCGGAGCTCGAAGGCCCGCGAGACGAGCCGGTAGCGCCGGGCCGTCACGATGAAGCGGTGGCGGCCGAGCGCCGCGTCACGCGGCGGCTCCCAGACTGCCGTGTAAGTCCCGCGGCGGCTCGTGCGGAGCACCGGGATGCCGAGCTCCTGCGGAGCGTCGTCGGCGACGCGCCAGAGGATCCGCAGGCCGCGGTCGTCGTCGACCGTCCGCCAGCCGCGGGCGGTCTCGCGCTGCACGGATACGAAGGCGCGCTCGAGCGGGCGGTCGAGGCCGTCCGCGGCGCCGCGCCACGAGATGGACGGCCGCTCGAGCCGGCGCGCCGCGCGCGGCTGGCGCACGATCCGGCCGGAGCGGGCGCCCGGGGGGTAGCCGGGCCCCGCCGGCCGCAGCCCGCGCGTGGGGTCGAACGGCACGGCCGCCGGTGCCGCGCGGCCGTGCGCGAGGCGCCCGGCGAGGTCCCCGAGCGCGGCGGCGATGAACGCGCCGCTCGCCGGGCCGTAGACGGTGGTGCCGCCCTCGTAGTGCTGCGCCTCGTACTCCTCGGGGGTCGTCAGGTAGGACACGTACTCGTTGGCATACCCGGCGATCACGACCTTGTGGAGGCCCGCGTCCGCCATCGCCCGCTGTGCCGCGGCCCGGGTGCGGCGGCCCAGCTCCACCGTCATCTCGCCCGGCACGGCCACGATCACGCGGTCGCCGACCCGCGCGGCGGTCAGCGGCACCGCGGTGGGCTCGAGGGTGTGGCCCGGGTCGGCGAGCGCCGGCACCTTCGAGCCCTGCGGCTCGGACGGCGCCTGGCGGCGGCCCTCGAGCACCTCCCCGGTCGAATCGAAGAGCGGGCCGCGACCCTCCTCCGAGCCCGTGAGGTAGGAGGACCCGAACACAGCGGTGTCGGCCAGCCGGCCGAACGGGGTCCGCTGGCCGCAGAAGCAGACCCGCGTCCAGCGTGAGCCGAGTGCCGGGGAGCGACTGAGCCGGCGGCCGGCGGACCGCCAGGCCGCGAGCATCGCGGCGGCCTCGCGCCGTCCGACCAGCTCGGCCGCGGCCGGGCCGGAGCGGTCGAGCCCGGCGGACACGTCGCCGGCCGCTCCGTTGCCGTACACGAGCACCACGTCCTGGCCGCGCGGCGCGCGCCCGGCGCGCCGCACCCCGGCCTCGAAGACCCTGTGCGCGGCGGAGGAATGGTCGCCGTTGTAGACCCCGAAGGTGGACTTGTTGACCGTGCCGTGGTCGGCGAACACCCCCCACGCGCCCACCGGCACCCGGCGGGCCCCGCGCAGCTGGTCCACGCGCAGCACGTTCACGCCGGCGTCGATCGGGTGGAGCGGCCCGAGCGGGTCCTCGGCGGCGCTGCCCTTCCCGAACGCGCGCTGCACCCCGTGGTCGGCGAGGTGGGCCTCGACCGACCGGTTGCGCGTCACGTTCCGGAGCCTCGTGGTCCCCCAGCCGGCCGCGGCCGGCCGCAGGTCGGCTCGCGCGCGCCGGATCGCGAGCGTGAGGCGCCGCACCATGAACGTGTAGAGGCGCGGGTCGGGCTCGTCCTGCCGGGCCTTCGGGGCCTCTGGCGTCGGGAACGCGCGGTCCTTGAAGAGGAAGTTCGAGAAGCCGGTCGGGCCGGCGTGCGTGTGCGTCGCCTGGACGATCACCTCGCGCTCGTGGAAGCCCGCCGCGCGGGCGGCCTGCTGGACCATCCCGCCGGCGACCATGTTCAGGTCCTCGGAGACGAGCACCAGCCGGCGCCCGCCGCGCCGCAGGACCAGCGCCTTCGCGTAGAGGCGCGTGTGCTGGCCGCTCGCCCGGGCGTCGCCACGCGCCCAGCCGAGCATGATGTAGCCCGTCGGCGGCGTGATGTCCGCCCGGCCGACGCCTGCCTCGAGGCCCGGCGCGGCGGCCGCGGCTCCGGGCGCGGTGAGCGCGAGCGCGGCTCCCGCACCGGCAATCGCACAGGCTGAGCGGAGGCCGCGCGGCACGCGAGCAGGGTACCCGCGCGTAGGCTGTGCCCGTGGCCACGACCGGAGCCGACCTCCCGCTGGCCGCCGAGCGCGGGCACGTGGCCGCGGCGGCCCGCAGGCTCGCGGCCGAGGGCCTGGTGCTCGGGACCTCGGGCAACCTCAGCGCGCGGCGCGGCGACCTCGTGGCCGTGTCCCCGACGGGTGCCGCGCTGGCCGACCTCGAGCCGGGGCAGGTGAGCGTCGTCGACCTCGACGGCCGGCTCGTGCACGGCGATCTCGAGCCGACCTCGGAGCTGGGTCTGCACCTCGGCGTCTACGGGCGGTTCGAGACCGGCGCCGTCGTCCACACGCACTCGCCCGTCGCCACCGCTCTCTCGTGCGTGCTCGAGGAGCTGCCGGCCGTGCACTACGCGATGCTCGCGCTCGGAGGCGCCGTGCGGGTGGCGCCCTACGCGACCTTCGGCACGCCAGAGCTCGCGGACGCCGTGCTCGACGCGCTCGAGGGCAAGACGGCGGCCCTGATGGCGAACCACGGAGCGCTCGTCCACGGCGCGGACATGGACGCCGCGGTCGAGCTCGCGCTGCTGCTCGAGTGGGCGTGCACGGTGTACTGGCGCGCCTCGCTGATCGGCACGCCGCGCGCGCTGGGCGACGAGGAGCTGAACGCGGTGCTCACCGCCGTGCTGGAGCGTGGCTACGGCGCCGTCCGGGCCGCGAGCCGGGAGGGTTCGCCGCGGTGAGGGTCGTCGCGATGGGCGTGCACGTCCTCGACGTGCTCGCCCGCCCTGTGGACGACATTCCCGAGGGCCAGGGCGGACAGCTCGTCGACGAGATCCGCGTGACCGCGGCGGGCTCGGCGGGCGGCACCGCGCTCGTGCTCGCGAAGCTCGGCGCCGAGGTCAGGAGCGCCGGCGCCGTGGGCTCGGACGTGCTCGGCGAGATGCTCGTCTTCCTCCTCCGCCGGGCCGGGGTGGACCCCTCGCTGCTCGTGACCCGCGAGGACGTCCAGACGTCGGCGAGCGTGCTCCCGATCCGGCCGAACGGCGACCGGCCGGCGTTCCACGTGATCGGGGCCAACGGCGCCTACGGCGCGGCCGACGCGCCGCTCGACGCGATCGCCGAGGCGACGAACCTCCACCTCGGCGGGCCCGAGTTCATGGGCGGCGAGGACGCGGCCAAGGTCCTCGCGCACGCGCGCGCGAGTGGAACGACCACGTCCGCCGACGTGCTGGCGCCCGGCGACCCGGGGCTGCTCGACTGGATCGCGCCCGCGCTGCCCGAGCTCGACTACCTGCTGCCGAACGAGGAGCAGGTGCTCGGCTTCACCGGAGCGCCCGATCTCGAGTCCGGCTGCCGGCTCCTCGTCGAGCGCGGCGTGGGCTGCGTGGCGGCCACGCGCGGGGCGCATGGAGCGCTCGTGGTGGACGCCGGCGGGGCCGTGGCCGTCCCGGCCTTCCAGGTCGACGTCGTGGACACCACCGGCTGCGGCGACGCCTTCTCGGCCGGCTTCCTCCGCGGGCTCGCCCTGGGCAGCGACCGGGCCGAGGCCGCCCGCATGGGCTGCGCCACCGCCGGCCTCGTCGCGCAGGGCCTCGGGAGCGACCACGGGGACTTCACGCTGGGCGACGTGGAGCGCATGTGCGCTGCCCCGCGATGACATAGGCTCGTCCCCCATGAAGAAGACGAGTGTCACCCGGCGGCAGGTACTCGGAGCAGGAGCGGTGGGGGCCGCCGCGGCGGCGGTGCCCGCGGCCGAGGCGAAGCGCCGCCGCCACGGGCCGCGCAGGCGGCGCGCCGACGTCGTGGTCGTCGGCGCCGGGCTGGCCGGGCTGACGGCGGCGCGCGCTCTCAAGCGCGCCGGGCGCTCGGTGGTCGTGGTCGAGGCGCGCGATCGCGTGGGCGGGCGCACGCTCAACCACGCGATCGGCGGCGGTGACGTGGCGGACATGGGCGCGGCCTTCGTCGGGCCGACGCAGGACCACATCCTGGCCCTCATCAAGTCGCTCGGGATCAAGACCTTCCCCACCTACAACACGGGCTCGAACGTGCAGCTCATCAAGGGCGTGCGGACGCTCTATCCGGCCGAGGGGCTCCCGCCGGACCCCGGGGTCACCCAGGACCTCCCGGCGCTGCTCGGCCTTGACGCGCTGGCCAAGGAGGTCGGCGTGAACGCGCCCTGGAACGCGGCGCGGGCCGCGGAGCTCGACTCCCAGACGCTCGCGACGTGGGCCGAGGCGAACCTCCAGACGGAGACCGGCAAGACGATCCTCGAAACCGCCGTCCAGCCGAACTGGGGGGCCGAGCCGCGCGACCTCTCGCTCCTCTACGTCCTCTTCTACATCGCCGCGGCCGGAAACGAGAAGAACCCCGGCAGCCTGGTGCGCCTGATCACCACCGGCGGCGGCGCCCAGGAGAGCCGCGTCCACGGCGGCACCCAGCTCATCTCGGCCAAGCTGGCGAAGGCGCTCGCCGGGCGGGTGGAGCTCGGCGCTCCGGTGCGCGGCATCACCCAGCGGAAGGGCGGCGTGCAGGTGCACGCGGAGGGCCTCGAGGTTCACGCGAGGCACGTGATCGTCGCGATCCCGCCCACGCTCACGGGCCAGATCGAGTACCACCCGAAGCTGCCGGCCAAGCGCGCGCAGCTCGTGCAGCGCATGCCCCAGGGCACGCTCATCAAGTGCGAGGCGATCTACGACACGCCGTTCTGGCGCGACGACGATCTCTCCGGGCAGGCCGTGGCCGACGTGGGCCCCGCGCGGACCACCTTCGACTCGACCCCGCGCGACGGCAGGCCCGGCGTGATGCTCGGCTTCGTCGGCGGCCACGACGCACGCGTCTGGGCCGAGCGCTCGAAGGCGGCCCGGCGGGCGGCGGTCCTCAAGAACTTCGCCGACTACTTCGGGGCCGAGGCGCTCAAGCCGAAGAGCTACCTCGAGCAGGACTGGTCGGACGAGGTGTGGACGCGCGGCTGCCCGGTCGGCTTCACGGCTCCCGGCGTGCTCTACGAGTACGGCGCGGCTCTCCGCCGTCCGGTCGGCCGGATCCACTGGGCGGGCACCGAGACCTCCACGTACTGGATCGGGTACATGGACGGCGCCGTGCGCTCCGGCCAGCGGGCCGCCGCGGAAGTGCTTCGCAAGAAGTAGGCATACGGCTGGCACGGCCGCTGACCTTCGCGGGCGCTCTGCTCGCCGTGTTCGGCGCAGTCGTCCTCTACACGCAGTCCGCGGTCGTGGACCGCGACTCGTTCGGTGACCGCGCCGTCGAGGCGCTGCACGACGAGGACGTGCGAACGGTGGTCTCGCGTGAGGTCGCCGGGCAGCTCGTGGGCAGCGTGGGGCTCGACCTCGGCGCGACGCCGCCCGAGGTTCAGGCGACCGTCGACCGCGCCATCCGAACGCCGGCCTTCGAGCGCGCCTTCAGGCGCGCGGCCGGCGAGACGCACCGGGCGCTCTTCGGCGCGGGCGAGGGCAGCGTCTACTTCGATCTCCCGAACGCCTCGCGCGCGCTCGCGGAGTCGCTCGAGGGAATAGCGCCGGGCCTCGCCGCCCAGATCCCGCCGGGGGTCGAGACACGACTGCTGGAGGTCGAGCGGGAGAACGCCGGCGTCCGCGCGCTCGCCCTCGCCGACGACCTCGCCCCGCTCGGCGCGGTGCTGCTCGTGACCGGGCTCGGGCTGCTCGCCGCCGCGTGGCTCACCGCCGCCGACCGGCGCGCCGCCGTCACCCGCATCGCCCTCTCCCTGGCCGTCGCCGGCGGGCTCCTGGTGCTGGGCCTGCTCCTCCTGCGCGAGCTGATGGCGGCCGGTGCCCAGGGCGGCTACGCGCTCGCCCAGGACGACGTGAGCCCCGCCGTCGAGGGAGTCTGGGACGCATACGCGGGCGACCTCCTGACCTGGGCGCTCGTGCTTACCGGGCTGGCGCTCCTGATCGCTCTAGTCTCCCGGCGGTGGAGCCCGATGCGGTTGAGATCCGCGTACTCGGCTGCCTCATCGAGAAGCAGCGCACGACCCCGGACGCGTATCCGCTGACGCTCAACTCACTGCGGCTCGCCTGCAACCAGAGCACGAACCGCGACCCCGTGACGGACCTCGGCGAGAGCGAGGTCCGGGCCGCGCTCGAGCGGCTCGGGCATCGCAGGTGGACCCGGCTGGCGAGCTGGTCCAGCGGCCGCTCGATGAAGTACCGGCACCTGCTCGACGAGGCGCTCGGCCTCGACGGCCCGGCGGTGAGCGTCATGGCCGTGCTGATGCTCCGCGGGCCGCAGACCCCCGGCGAGCTGCGCCAGCGGACCGAGCGGCTCCATCGCTTCGGCGACGAGGAGCTGGCGGAGACGATCGCCGGGCTCGAGGGGCGTGAGCTGGTTCGCCAGCTCCCACGCAGGCCGGGCCAGCGCGAGCAGCGCTACGAGCAGCTGCTCGGCGCGGCGGGCGAGCCCGCGCCGGAGCCGGTCGACGAGGGGCCGCCCGATCGCGTCGCCCGCCTGGAGGGGGAGGTCGCCGCCCTGCGCGCCGAGCTGCACGCGCTGCGCGAGGAGCTCGGAAGGTGAACCGGGCGCCCGGGATCCTCGCGCGCGGGCCGTGGGCGCCGGAGCAGGTGCGGGTCAGCTGGCTCGACGACGCCTACCAACCGCCTCCTGACGTGGACCGCCTCGCCGACTCCGCCGTCGACGAGCTCCGCGAGCGCGGCTCGCCCTGCCACGACGGGCTCTCCACGCGGCTGGCCTCGTTCACGGAGGTGAACGGCGAGCTCGAGCTCGAGCTCCAGCCGTCGCGCTGGGCGCTGCGGCTGGTGGAGGAGGATGCCTCGGCCAGCCTGACCGCGCTCTGCGTCGTGCGGACCGAGGACGGGCGCTGGCTCGCCGGCCGAAGGGCCGCGTGGGTGTCGACCTGGGCGAGCCGCTGGGCGCTCGGCGCGGGCGGGGCCGTGGACCTGGGCGAGAGCCCCGCCGAGACCCTGCCGCGCGAGCTGCGCGAGGAGTGGCAGCTCGAGCCGGAGCGGCTCAGCGTCGAGGCGCTCGTGGGCCTCCCGAACGGCATGGCCATGGTCGTGGGGCTCGCCACGGTCGCGGACTCCGCGCGGCCGGTGCCCGACGCCGAGCACGACGAGTGGGAGTGGTGGGAGCCGGACCCCGAGCGCTGGCCAGAGCACGCGGACGACCGCGTGCGGCTGATGGGGCGCTTTCTGGCCGCCCCCTAGCGGCACTGGACCGCGGTCGGCTAGACGCCCGCGACGCCGACCGGGCAGGACACCCCGGTCCCGCCCAGCCCGCAGTACCCGTTCGGGACCTTGGCCAGGTACTGCTGGTGGTAGTCCTCGGCGTAGTAGAACGAGCCCTCGGGCTCGATCTCCGTCGTGATCTCCCCGTGGCCCGCGGCGGTGAGGCGCTCCTGGTACATGTCGCGCGACGCGCGCGCGGCCTCGGCCTGCGCGTCCGTCGACGTGTAGATGCCGGAGCGGTACTGGGTGCCCACGTCGTTGCCCTGGCGCATCCCCTGCGTCGGGTCGTGGCCCTCCCAGAACAGCCGCAGGACCTCGTCGTACGAGATCTCGGCCGGCCTGAAGACGACGAGCACGACCTCGTTGTGGCCGGTCCGCCCGGAGCAGACCTCCTCGTAGGTCGGGTTGGGCGTGAACCCGCCGCCGTAGCCGACGGCCGTCGTGTACACGCCGGGCGCCTGCCAGAAGACGCGCTCGGCGCCCCAGAAGCAGCCCATGCCGAAGACGGCGCGCTCGGTGCCCTCTGGGAAGGGCGGCTGGAGCGGCGTGTCGAGCACGAAGTGGCGCTCGGGCACGGGGATCGGGGTGTCGCGGCCGGGAAGCGCGTCGGCGGGCGACGGCATCGTGGTCTTGTGGCGCAGCAGAAAGCTCATCATGGTTCACAGTCGAGATTAGCGCCGTGGCGTTACGGTTCTCCGATGGCCGCGGTCGCCGAGCTCGAGCTCCCCGAGTTCGACTTCCTGGACACGACGCTCAAGGGCGAGCGCTTCCACGCGACGATGGCCGAGCTCGCCGAGCGGGGCTGGCTCGCCAAGGCCGACCTGGGCTACTTCGTTCTCGACCGCGAGTCCGCGAGCTTCTTCCTGCGCACGAAGAGCGCGATCTTCCCGGGCATGAAGATCGCCGAGCTGTTCGGGGTCACGGAGGGCCCGCTCTTCGAGGAGATGGAGCGCAACATCCTCCACGTCAACGGCGACGACCACCGGCGCCTGCGCAACCTCGTCAACCCCGCCTTCACGCCGCGGGCGGCCGACCGCTGGCGGACCGCCATGCGCGGCTTCCTCGAGCAGCTGTGGCAAGACGTGGCGGACGCCGGCCGCTGCGAGTTCGTTGCCGACTTCGCGAAGCCCTACCCGTCGCTCACGATCGCGACCGTCATGGGCGCGCCGCTCGAGGACGCGCCGCGCCTCCACGACTGGTCGAACTGGATCCAGCGCCAGTTCGACGCGCCCAGCCTGATGAACGACCGCGAGCGGATCGAGCAGGCGGTGAGCGAGTTCTACGAGTGGTGCGAGGGCATGCTCGCCGCGCGCCGCGGCGACCCGCGCGACGACCTCGTGTCCACGCTGCTCGCCGCCGAGCAGGAGGGCGACCGGCTCTCCGAGCTCGAGTGCATGCACCTCGTGCTGAACGTGCTCGTCGGCGGCGTGGACACGACCCAGTCGCAGCTGGCGCACGCCGTCAGGCTGTTCGCCGCGCATCCGGACCAGTGGCGCCTGCTGGCCGAGCGGCCGGAGCTGGCTCCGCAGGCCGTGGACGAGGTGCTCCGATACGAGCCGATCACCCCGTTCACGGCCCGGATCATGGTCGCGGACGTGGAGCACCGCGGGGTGACGTTCCCCGAGGGGACGGTCGTGATGGTCTGCGCGTTCACGGGCAACCGCGACGGCGAGGGCAACCTCGACGAGTTCGACATCGCCGCCGATCGCTCCGAAGCCAAGCTGCTCACCTTCGGGGCTGGCGTGCACTATTGCCTCGGCTCCAACATCGCCCGCGCCGAGCTCCAGGAGGCGCTCGCGTTCCTGCCCGCGCGGATGCCCGGCCTCGAGCTCGACGGCGAGCCGGAGCTCGGGAC
>JAFGJG010000117.1 GCA_016929195.1 Thermoleophilaceae bacterium
ACCTTCGGCGAGCACATCTTCAACCGCTACGTCGAGATCAAGCGGCAGGAGTGGGAGGACTACCGCGTCCAGGTCTCCCAGTGGGAGCTGGACCGCTACCTGTCGGTGCTGTAGGCGGTCGCGCCGGGCCCTGGCGCCCGGCGGTGGTCGATCGTCGACGCGAGCGTCGACGGCCACCAGATCTTCGCCCCGATGTCGAACACGAGCGCCGGCACGAGGATCGAGCGCACGACGAGCGTGTCCAGCAGCACGCCGAACGCGACCACGAAGCCGATCTCGGTCAGGAAGACGAGCGGCAGGACCGCCAGGACGAGGAACGTCCCGGCGAGGACGACGCCGGCCGAGGTGATCACCCCGCCGGTGACGGCGAGCCCGCGCAGCATGCCCTCGCGCGCGCCGTGGCGCTGCGACTCCTCGCGCACGCGGGCCATCAGGAAGATGTTGTAGTCGATCCCCAGAGCCACCAGGAAGACGAACGCGAACAGCGCGAGATCGGGTGAGCTGCCGGGGAACCCGAACACGACGTCGAAGACGACGAAGCCCACGCCCAGCGCGGCGGCGAACGACAGGACCACCGTCGCGGTGAGGATCAGCGGGGCCACCAGCGCCCGGAGCAGCAGGATCAGCACGACGAGCACCACGAGGAGCGTCAGCGGCACGATCAGCTTCGCGTCGTGCTTGTTCGCCTCGCGGACGTCGTATTCGACCGCGGACGCGCCGCCCACGAGCGTCCCCTCGCCGCCGGCACGGTGCGCGGCCTGGCGGATCTCCGGCACGAGCGCGAAGGTGTCCTTGTCATAGGGGTCGCCCTCGAGGACGGCGTTCAGGAGGACGCCGTCACTGCCGGCGAGCGCCGGGCGCACGTCGGCCACGCCCTCGACCCGGCGCACCGCGGCGGCCGTGGCCCGTGCTCGCTGCGGATCGGCCACCACGATCTCCGTCGGGGCGTTGGCACCGCCGGGGAACGAGGCGTCGATCAGCTCCTGCCCCTCGACCGACTCGACGTCGTCGCGGAAGCCGTTGCCGGTGGTGAGCGAGTCGTTGTAGGCGAGGTTGCCGAGCGCCATCACGAGGAGGATCGCCGCCGTGCCGATCCAGACCCGGCGGGGGTGCACGGCGATTCGCTCGGCCGCCCTGCGCCAGCGGCCGTGGGTGGCGTCCTCGCCCTCGTCGCCCACGTGCGGCACGCGCGGCCAGAAGACGCCGCGGGGGGCGAGCACGAGGGTGGCCGGCAGGAACGTGAGCATCGACAGCATCGCCACCGCGATGCCGAGCGCGCCGATCGGGCCGAGGCTCGCCGTGCTGTTCAGCTCGGCGACCGAGAGCGTCAGGAGCGCCGCGATGACGGTCATGCCGGAGGCGAAGATGGCCGGGCCGGCGCTCCGGAGCGCGCGCGTCATCGCCTCCTGGCGGCCCTCGTGCCGGCGCAGCTCCTCCCGGTAGCGCGCCACGAGCAGCAGCGCGTAGTCGGTTCCCGCGCCCAGCACCAGCACGGACAGGATGGACGAGGACTGCCCGTTGACGGTCACGCCCGCCTCGGTCAGCGCCCACCCGAGCCCGCGCGTGGCGATCTCGGCGAAGGCCACCGCGATCAGCGGGAACCAGAGCAGGATCGGGCTCCGGTAGATGAAGATCAGGAGCACGAACACGAGCAGGAAGGCGGCACCCACGAGCGACCCGTTGATCTGCTCGAACACCTTGATCGCGTCCGCGGAGTACCCGGCCGGGCCGGTGACGGCCACCTCGAGCCCGCCCTCGCCCCGCCCGGCGATGTCGCGCGCGTCCTGAACCGGATCGGCGATCGTCTCGGACTCGCCGTCCGAGGTGATGTTCCCCGTCACGAGCACCGCGCTGCCGTCCTGGGCCACGGCGGCACGGTGGAACACCCGGCCGTCGCGTCCCTGCTGGAGCTGCGGATAGTCGAGCCGGTTCAGCTCGGCGAGGTCGCGCTGGATCTGGACCCGGTCCTGCGGAGTGAGCCCGCCCTCGCGGCGGTAGACGACGACCAGCGCCGCCTGCTCGCCGCCCTGGAGGCGCTTCGTCGCCTCGAGCGCCTGGGTCGACTCCGCGTCGGCGGGGAGATACGAGCTCGACTCGTTGCGCTCGGCGTCTGAGAACTTGCCCGGCAGGTTGAAGCCGAAGCAAGCGAATATCGCGATCAGCCAGAACGCGATGATGAAGACGCGGATGCGCGGCTGAGCGGCCCGGGCCAGGAACGAGCTCATTGCGCGCGCACTATCTCACGAGCGCGGCCTCCGCGACCCTGCGGGCCAGGCGGAGGGACACCGGGTCGAGCCGCGACGGGACGTCGCAGGGCAGGTGGCGGCAGGGCTCGCCGCCCGCGCCCACGCCCAGCTTCAGCCCCGGGAGGCCGAGCAGCTCGAACTCGCGGTGGTCCGAGTTGCCGGTGCCCTCGTCGCGGACCCAGCTCACCGGCACGCCGGTGCGGCGCGCCGCGCGGAGCAGCGAGCCCTCGACCCGGCGCCGCGGGGACGGCGCCGGGGAGCGGAGCCAGAACGGCCTGTCGCGCCCGACCTCGTCGAGCGAGAGCGCGAACCGCACGCGCCGCTCGCCGCCGCGGGCGCGCGCCCTGCGCGCCAGCGCGAGCGCTCCGAGATGGTCGGGCGAGCCGGTGTAGACGCGCTCCTCGGCTCCGGTTGCGGCGAGCCAGACGTCGCAGCCCGGCTCGATGCGGCGCATTCGGCCGGCGAGCGCCGCAAGGACTCCGAGGCCCGACGCGTTGTCGTTCGCGCCCGGCGCCCCGGCGGCGGTGTCGGTGTGCGCCATGACGATCCGCAGGCAGGTGCGCGGGGTGTCCACGACGCCGATCACGTTGCGGGAGTGCCCGCGCTCCGGCACGCGGAAGCGCTGGACGGCCACGCGCAGCCCGGCCGCGCGGAACGTGCGCGCCATGTAGCGGTGGGCGCGCGCCTCGGCGGCGCTCGCGGCGGGCCGCGGCCCCCACGCCGCGATGCGCTGGGCGGCGGACGGGGCGTCGAGCGGCGCCGCCAGCGCCAGCAGCGTCAGGAGAGCAGCCGTTCGAGCTCCTCGGGGTCCGTCACGGGCGCCTTGCAGGCGAAGTGCTCGCACACGTACGCCGCCGCGCGGCCGTCCACCGGGTGCCGGTCTCGGAGGAGCGGCACGCCGTCCTCCCGGCCGCCGGCGACGACGATGCCCGGCCTGAAGGTGCCGCGCACGACCCGCTCGAGCGGGCGGATGTCGTCGCCCACGAGAGCGACCTCGCGCGTGGGGGAGAGGTGGAAGTCGAGCGCCTGCAACAGGTGTCCGAACGCCTGCGGGTGCCTCGGGGCCACCTCGTGGAGCAGCCGCAGGACGGATATGCCGCGGCGCTCGTAGTCGTGCTCGCCGGTCAGCGCCGCCAGCCGCAGGAGGCCCAGCGCCGCGCTGGCGTTCCCGGACGGGATCGGGTGGTCCTCGAGGTCCTTGCGCCGCGCGACGAGCTGCTCGTGGTCCTCCGAGGTCTCGAAGAACCCGCCGCGCTCGTCGTCGGCGAAGCGCTCGATCATCGTGTCGGCCAGCTCTCGCGCCGCGCCGAACCAGCGCGGCTCGAAGGTCGACTCGTACAGGGTGATGAGCGCCTCGAGCAGGAAGGCGTGGTCCTCGAGGTAGGCGTTCAGGCGGCCGCGTCCGTCCTTCCAGGACCGCAGCAGCCGCCCGTCGCCGTCGCGCAGGCCCGACAGGACGAACTCGGCGGCGGCGCGCGCCGCATCCAGGTGGTCCTCCCGCTCGAGCACCGCCCCGGCCTCGGCGAGCGCGGCGATGGCGAGCGCATTCCAGGACGTCAGCCGCTTGTCGTCGAGTCCCGGCCAGACGCGCTGCTCGCGGACCGCATACAGGCGCCCGCGCCAGTCCGGCAGCGCGGCCGGGCTGCCCTCCCCGCGGGTGAGGATGTTCGCGCCCTCGAAGTTGCCTCGCTCGGTTGCGCCGAACCACGAGGCTGCCTCGTCCGCGTCATCGCCGAGCACGTCGCGGAGCTGGTTGAGCGTCCAGACGTAGAAGCGGCCCTCGACACCCTCCGAGTCGGCGTCGAGCGCCGAGTAGAACCCGCCCTCGGGGCCACGCATCTCGCGGAGCATCCAGTCGAGCGTGGACTCGGTCACCTCCCTGAGCAGCGGGTCGCCGCTCACCTGCCAGCCGTGGAGGTACGCGCGCGCGAGCAGCGCGTTGTCGTAGAGCATCTTCTCGAAGTGGGGGACGAGCCACCGGGCGTCGACCGAGTAGCGGGCGAAGCCGCCGCCGACCTGGTCGTGGATGCCGCCCGCCGCCATCGCGCGGAGCGTGTGCAGCGGGACCTCGGTCTCCCCGCGCCGCATGAGGAACTCGAGCGCCGAGGCGGGCGGGAACTTCGGCGCGCCGCCGAACCCGCCGTTGGCGCGGTCGTGCAGCCTCCGGAGCTCCGCCACCGCGCCGTCCAGCGCCGCCGGGCTCATGGGCTCCGCGGACGGCTGGAGCAGGGCGCCGCCGCGGAGCCGCTCGGCGATGCGGTCCCCGCCCGCGCGGATCTCGTCCTTGCGCTCGTCCCAGGCGTCGGCCACGGCCTCGAGCACCTGCCGCCAGCTCGGCGAGCCGTGCCGCGGCTCGGGCGGGAAGTACGTGCCCGCGTAGAAGGGCACCTGCTCGGGTGTGAGGAACACGTTGAGCGGCCAGCCGCCGGCGCCCGTCATCGCCTGGCAGGCCTCCATGTAGATGGAGTCGATGTCCGGGCGCTCCTCGCGATCGAGCTTGATCGGCACGAAGCGCGCGTTCATCAGCTCCGCCGTCGCGTCGTCCTCGAACGACTCGCGCTCCATCACGTGACACCAGTGGCAGGCGGAGTAGCCGATCGAGAGCAGGATCGGCCGGTCCTCGTCACGCGCGCGGGCGAGCGCCTCCTCGCCCCACGGGTGCCAGTCCACAGGGTTGTCCTTGTGCTGCAGGAGGTAGGGCGACGTCTCGCCGGCCAGTCGGTTGGCCATGCGTCGAGGCTAGCCATCGCTGCGCACCCGGCCGGGCCGGGTGCTTGCGCAAGACCGGTGATCCGCTCCCTACCCCGCCGCGAAAGGAAAGCTCAGGACGGGCAGGGGTCACGTGCCGCCGCGGAGCTCGGCCCGCTTGATCTTTCCGCTGGCGGTCTTGGGCAGCGAGTCGGCGAACTCGACGATGCGCGGGTACTTGTAGGGCGCCGTCTCGGCGCGCACGTGCTCCTGGAGCCGGCGCGCCAGCTCGTCGCCGGCCTCCTCGCCGTCGCGGAGCACGACCACCGCCCGCACCACCTGCCCGCGCACGTCGTCGGGCGC
>JAFGJG010000118.1 GCA_016929195.1 Thermoleophilaceae bacterium
GCCGAGGCGGTGAGCGGGAAGCCGGGGATCTGGGCGTCCTGGAGCGCGTGCCCGTACTCGTGCACGATCGTCTCCGCGTCCTCGGCGTCGTCGGCGTAGCCGGTGCCGAAGGTGAGCTCCCCGGTCAGCAGGTCGAAGAACGAGTTGTCCTGCCCGGCCTCCGACGGGTCCCCGGGGATCGGGGCGTCGACCTTCGCGCGGATCCGCCCGTTGAGGATGTTCGGGAAGCCGAGCGACTGCACGTACGACTGCGCGCGGTCGACGTGGAAGTACGCCATGAGGGCCTCGAAGCGGTTGTCCGACCGCGTCACGTCGCCGAAGGCGAGCGTGGGCGAGCAGACGTCGCCCGCCGGCGTGCTTGCGTCCGGGTCGCCCGGCTCGAGCGTGGCCTCCACGAAGGACCCGCGCAGGCATGTGCTGTCGTCGAGCCTGGGGAGCGCCTTCGGGACCCGGAGGCTGGTGAGCAGCGCGCTGTCCGCGTCGCCCGCGTCGGCGAGCCCGGCGGTTCCGCCGTTCGCCACGACCGGGTTCGGGTCGTAGATGCTGGCCGCGCCGGTCGCCCGCTGGAGGAGGTCGCGGGTGCGGAGCACCCGCCCCGACCGCGCGTCCACCAGCACCTCGAGGCTCGCGAACGGCTCCGCCGACGCGAGCAGAACGCGCCAGACCCGTCGCGCTCCGATGCGCGCGGGCAGGATCGCCTCGCTCGCTCGTGCCGGCTCGCGCAGGCGCCGGGCCCCGGCCGCGCGCCGGGCCGCCCCGACCGCGGCCGCGCGCGCGACGGTCGCCGCCGCCGGCGCCCTCAGCCGCCGCGACGTGTCCACGAACAGGTCGCCGGCGCGGCCGCGCGCGTCGGTCACGACGACCTGCGCGCCCAGCACCGGCACGCCGCCGAGCTCCTGTCTGTACCGGTGAAACGCCACACCGTGATCGCGCGTCACGCCGGCCACCTCCAGCTGGGCGACCGGCGCGCGCGCCGCGTCGAGAACCCGGGACGCGTGGGCGGCTGACGTCGGCGCGAGCAGTCCCAGCAGCGCAACCGCAGCGATTGCGACCGAGCGTCCGGCCTCAGTGAGCCGCGCGCCGGTGACGATTCTTGTTCGGCAGTGTCTGACTCGCGTTCGCGCAGATAACGTCGACGACAACATCAACGGCCCCAGAGGCTACGTTGGAAACGGTCGCGAAGTAGCCGTTCCCTATGCCAGCGTCGGTGAAGGTCACTCCCTGGCTCGTGATGACCTCAGGATGATCCACGAGAAGGGTGGCGCTGTCGGCCGCCCACGCGCCGCCTCCGGTCGGGAATGTGCCGGCCGGGCACAGCGCGGTGACGAAGTCGGCCTCTCCGTTTGCAAACGGGAACGCCTCTTCGATGTATCGGAGCTGCCCGAATCCGTTCGTACCTCTGGCTCCCGCCGCGCCCTGGGGCCCACGCAGTCCCTGCGGCCCCTGGGGTCCCCTCGCCCCGGCCGGCAGCTGGCCGGACCTAAAGTCACCTCTCAGCAGCGACTTGTTCTTGATGTCCTGGGAGGTGATCGAGCTGTTCTTGATCTGCTTCCCGGTAATCACGCTGGCCGCCGTGGCGCTACCGGCGACGGCGAGGACCACGCCGGCGATCGCGACGAGCATGGCGGGCGAGGGTCTCCTCGGGAAACGAGAGTTCGACACGGTTACCTCCAGGTGGTCCGGTTCAGGTCGTGGGACGTCGTAATCCTCTTGATTAGTACGCGAAGCTCGCGCAATCTACCCGGTGCCCAAGATGGCTGCAAGGCTTCGCAGGGTAGGTTCCACGGCTCATGGCGAAGCTCGTGCTCGGACCGCTCCTGCGCTACGTCGGCGAGACGGACGCGACGGTGTGGGTCGAGACCGACGAGGCGTGCGAGGTCAGCGTGCTCGGGAGCACGGACCGCACCTTCTGCGTCTACGGCCATCACTACGCGCTCGTGCACGTCGAGGGGCTCGAGCGCGGGACCGACCACACCTACGAGGTGCACCTGGACGCGGAGCGCGTCTGGCCGGAGGCCGGCTCGCGGTTCCCGCCGAGCGGGTTCCGCACCATGCCCGCCGCGAGCCCCCTGCGGATCGCGTTCGGCTCCTGTCGGGTAGCCGCGCCGCACCAGCCGCCGTTCTCGCTCCGAAAGGACGAGGACGACCGCGGCCGCGAGATCGACGCGCTGCGCCTGCTGGCGCTCCGCATGCGCGATCTCCCGCGCGACGAGTGGCCCGACCTGCTCCTCCTGCTCGGCGATCAGGTGTACGCCGATGAGATCTCGCCAGGGACCCGCTCGTTCGCCGAGTCGCGGCGCGACACGGAGGAGCCGCCGGGGGAGCGGGTGCTCGACTACGAGGAGTACTCGCAGCTGTACGGCGAGAGCTGGGGCGAGCCGGTGATCCGCTGGCTGCTCTCCACGGTGCCGTCGGCGATGATCTTCGACGACCACGACGTCCACGACGACTGGAACATCTCCGCCGCCTGGGTCGAGGAGATGCGCGCCACCGGCTGGTGGGAGCAGCACCTGGTCGCGGCGATGATGTCGTACTGGGTCTACCAGCACATCGGGAATCTCACCCCGGCCGCGCACCGCGACCTCGAGTTGCTCGAGCGGGTCAAGGCGGGGCCGGACGGCACGGGGCCGCTCCGCGAGTTCGCCCAGCAGTCGGCCAGCGGCACGGACGGCGACCGGTGGAGCTACTGCCGCGACCTCGGCTCCACGCGCGTCGTGGTGATCGACTCCCGCGCCGGCCGGGTGCTCGACGAGGGCAGCCGCTCCATGGTGGACGACGAGGAATGGGAGTGGATCGAGCGCCACGTCAGCGGCGACTTCGACCATCTGCTGATTGCCACCTCGCTCCCGTTCCTGCTCGGAGAGGGCATGCACCACGTGGAGGCCTGGAGCGAGGCCGTGGCCGGCGGTGCATGGGGATCGCTCGCGGCCAAGCTCGCCGAGCGCGCGCGGCGCACCGTCGACCTCGAGCACTGGGCGGCGTTCCAGAAGTCCTTCCACGCGCTGGCGGGCCTGCAGCGCTCGGTGGGATCGGGCGAGCGCGGGTCCGCCCCCGCCTCGATCGTGACCCTCTCGGGCGACGTGCACCACGCGTATCTCTTCGAGGTCGGCTTCCCGCGCGGCTCGCACGTCAAGAGCGCCGTCTGGCAGGCGGTCTGCTCGCCCTACCGAAACCCGCTCGACTCGCGCGAGCGGCGGGTGATCAGGGCGGGCATGTCGCGCCCGGCGGCGGCGGTCGGCCGCCTGCTGGCGAGAGCGGCGGGGGTGCAGGATCCGCCGATCGCCTGGCGCCAGCTGGACGACGGCCCCTGGTTCGACAACCAGGTGGCGACGCTCGACGCCGACGGGCGCCGGCTCGTGATGCGGCTCGAGAAGGCCGTTCCTGTCGATGAGGACGACGGCCGGCTCGAGTGCGTCCTCGAGCGGCGCCTCGCCTGAGCGCCGCAACTCCGGGCCCCGCACGTTGTTCTCGTTTCGCAACCCGAAACGGAGGCAACATGCGAATGAGAATCATCGCCACCGGAGTGGCGGTTCTGGCCCTCATGGCAGTGGGCGCAGGCGGGGCGCAGGCGAAGCTCGTGAAGGTCACCGGCAGCACGGCGGTCACGCCGTCCCAGCAGGCGGCCCAGTTCCTGTCGAACAACGGCGTGTCGGTGTCCACCGTCGGCGCGGCGACGAGCGGCGGCGGAGCGTTCACCTTCCCGATCGCCGCCGGCTTCGGCGACACCAAGACCTACAGAGGCCTGCTGGCCCACAGCGGCGGCCTGAAGTTCTCGAAGGGCGACCGGTCGGTCGTCCTCCGGCGCTTCATCGCAGTCCGCGCCGGCAAGCTCGCGGTGCTGCTCGCTCAGATCCCGGGCGCCCGCGGCGGCTGCGGCCACATCGCTCAGGCCGCACGCCGGTTCGCGATCAAGCCCGACCGCGACCGCTACACGGACCCGTTCGCCGGGCTTCGCTACCCGAAGGCCGCGAAGCGCGTCATCAAGTCGGTGAAGCGCTACTGCAAGCAGGGCAAGGTCGTCGTGCTGGCCAACCTGACCAACCTCGGCAAGTCGGTGGAGGGCAAGACCGCCACCCTCACCGCGGACCTGACGCTCTCGCGGCAGGCGGCGAGGCTGATCAACCGGGTCGCCGGCAAGAAGGCCGTCGGCAAGGGGGCGCCGCTCGGCTCGGCGACCTCGACGGTCACGCGCGGCTAGCCGAAGCGGGACAAGGAAGGCGCCGGACATCGGGCGGCCCCACACTGGGGCCGCCCGATTGCTTTTGTAGGCTGGAACGGTGCCCTCTCCGATGACCGAGCGCCCGGCCGACACGCTGCGCGAGACCACCCCGAGCGTCCATCTGATCGCCCGTCCGTCGCTCGATCTGGACGGAATGCGGGCGTACCTCGAGGACGTCGGCGGCGCCTCGTGGCTGGACCGCCGCCTCGAGGAGGGCGACCCGAACGCGGCCGAGATGATCGTCGAGTTCGGCGGCCGGGCCTGCTACCGCAGCTGGGAGCCCGGGCTCAACCCGAACGTCACGCGCGTCCGCACCGACAGGCGGGAGTACTTCGAGAACATCCTCCGGAGCGCGCATGGCAGCGTGCTCGAGCACGCCAGCTTCTCGTTCGCGCTGCGCAACGTGTCGCGGGTGTTCACGCACGAGCTGGTGCGCCACCGCGCGGGCTCGGCCTTCAGCCAGGAGAGCCTCCGCTACGTCCGGCTGACCGACATCGGCTTCCGTGTCCCGCCGGCGCTCGAGCCCGTGCGCGACCAGGTCATCAGCCTGGTCGAGCAGCTCGAGGAGTTTCAGGCGAGCGCGGCCGACGCGCTCGGCGTGGAGGACGACGGCGTGCCCTTCCACGTGAAGAAGGAGATCACCTCGGCCCTCCGCCGCCTGGCGCCGATCGGCCTCAGCACGGACATCGTCTGGACCGCCAACGTCCGCACGCTCCGGCACGTGATCGAGATGCGCACCGCCGAGGGCGCCGAGGAGGAGCTGCGCCTCGTCTTCGACATGGTCGCGCGCGTCATGAAGGAGGAGGCCCCCAACCTCTTCCAGGACTTCGGCCGCCAGGACGACGGCTCCTGGGTCCCGCAGTTCCGCAAGGTCTAGAAGCCGCAACTCGTACCCGCCGCAAGCGTTAGAAGGGGCACCCACCGACCAAGGAGGATGCCCCAATGTTTCAGCGTAGCGTGCTCGTCCTGGCGCTGCTCGCGATCCCGGTCTCCGCGGCCTCCGCGGCCACCATCACCGGGGACGACGGCCCCAACTCACTCGTAGGCACCGCCGGCCACGATCGAATCCTGGCCAAGGGCGGCGACGACAAGGTCGACGCCCGTGCCGGACACGACCTCGTGCGCGGCGGCCAGGGCGACGACGTGCTCCGCGGCGGAGGCGGCCTGGCGGGTCGCCGCGGCGACCTGCTCCACGGCAACGCCGGAAACGACGTCGTGCTCGGCAACCGCGGATACGACCTGATCACCGGAAACGCGGGGAACGACGTGCTCCGCGGCGGCGAGGGCTGCGACGGCGTGTTCGGCGGCCCTGGGGACGACCAGGTGCTCGGCGGCGAGGGCCGCAGCTTCTTCCGCGGCCTCTGCGACCGCCTGCATGGCGGGCCTGGCAACGACCGCATCGCCGGCGGCCGCGGCCGCGACCGCATGTCCGGCGGCCAGGGCGACGACGTCCAGACGGCCGGCGGCGGGAGCGACGTCGTGTTCGCCAACCGCGGCGCGGACCGCTCGTGGGGCGGCGAGGGCGCCGACGTGCTCTGGGCGCTGTCCCGCTACGACGTGACCGCGCTCGGCGACCCCGCGGGCGACGAGCTCTCCGGCGAGAACGGGAACGACCGCTTCCGCGTCCGCGACGGAGAGGCCGACAGAGTCCACTGCGGCGACGGCAGGGACCGCGTGCTCGCCGACCAGTACGACCTGGTGGACACCGACTGCGAGCTCCTGAAGCGCGTGCCGGTGACCTCGCTCGACCAGGTCGAGGACGGCCCGGAGAACCGAGTCGAGGACCCGGCGGCGGATCACGACGAGGGCTGACCTGAAGGACTAGGCGGCGCCTGCCGCGGCAGCGATGTCGCGGTAGGCGCCTGCCGGGTCGCCCGACCCGAAGATCGAGGATCCGGCCACGAACAGCGTCGCCCCCGCGGCCGCGCACTCGGCGGCGGTCGCGGCGTCGATGCCGCCGTCGACCTCGATCGGCACGTCCGGGCCGAGCAGCTCGCGCAGGCGCGCCACGCGCTCGCCCGAGCCCTCGATGTAGGGCTGGCCGCCCCAGCCCGGGTTGACCGTCATGCAGAGGACGTGGTCGAGCGCCCCGGCAAGTCCGGCCGCGACCTCCACCGGCGTGGCCGGGTTCAGCGCGAGGCCCGCGTGCAGCCCCGCCTCGCGCACCGCCTTGAGCGCGTAGTGCACGTGCGGCGTGGCTTCCCAGTGGACGATGATCGAGTCCGCCCCCGCGGCCGCGAAGTCCTCGATGCGCCGCTCGGGCCGCTCGACCATGAGGTGCACGTCGAGCACTCCGCCGGCGCCGTGCACCTGGTCGCGCAGCGCGTCTACCACGAGCGCCCCGATCGAGATCGGCGGCACGAAGTGCCCGTCCATCACGTCCACGTGGATCACGCGGGCGCCGGCGTCCATCACCTCGGCCACCTGCTCCCCCAGCCGCGCGAAGTCCGCGGCGAGGATCGAGGGCGCCACGCGAACGTCGTGGAGGATCTCCGCGCTCACCGGGCGGCGACTCTAGAGGACCCCGCCCTCGAGCACGGGGTCGGTGCCGCGCAGCCGGCAACGGTCGACCTGCTGGATCGTGACCGGGTCGATCGGCAGGTGGGCGTGCGGCTCGAGCTTGCCTCCGTCGGTGTCCGCGAAGGGCCACGCCATCGGGGCGCGGGCGAGCACCTCGCCCTCGGCGTCCAGGCACTCGAGCGTGACCGAGCGCTCGCCTCCGGCCCGGCCCGGCTCGTTGGCGCCGGCGTCGGCGAGGTAGACCACGACCTCGGTCTGCGAGCGCTCGACGCGCAGGCCGTCGGCCTCCTCCCCGCCGGAGGTGGCGATCGCGACGCCGCCGAGCGCCACCGCGCCCACCACGGCGACCACCAGCGCGCGGCGGCGGCTCTGTGAGGCCGATGTCATCGCCGCCATCGTACGTTTAGAGTCCGCGCATGAGCGCCGAACAGGTCCGCTACCTGCTTCCCGAGGACGCGATCCCGACGCACTGGGTGAACCTCCTCCCCGACCTCCCCGGCGACCCGCTGCCCCCGCTCAACCCGGGAACGATGCAGCCGGCGGGGCCGGACGACCTCACTCCGATCTTCCCCATGTCGCTGATCGGCCAGGAGGTCTCGATGGACGCCGAGGTCGAGATCCCCGAGCCCGTGCGGGAGGCCTACGCGCTCTGGCGCCCGTCCCCGCTCTACCGCGCCAGGCGGCTCGAGCGCGAGCTCGATACGCCCGCGCGCATCTACTACAAGTACGAGGGCGTCTCGCCGGCCGGCTCGCACAAGCCGAACAGCGCGGTGGCCCAGGCCTACGCCAACAGGGAGGCCGGCATCGAGCGGCTGGTCACGGAGACCGGCGCCGGGCAGTGGGGCTCGGCGCTCGCGTTCGCCTGCGGGCTGTTCGGGCTCGAGTGCCTCGTCTACATGGTCGGCGCGAGCTACGACCAGAAGCCCTACAGGCGGGCGATGATGGAGACCTGGGGCGCCTCCGTGATCCGCTCGCCCAGCGACACGACCGAGGCCGGCCGCAGCCAGGCGTCCCACCCGACCGGCTCGCTCGGGATCGCGATCTCCGAGGCCGTCGAGGTCGCGGCCGGCGACGCGAACGCGAACTACGCCCTGGGATCGGTCCTGAACCACGTCTGCCTCCACCAGACCGTGATCGGACAGGAGGCGATCGCCCAGCTTGAGCTGGCGGGCGACGTGCCGGACGTGGTCGTGGGCTGCGTGGGCGGCGGCTCGAACTTCGCCGGGCTCGCGTTCCCGTTCGTGCGGGAGGTCCTCCGCGGTAACGCGAAGATGCGCTTCGTGGCGGCGGAGCCGGCCGCCTGCCCGACGCTCACGCGCGGCGCCTACCGCTACGACTTCGGCGACACGGTCGGCCTGACGCCGCTGATGCCGATGTACACGCTCGGTCACGACTTCGTCCCGCCGCCCGTGCACGCGGGCGGGCTGCGCTACCACGGGGACGCGCCGATGCTGTGCGGGCTCGTGAAGCACGGAGTCGTGGAGCCGCGTGCCTACAAGCAGAACGAGACGTTCGCGGCCGCCGTCCGGTTCGCCCGCGCCGAGGGCATCGTGCCCGGCCCCGAGCCCGCGCACGCGATCCGCGCGACGTTCGAGGAGGCCGAGGCGGCCCGCGAGGCCGGCGAGGAGCGCGTGATCCTGCTCGGCCTGTCGGGGCACGGCCACTTCGACATGTCCGCCTACCAGGCCTACCTGGCCGGCGAGCTCGAGGACCCGGAGTTCTCCGAGCGCGACATGCAGGAGGCGCTGGAGCGGCTGCCGGACGCCCCGGCGATCGCGTAGCCGGCTCGGCGCACACGTCACGCTCCCGTGGCGCGCCGCCGAGATGTGGGCCGAGTTGACCGCGAATACCGCTGTCAAGTCGGCCCACCCCCCCTGCGGGCGGGCGGGCGGGCCCGGGCGCGCCTAGCGCCGCTTGCGCTTGCGCTTCCGAGACGAGCGGCGCGCCACGTGCTCCTCGTCCTCGGGCGGCTCGGGATCCGGCTCCGGCTCCGCCGCCGCCTGCTGGCGGTCCGCCGCTGTCGGCCACGGCTCGGACATCCCCGTCTCCCAGGCGGGCCCGCGGCCGCCCGCCCAGCGCCCGAGGATCAGAAGGCCGAGCGCCCCGAGCCAGAACATCTGCACGATCGGGAGCCCCTGCGGGAGCAGCGGCAGCACGATCAGCACGCCCACGCCGATCCCCAGGATGCCCATGAAGCGGCTCAGCAGCCCGGCGCGCATCGCGTTCAGCGAGATGATCACGTAGGCGAACGCGATCGCCAGCGTCCCGGCGAAGCCCGCCGCCGTGCCGACCACCCCGCGCGAGTCCTCGACCTGCTTCTTCGCGGTCGCCTCGAGCTGGACGCTCGCGGCGAGGCAGCCCGCGCCGCGGCGGCGGCAGTAGTCGCGGACGTCCTGGCGCTCGTCGTCGCTCAGCTCGCTCCGCTCGAGCGTCGACACCGCGCCCGCCTGCGCGTACCTGTCCGAGGCGTCGCTCAGCCCGACCCAGTTGGCGATGACCGCGACCGCAAGGAACACGGGCGCGGCCGCGAGGAGCCACTGGACCATCGCGGGCAGCTCGGCGCGGCGGTGGCGCGTGGCCCGGAACAGGTAGTAGAGGGCGCCCGCCGCCGCGAAGCTCGCGAGGATGTTCGCGACCCCCGAGCCGAGCAGCACCCCGGAGTGCTCCTTGAAGTTGAGGAGCGTCTCGCGGTAGCGGAACGGGTCGTCGGCGCGCGGCGCGTCCGAGATCGCGGGGAGCTGGATCAGGAAGGCGGCGATCTGGAGGAGCACCGCGCCGAAGGCGGCACCGGCGGCGGCCGGGGCGCGCATGCGCTCCCACTCGAGCTGTTGCTCGCGGTTCACCTGCGCGGGGGCGGCGGCTCGTCGCGCGTCACGCGCGGCGGGTAGTACTCGACGTCGTCGCGCTCCACCACCCGCGACACGCGGTCGCCCGCCGCGAGCAGCAGGTCGAGCGCCGGCGCCATCAGCCGGATCACGCCCTCCACGCGCGCGCGGGTGCGGAGCTGCGAGGGGTTCAGCGGGGGCACTACTCGCCCCGCTGGTGGAAATAGAACTCGGGCAGCGCGGCGCGCGCCACCTCGGCGGTGATCTGCTGGGCCTGGTGGAGGTCGCCGGCCCGCACGGCGAGGTCGTCGATGGTCACGATCCCGACCAGCTCGTCCGCGTCGGTCACCGGCAGCCGCCGGATGCGGTGCTGGACCATCACGGCCACCGCCTCCTCGATGTCCCAGGCGGCCTCACCGGTCACGATCGGCCGCGACGCGTGCCGCCCGGCGCCCTCGGACGCGTCCACGCCGTCGGCCACCACGGCCAGGGCGAGGTCGCGGTCGGTGATGACCCCGATCGGCCGGCCGTGCTCCAGGACCACGACGGAGCCGACGTTGCGATCGCGCATCAGCTCGCCCACGCTGTGCAGGCTGTCCCCGCTGGCGGCGGTCACAACGCCCTGGGTCATCACGTCGCCGATGCGCACGAGCGCGACTGTATCGTCCCGGCCGTGAGGCCCGCCCGCCCTGCAAGCCGGTCGGCGTTGCTCGCCCTCGCGGCGCTGGTCTGCCTGCCCGGGACGGCGTCCGCCGCCGTCTCGCTCCGCGCGGACCGAGTCGTGGTCACCACCTCCGCGGGACGCGCGGTGATCGACCCGGACCCGTTCCGGATCACCTTCCAGGACCGGCGCGGCCGGACGCTCCTGCGCGAGGTGCCGAACCGTCTGCCCGAGGGCCGCCCGCTCCCGCTCACGCGCGATCCCGAGCCGTTCGCGCTCGAGCGCGAGCCCGACCACGCGAGCTACTCGCCGCTGGGCGTGGAGCTCGGCCGCGAGCGGCGGGCGCAGTGGAACGCCGGCTTCTGGACCGGGAACATGCTGTTCTCGCGCCGCTTCGGCAGCGCGCATTTCGCTCACAGGGCGCTCAACGCCGTCCCGATCCGGCACGGCGTGCAGCTCGAGGTCTCGACGAGCTCACGGCGGCGGCTGCTCGTGCGCGTGGTGGGCGACGTGGGCGGCGCGATCCGGGTGCGCGCCCGGCTCCGCGATGCCCCCGGCGTGATCTCGATGGCGGACTCGTTCGCGGCCCGCCGCGGCGAGGGCTTCTACGGCTTCGGCGGCCGCCACGGGACGGTGAACAAGCGCGGGGAGAAGCTCTACGGCTGGACGGAGCAGGAGAGCTTCGGCGGCCGGGCCACGCTCAGCGGCGGGCTCGCGCTGCTGCCGACGCTGATCCGCGACGGCAGCGACTACACGCTCGAGCGCCTGAACACGAAGGTCGACGTGCCCGCCGGGATCCCCGGGGGCTACGAGCGCTACCTGGCGCCGACCGGCCCCAACGGCGCCTACTACCCGCAGGCGCTGTTCGTGTCCTCGCGCGGCTACGGCTTCATGCTGAACCAGCCCGAGTACTCGCGCTGGCGCATGGGGAACGACCGCCGCGGCGCCTGGCAGGTGCAGGTGTCGGCGCGGGAGCTCGACTACACGGTCGCGCTCGGCCCGACCCCCGCGGCGTCCGTGCGCACGCTGACGGCGATCAACGGGCGGCACCGGCTGCCGCCCGCGTGGGCCCAGGGCCCGATGCTCGTGCGCGCGGCGGCGGTGCCGGCCCTGCCCGGCCAGCCCGCGCCCGAGACGCGCGCGACCTACCAGGCGAAGATCGAGCAGGACCTGGCCGACATGGCGCGCTACGGCGTCAGGCCGAGCGCCTACGCGTTCGAGGGCTGGGCGCTGCTCGACCTGGACTACGTGCGCGAGCTGATCCGGCGGCTGCGCGCGCTCGGCGTGCGCGCGGTCGTCTACCACCGCGCCTACGTCTCGGACGACGCGCTCTCCACGCAGGTGCCCGGCGACTACCAGGCGACGTTCAGCTCCGGCTACGTCGCGACCAGCAGGCCGGGCGTGCCGTACGTCTTCGGCTCGAACGGCGGCGCGCCCGCGACGCTCCTCGACTTCAAGCGGAAGCGCACGCTTGCGTGGTGGAAGGCGCGCCTCGAGCTGCTGCTCGACGCCGGCGCTGACGGCTTCATGCAGGACTTCGGCGAGCAGGTCCAGGACGGCATGGACTTCGCCGACGGGAGCGACGGCCGCACGATGCACAACCGCTACCCGATCGTCTTCCACCGGGTGAGCCGCCGGATCGCCGACGCCTGGCACCAGCGCAACCCCGAGCGCGATGTCCCGTGGTTCTTCACCCGCTCGGGCTACAGCGGCCGGCCCGGGAGCGCCGCCTTCGAGATGGGCAACTTCCCCGGCGACGAGACCGCCGACTGGAGCACCGGGTCCGGGCTGCGCTCGCTCGGCGCGGACATGCTGAACCGGGCGGTGGGCGGAGCGTTCGGGTACACGACCGACATCGGCGGGTACGTCGACCTGCTGACCGGCGCGCCGGACGCCGAGCTCTACACGCGCTGGAGCCAGTGGTCCGCGCTCACGCCCTACTTCCGCGTCCACAACTCGTCGCTGAACGGCACGCGCATGCCCTGGGCCTACGGCCCCGAGGTGCTCGAGCGCTGGAAGCGCCTGGCGGCCCTCCACCAGCGGGCGCTGCCGCTGATCCGGAAGCTCTGGCGCAAGGGGCGCCGCACGGGGATGCCGCCCACGCGCCCGCTCTGGCTGTCGGCGCCCGAGGCGCCCGGCGCCCACGACGAGGCCCAGCAGTGGCTGCTAGGCCCGGACGTGCTGGTGGCGCCGGTGGTCCGCGAGGGCGCCCGCAGCCGCAGCGTCGGCTTCCCGCGCGGGTGCTGGACGGGACCGGACGGCGGCAGGCGGTTCCGCGGCCCGGCACGGGTCACGGTGGCCGCGCCGCTCGACGCCCTGCCGTACTTCTTCCGCTGCGGCAAGCGACCCTTCTAACATCAGCGACATGTCCTCAGAAGACCCATTCGGCGGCCTCTTCGGCGACCCGGACGAGCTGCGCCGGCGCATGGCGGAGTTCGCCGAGCAGATGCAGGGAGCCCAGAAGGTCGCGTGGGCCGACAACGCGATCAAGCTCGCGGTCGACATGACCGTCGCGGGCCTCCAGCGGCTCAACCTCCAGGGCAACGCCGAGCAGCAGGCGAACGACCTGCTCCAGGCGATGCGCGTGGTGTTCCCGGAGGCCGTGATCCTCGTGCGCGAGGCGCGCGAGGGCTTCGGGACCTAGTCCGGAACGGCTAGCCGGCGGTGGGGGCCGCCTCCGCGGCGCGCTCCTCGCGCCCGAGCCGGATCGCCTCCTTGAAGCTCCGCACGCGGAAGATGAAGACCAGCGCCGCGAACCCGATCGCGAACGTGAGCGCTCCGATCGCGATCTGCTGCCCCACCGAGTAGGCGGCCACCGTCGAGGCCGCGGCGGTGCCCGCGAACACCTTCACGAGCAGCGCCTGCGCGACGCCGGCGCCCTGCGGCGTGAAGGGCACCGCCGCCGACACGGCGTTCACGCCGAGCACCAGCAGCACGTTCTTCACCGAGCCGCCCACGTTGAACGCCTCGAGCAGCATCCAGAAGGCGGCGAAGCGGAAGCACCACGCGCCGAGCTGGACTCCGAACGCCTCGCGGAAGTAGCGGCGCCGGTCGCGCAGGATCGTGAAGCCCTGCTTCACCCGGTCCCAGAACGCCCGCATGCGCGCGCTCAGCAGGGCGAACGCCACGAGCGTCCCAACCGCTGACAACGTGATCAGGAAGAGCGCGAAGCGCGGATGCGCGGCCAGGTAGGAGAGGTCGAAGGCGTTCAGCTTCGCGAAGTCGGGCGGCTTGGGGAACACACCCTGCGAGAACGCGAACAGCAGGATCACCGAGCCCATCGCGACGTCGAAGCCGGCCTCCACGAAGAAGGTGGCGCCGACGGCCGGGTAGCTCGAGTTCGGGATCGACGAGCGCGTGAGGAACAGCCTCACGACGTCGCCGCCGCGGGCGGGCACGACCGCGTTGAAGCCGTAGCCGGCGAAGTAGGCGCCCCAGATGTCGAGAAAGCGGAAGCGCTCGTCCGGATAGGCGGCGCGGAGGATGTTGTAGCTCGCGCGCGCCCGCAGCGTGAGGTAGGCCGTGAACAGGACGAAGGCGAGCAACAGCGGCCCGAGCCTGACCGACGCCAGGTTCGAGAAGAACTCGTCGACGGCGTCGAAGAACGAGCGGAACGAGTCGCCGAGGGTGGCGGCCGGCACGGCTTACCTGAGCAGCTTCGACAACCGCCTGTCCTTCAGGACGCGGCCGCCGGTCTGCTCCTCCGGGCAGTAGCTCATCACGTAGTCCTTGAAGTGGATCGCCTCGAGCCGCGTGCCGCAGCGCGGGCAGTCCTCGCCCTGGCGCCGGTGGACCTTCAGCGGCATCGGGAGCTTGTCGGGCACCACCGGCCCGATCACCTCCTCGTAGTGCTCGAGCGCGCCGCCGAGGACGTCGCCCATCGCCGCGTGCAGCCGCTCCACGCCGTCGTCGTCGAGGTCCGCGCCGCGCTGGAACGGCGACAGCTTGGCCGTCCACAGGATCTCGTCCACCCACGAGCGGCCGATCCCGGCGATCGTCCGCTGGTCGCGCAGCAGCGGGTGCAGGTGGCGCGGCTGGTCGACGATCGCGGCGAGCTCGCCGAGGGGCGGGGGCGGCAGCGCGTCGGGGCCGAGCGTGGCCACCGCCTCGTCGTCCGCCAGCCGGTCCGCCGGCATCAGCTTCGCCCAGGCGCGATGCTGAGTGCCGAACTCGCGCAGCCGCAGCTCGCGCTCGCCGTCCAGGCGGAGCAGGAGCCGCGAGCTGCGGTCGCGCAGCGAGGCGCGCTTGTCGTAGAGCTGGAGCCGGCCCGCCGACATCAGGTGGACGAGCACGACGAGGCCGCCGGCCTCGATCGCGAGCATCTTCCCCACGCGCCGCACGCCCTTCAGCTCGAGGCCGGCCAGCGCGTCGAGCGGCGGGTCGAACGTCTTCATCGTGACCATGCCGGGAGCGAGCGCCGACTCGATCTCGGCGCCGCCGGCGCCCTGCGTCAGGCGCCTCGCTGTGATCTCCACCTCGGGAAGCTCGGGCACCCTGCTGAGGCTACCCTCCGGCCGATGAGGATCTCGGTGGCCGCCGACGAGCGCACCGGCGTCGCGGAGGCGGTGGCCGAGGAGCTGCGCAGGCGCGGCCACGAGCCGATCCCCCACGGGGCCCTCGAGCCGGCCGAGCGCGACGACTGGGCCTGGGCCA
>JAFGJG010000012.1 GCA_016929195.1 Thermoleophilaceae bacterium
CGCGGAGATCGGCGCGATGCGCATCTCGGACGAGATCGACGCGCTCGAGGTGATGGGCATCAACTCGCTCGTCTTCCTCTGCGCGACCCGCCTGCTCGCCGCCTGGCTCGTGCTCCCCTTCATGTACATCGCGGGAGTGGGGGTGGGCTTCTTCGGAAGCTATCTGGCGGTGGTGCAGCAGATCGGCGAGGTCTCGTCGGGAGGGTTCTTCCTGATCTTCTGGATGTTCCAGAACCCACCCGACCTTCTTTACAGCTTGATTAAGGGCATGGCCATGGCCACGGTGATCGTGCTCGTGGGCTGTTACTACGGCTACAACGCGTCGGGCGGGCCCGTGGGAGTGGGTACCGCCACCGCGAAGTCGATGGTGCTGAACACCGTGCTCGTTCATCTCGTGGGAATGGTGGGCACACAGATCTTCTGGGGGTCCAACCCCAGGGCGCCGATCGGCGGCTGAGAGAGAGAAGGGGAGAGGATTGAGCGAACAGGGAGGAAGACAGGGAGGCGCGGGCGCCCCGATCGATCCGCGCCAGTGGGAGGCTTCCCGGAGCGCCCCGGCGACCGAGGACACGCGGGCGCGCTACACCGAGGGCGAGGAGGTCCCCGACAACATCCGCGAGCAGACGCGCGAGGGCGAGGACCCCTACCAGTGGCACAGCGGCCGGACCCGCGAGCACGGGTCCACCGACGCCGTCGAGTTCATAGACGTCAAGAAGTCCTTCGGCCGCAACACGATCCTGAACGGCCTCAACCTCGGGCTGCCCGACAACCAGATCTCGATGATCCTCGGCCCGTCCGGCACCGGCAAGTCGGTGTGCATCAAGCACATGGTCGGGCTGCTCTACCCCGACGAGGGCGACGTCCTCGTCCACGGCGAGTCCGTGCCCAACATGGCCGACGACGAGCTGTTCGAGATGCGCAAGAAGTTCGGCGTCCTGTTCCAGGACGGAGCGCTCTTCGGCTCGATGAACGTGTTCGACAACACCGCCTTCCCGCTCCGTCAGCACACGGAGAAGGGGGAGGAGGAGATCGCGGAGATCGTGAACCGCCGGCTCCAGGAGGTCGGCCTCACGAGCGCCCGCGACAAGATGCCCAACGAGCTCTCGGGCGGGATGCGCAAGCGCGCCGGGTTCGCCCGCGCGCTGGTGCTCGACCCGGACATCGTGCTCTTCGACGAGCCCGACTCCGGCCTCGACCCGGTGCGCACCGCCCTCCTCTGCGAGCTCATCCAGGAGGTCCACGCCGAGAACGGCGGCGCCTACTGCGTCATAACCCACGACATCATGTCCGCCCGCAGGGTCGCCGACTACATCGCGATCCTCTGGAAGGGCCGGATCGTGGAGTCCGGACCGGCGAGCGAGCTGTTCAACTCGGACAACCAGTTCGTGCGCCAGTTCCTGTCCGGCGAGGCGCAGGGGCCGCTGGGCATGGAATAGCTTCTTGCGACCTTCGCGAACCCGCGAGCGCGATGAAATACTGGCTCGGGGGGAGGCGCCGGTCGCTGGTTCGCCCTTGGAATCGTCGAGGAGAGATGCAAGGACCCGGGATGCGCTCCAAGGCGAGCGTGGGTCCACCCTAGCCCGGGTGGCCGCCCTCGGCGCGCTCGTGGCCGCGGTCGCGCTCGTCGCGCTCGCGATGTTCGGCGGGGGCGACGGCTACAAGGTCAAGGCCGTCTTCGTCAACGCCGGCCAGCTCGTGAAGGGCAACCCCGTCCTCGTGGGCGGGGGCAAGGTCGGGACGATCGACGACATCGAGCTGGACGACAACGCCAACGCGGTCGTCACGCTCAAGCTCGACGAGGACTACGCGCCGCTCCACGAGGGCACGCAGGCCACGATCCGCTCGACGTCGCTGTCGGGCATCGCGAACCGATACGTCTCCCTCCAGCCGGGCCCGAACAACAGCGACGAGATCTCCGACGGCGGCCGGATCGGGGCGGACGACACGTCGGCGCCGGTCGATCTCGACACGCTCTTCAACACCCTCGACACGCGCACGCGCGAGGGCCTCAAGAACGTGATCCGCGGCTTCGGCGACCAGTACGACGGCAAGGGCGAGCAGGCGCGCGAGGCGACCAAGTACTTCAGCCCCTTTCTCGTCAGCACGAGCGACCTGACGCAGCAGCTCGCCTCCGACCAGCGGATCCTCGAGCGCTTCGTGATCGACACGTCAGACGCCGTGACGGCCATCGCCGAGCGGCGCGACGACCTGGCGAACCTCATCACTAACGCGAACACGACCTTCCGGGCGATCGGCGACGAGAGCGCCTCGCTGTCGCGCGCCCTCGACCTCCTCCCCGACACGCTGCGCAAGGCGAACACGACCTTCGTGAACCTGCGCTCGACGCTCGACGACCTCGAGAAGCTCGTGGACGTCTCGAAGCCGAACACGAAGGAGCTCGCGCCCTTCCTCGCTCAGCTGCGGCCCGTGCTTCGCCAGGCGCGCCCGACCGTGCACGACCTGAACCTGCTCGTCCGCCAGCCGGGCACGAACAACGACCTCATCGAGCTGACCTCGAAGCAGCCGCGCCTGGCCGAGCTCACGTCCAGCGTGCTGCCGCGCGCGATCCGGACGCTCGACCGCGCGCAGCCGGTCTTCGAGTACGCGCGCAGCTACACGCCCGACTTCGCCGCCTGGCTCACGAACTTCGGCCAGCTCCCCGCCAACTACGACGCCAACGGCCACTACGCGCGCGTCCAGCCGATGTTCCTCCCGTCCCAGCTCTCCGGCGGCACGCTCACCGCGACCGCGCCGAGCCAGAAGTTCAACGGCTTCGACACCGGCAACCTGACCCGCTGCCCGGGAGCGGCCGTCCAGCCCGCGCCCGACGGCTCGAGCCCCGTGCCCGTCGGCGGCGACTGCTCCACGTCCCAGACCCCGCCCGGCCCGTGAGACGCCTCGTCTGGATAGCCCTCGCCGTCGCGATCGTGCCGTGGCTCGTGATCGGCGCGGTGGACGCCACCGGCGACCAGGACCGCGACGACGCCTACTTCGTGCGGGCGGTCTTCGACAACGCGTCGAACCTCGTCGCGGGCGAGGACCTGAAGATCGCCGGCGCGGTGGTGGGGCAGGTCGACTCGCTGGAGGTGACCGACGACGAGAAGGCGGCCGTGGTCCTGCGCGTGGACGACGAGGACTTCGTCCCGTGGAAGTCGGACGCCAGCTGCACGATCCGCCCGCAGTCGCTCATCGGCGAGAAGTTCGTGGAGTGCAAGCCGGGCACGACCGCGGCGGCGCCGCTCCGCGAGATCGAGGACGGCCCCGGCGAGGGCGAGCGGCTGCTGCCGATCTCGAACACGAGCTCGCCGGTCGACCTCGACCTGATCAACAACGTGATGCGCCTGCCCTACAGGCAGCGCTTCGCGATCCTCCTCAGCGAGTTCGGCGCCGGCCTCGCCGGCCGCGGCGACGAGCTCAACGAGGTCATTCACCGCGCCAACCCCGCGCTGCGCGAGACCGACAAGGTGCTCGACATCCTGGCCGGCCAGAACCGGACGCTGGCGCGCCTCGCGCGCGACTCCGATCGCGCGCTCGCCCCGCTGTCGCGCGAGCGCGAGCGGGTGGCCGACTGGATCGTCCAGGCGAACACCACCGGCGAGGCGAGCGCCGAGCGGAGCCAGGACATCCGCCGCGGCATCGAGCTGCTGCCGGACTTCCTGCGCGAGCTCGAGCCGCTGATGGCGGACCTCGACAAGGTGGCGGTGCAGGGCACCCCGCTCCTGCGCGACCTCGGCGCCGCCGCGCCGCAGATGGGCCGCCTCATCAAGGGCCTCGGGACCTTCTCCGAGGCGGCGAACGAGAGCTTCCCGAGCCTCGGTGACGCGCTCGAGCAGGGCCGGCCCGACCTGATCCGCTCGCGCCCGCTGATCCGGAAGCTGAACGCGCTGGGCAAGGAGGCAAAGCCGGCCGTGGCCGACCTCGACAAGCTCACCGCCAGCCTGCAGGACACGCAGGGCATCGAGCGGATCAACGACTTCCTCTACTACCTCACCCTCGCGACCAACGGCTACGACTCGCTCGGCCACTACCTCCGAGCCGGTCTCGTGGCCACGGCGACGTGCTCCAACCGCGCCGTGCGGCCGGCGTCGACGGGAACCTGCTGGGCGCTCTTCTTCGACCCGAACGACGATCCCTCCGCCGCGACGGCGTCGACCGCCTCGGCGAAGCTCCAGAAGAAGGGCCCGGACGCGCCCAGGACCAACAGCCTCATCGAGAGCCTGGTCGGCAGCCCCGAGGCCACGAAGGAGCAGCAGCGCCAGGCGCAGCAGGAGATGGAGCAGCTGCGGCAGCGCGCGAAGGAGCCCTCGGCCGCGCTCCAGACCGACGAGCCGGTGCTCGACTACCTCCTGGGGGCGGACGGATGAGCCCGCGCCGCTCGCGTGCCGCGCTGACGGCGAGCCCGGTGCTCGTGGGCGCCGTGACCGTGCTGGTCACGATCGTCGCGGTCTTCCTCTCCTACAACGCGAACACCGGCCTGCCGTTCGTGCCGACCTACGACCTGAAGGCCAACCTGCCGAACGCCTCGCAGCTCGTGGAGGGCTTCGACGTGCGCATCGGCGGCGCGCGCGTGGGCCAGGTATCGAAGATCGAGCCGATGCGGCGGCCGGACGGCACCACCTACGCCCAGATCACGATGAAGCTCGACAAGGAGATCGAGCCGCTGCCCGCCGACTCGACCGTGCTGGTGCGCCCGCGCTCCGCGCTCGGGCTGAAGTACCTGCAGGTCGTGCCCGGCAGCGGCCAGGCGGGCTTCGCGGCCGGGGCCACGATCCCGATCCGTCAGGCGCGGCCCGAGGTCGTCGAGATCGACGACTTCTTCAACATGTTCGACGACAGGGCGCGCCAGGGCTCACGCAACTCGCTCGACGGCATCGGCAGCGGCTTCGCCGGCCGCGGGCGCGACCTGAACACGGCGATCAACGAGCTGCGCCCGCTCGTGACCGACCTCGAGCCGGTCGCGGCCAACCTCGCGAACGAGCAGACGCAGCTCGGCCGCTTCTTCAAGGCGCTGGCCGACACCGCCACCGAGGTCGCCCCGGTGGCCGAGGAGCAGGCGTCGATGTTCGTGAACCTGGACACCACGTTCACCGCGCTCGCCTCGATCGCCCGGCCGTTCCTCCAGGACTCGATCTCCGAGGGCCCGCCGAGCGAGGAGGTCGCGATCCGCGAGTTCCCGCGCCAGCGGCCGTTCCTCCGGAACAACGCCGCGTTCTTCGCTGAGCTACGGCCCGGCGTGGCCACGCTGCCGCACTCGGCGCCGATCCTCGCCGACGCGTTCCAGACCGGCACGGAGGTCCTGCCGACGACGATCCCGATGAACGAGGACCTCGCCGGCGTGTTCGACACGCTGGCGGACTTCTCCGAGGACCCGCTGGTCCAGGGCGGCGTCGACCAGCTCACGCGCCTGTCCTCCTCGCTGAAGCCGACGCTCAACTTCCTGACGCCGGTCCAGACGACCTGCAACTACGCCACGCTCTTCTTCCGCAACGCCTCCGGCGTCCTGTCCCAGGGCGACCAGAACGGCAACTGGCAGCGCTTCACGATCATCCCGACGACGCCCGTCGCGTACAACGCGCAGACCAGCCCGTACGACCCGAAGAACAACGAGATCGGCCCCTCGTCCGCGCCGGCCAACGGCAACACGCCGGAGAACCACCTGCACTCGAACGTGTACCCGAACACGGCGTCGCCGGGGCAGACCAAGGAGTGCGAGGCCGGCAACGAGCGCTTCACTGGGATCGCGTCGCGGACGCTCGTGGGCAACCCGCCCGGCAACCAGGGCACCAAGACCAGCAAGTCCCCGGGAGTGAACGCACGGCGATGAGGCGCGGCGGCAAACAGCACCGTCTCACGACGTTCCAGGCGGGACTGATCGCGGTTCTCGTGATCGTTCTCGGGGCGTACCTGGGCTTCACGAAGGACATCCCGTTCACGAAGCCGTTCCAGGTGCAGGCCGTGTTCGAGAACGCGCCGCCGATCCAGAGGGGCATGGCGGTGCGGATCGCCGGCGTGGACGTGGGCAAGGTCTCCAAAATCGAGGCGCTCGGCGACGGGTCGTCGGGCGTGAAGGTGACGATGAAGCTCGAGGACGAGGCGCTTCCGATCCACAAGGACGCGACGATCAAGGCGCGCGAGCGGATCTTCCTCGAGGGCAACATGTTCATGGACATCAAGCCCGGCTCGCCGAGTGCGGACACGATCGAGGACGGCGACACCATCCCGGCGTCGCAGACGGCGGCCCCGGTGCAGTTCGACCAGGTTCTCGGCACGCTCAAGACCAACACGCGCAAGGACCTCCAGGACCTCCTCGTGGGCTTCGGCCAGTCGCTCAACGGCGAGCCGCAGCCGGGCGAGGACGACGACCAGGACCCGGACGTGAAGGGCGAGACGGCCGGGCAGGCGCTGAACGACTCGCTCGACTACGCGCCGGACGCGCTGCGCGGGACCGCGATCGTGAACCAGGCGACGCTGGGCCTCGAGGAGAACGACCTCTCGAAGCTGATCAAGGGCCAGCAGCGGATCTTCCGCGCGCTCGCGAGCCGCGAGGTCCAGCTCAAGGACCTGATCACGAACTTCAACACCACGATGGCGGCGCTGGCCTCGGAGCAGGGCAACCTGCGCCAGACGATCCACGAGCTGCCCGAGGTGCTCGAGGCCGCGCAGCCGGCGCTCGACAACCTGAACGCCGCGTTCCCGTCCACGCGCGCGTGGGCGCTCGAGATGATCCCCGGCGTCGAGGAGACGCCGGCCACGATCAACGCGGCCTTCCCGTGGCTGGCGCAGGCGCGCGCGCTCATGTCGCCGAGTGAGCTCCAGGGGCTGGTGGACGACCTGCAGCCGGCGGTCGCCGACTTCTCCGAGTTCGTCGACGGGCAGGTCAAGCTCTTCCCGGTCGTCGACGCCTTCAACCGCTGTCAGTACGACGTGGTGCTGCCGAGCGGCGAGCAGGTGATCCAGGACGGCAGCCTCACGACCGGCATCCAGAACTACAAGGAGTTCTTCCAGTCGATCGCCGGCATCGTCGGCGCCGGCCAGAACTTCACCGGCAACGGCTACTACACGCGCTTCCAGCCCGGCGGCGGCTCCTTCCCCGTGCGGACCGGCACCGCCAAGGGCGACACCGGCCCGCGCTACGGCAACGCGACCGTGGGCGGCGGCGGCACGCGCCCGGCCAAGGGCCCGAAGCCGCCGTACAAGCCGAACGTCAAGTGCCACACCCAGTCGGCTCCGAACCTCAACTCGGCCGCCACCGGCGCGGCCTGGGCGGGCTCAGGATGAGGCACCAGATCAAGAAGCAGGCGCGCGTGTTCGCGGCCGTGATCGTGCTCTTCGTGGTGGCGATGGGGATCGCCGGCTACATCCTTTCCAACCAGCGCTTCTTCCTCCCCGCCTGGTTCCCGTTCATCGGGACGGACTTCTACGAGGTGAAGGCCGAGCTGCCCACGGCGCAGGCGGTCGTGCCCGGCCAGGGCCAGACGGTGAACATCGCGGGCGTCAAGGTCGGCGAGGTCGGCGACGTGAAGCTCGAGGACGGGCGCGCCGTCGTCACGATGAAGATCCAGGACAAGTACAAGCCGATCCACAGGGACGCGACGGTCCTGCTGCGGCCGAAGACCGGCCTGAAGGACATGATCCTGGCGCTCGATCCGGGCACCGGCGCGGCGGGCGACATGCCCGAGGGCGGCACCGTCCGGGTCGGCAACACGCTGCCCGACGTGAACCCGGACGAAGTGCTCTCCGCACTCGACGGGGACACGCGCGCCTACCTCCAGATCCTGCTGAACGCGGGCGGCACGGCGTTCCGGGACAAGGCCGACAGCAAGTTCCCGCAGCCCGTCGACCAGGACCTCC
>JAFGJG010000119.1 GCA_016929195.1 Thermoleophilaceae bacterium
GCCAGCTGGTCGCGCGCCCCGACGAGCTGGTTCTCGACCGCCGCGATCTGATCGCGCTCCTCGAGGATGCGCTCGGCGGCGAGCTGCTCTTGCTCCTCGAGATCGGCGAGCTGAACGGCCTGGTCCTTCGCCTTGTCGCGCAGCCCGCGCACGCGGTCGGTGATCTCGCGGTCCTGGTCCGAGATGCGATCGAGGAACTCGGCCCGCTCGAGCAGGTCCCCGAAGCCGTCGGCCTCGAGGATCACCGTCAGGGCGTCCGGCGAGTCGGCCTTGTAGATCTCGACGAGGCGCGCGGCCAGCACCTTCCGCGCGGTGACCAGCTCGCTGCGCAGCTTCTCGAGGCGGTCGCGCGCCGACTCGAGCCGGTCGCGGACCTCGAGCAGCTCGTTCTTCTGCTGGTCGAGGCTCTGCTGGACGCGGCCGAGCCGGATCTGCGTGGACCTGATCTCGCCCTTGAGGCCGTCGATCCGGTTGGAGTAGCTCTGGATCGTCGTCGTGAGCACGCCCTCGCGCGCCTTGGTCTTGTCGAGCTGTGCGCGCTTGTCGTCGATGCGCTGCGACAGGGGCGCGGACAGCCCTGGCATGGGCAGTAGGAGGTAGGCCAGCAGGCCCAGGGTGATCGGTACCCAGAAGGTCTTCTTCATCTTGTCGTCCCGGCGGCGCGCTTACGGAGTTAGCTGACGGGCTCGCGGCCGCAGCCGCTACGCCGTGCTCTGACGGCGATTCGCCCCCGGCCCTTCGGGGGCCATGGTTCCCCCGTTTCCCCTCGTGTGCAGGGAAATTCAGCGCTCGAGACGGCGGGACTGTATCAAAGGCCGTCGCGAAGGAACCCCGGTCTCCCCCCTCTGCAATCCGGCGTGCAGGGAGTGCGCGCGGTGTCCCCTTCCTGGGTCACTACAGTTCGATCCATGGCCACGCAACGCGCGATCTTCCCCCGCGATACCGGCCTTCAGGTCCGGATGCTCGTGACGCTGTTCCTGCTGGGCATCCTCTACGTCGCGTTCATCGGCGTGCTCGCCGCGCTCGGCGCCGGAGCCGTCGTGATGCTGGTCTTCGTCGGCGGCCTGCTGGCCGCCCAGTTCTTCCTCTCCGACAAGCTCGGGCTCGCCGCGATGGGCGCCAAGGAGGTGTCTCCCGAGGAGGCCCCCGGGCTCCACGCGATGATCGAGCGCCTCTGCATCCAGGCCGACCTCCCGAAGCCGAAGATCGCGGTGGCGGACACCGACGTGCCGAACGCGTTCGCCATGGGCCGCTCTCAGAAGAGCGCCACCGTCTGCGCCACGACCGGGATCATGAAGGCGCTCTCGCCGTCGGAGCTCGAGGGCGTCATGGCCCACGAGCTGACGCACGTGAAGAACCGCGACGTGCTGATCATGACCCTGGCGAGCTTCTTCGCCTCGGTGGCCGCGATGATCCTTCAGTTCTCGTTCTTCTTCGGCGGCGGTGACGACGACGACGGCGCGCCGGCCGCGCTCGTGATCTTCCTCGTTTCCCTGCTCGTCTACGTGATCTCGTTCTTCCTGATGCTCGCGCTCTCGCGCTACCGCGAGTTCGCGGCCGACCGCGGCGCGGCGATCATCACCGGCCGGCCGAGCGCCCTCTCCGCCGCGCTCGTCCGCATCTCGGACCAGATGAAGCAGGTGCCGCAGCAGGATCTGCGCCAGGCGGAGAACCTGAACGCCTTCTTCATCGTCCCCGCGAGCGTCAAGGGCAGCATCAAGACCCTCTTCGCCACGCATCCGCCGCTCGAGGCGCGCATCGCCCGCCTCCAGCAGCTCGAGTCCCAGCTCCAGGGCACCGCCGCCTAGCGGGATGGGCTTCCTCGACGCCCTGCTGGGCGGCAGGGGGAACAAGCTCAAGGCGCCCGCCCCCGACCGCCTCTTCGCGATGACGACGGCGCAGGTCACGCTCGAGACCGGCCTCGGCCTCAAGCACAGGGGCGCCGCGGCCATCGTCTTCCAGCCGCTCGGCACGGCCGACTTCCAGTCGATCGTCAAGGACATGCAGGAGCTGCTCACGAGCAGCGCCGCGGACACCGGCAGCAAGCTCGAGACGGCGGACGACGAGTTCGGCTACCGCTGGCTGATCCTCCGCGACCAGGACTTCGAGGACGTCGTGGTGGCCCTCAACACCGTCTCCACCGAGCTCCAGGGCGGCGGCTACGGCGACCGCCTGCTCGCGGCCGTCTTCCCGTTCGAGGAAGAGGGCAAGCCGATCTACTTCATCTACAACTTCAAGCGGGGCAGCTACTACCCGTTCGTGCCCGCGCCCGGGGACAAGGCGCGCAACTCCGAGCGCGAGCTGCGCATGAAGGCCCAGCTCGGCGGCGAGCTCCCCTGGGAAGAGGACATGGCGCGCTGGTTCCCGCTCTGGGAGATCCCGCTCTAGGCGGGCTCAGATCGTCTCCGGCTCCATCCGGATCGCCCCCGACGGGCACTCGGCCACGCAGATCCCGCAGCCCTTGCAGTAGTCCAGGTCGATCGCATAGCGCTCGCCCGGCTCCCCGAGCTTCAGGACCGCGTTGTCGGGGCAGACGCCGTAGCAGTTGTCGCACGAGAAGCAGTTCCCGCAGGACAGGCAGCGGCGCGCCTCGAACAGGGCGTTCGCGTCGTCCAGCCCCGCGACCACCTCGTCGAAGGTGCCCTGCCGCCGCGCCGCCTCGAGCATCGGCTGCTCGGTGCGCGGGGCGTCTGCGTAGTACCAGGTGTTGAGCATGTCGAAGCTCGCCAGCTCGGGCCGCGGGCCCGGGTCGTACGGTGCGGCGCGCAGCCAGCCGTCGATGTGGCGCGCGGCCCGCTTGCCGTGGCCCACGCCGACCGTGACGGTGCGCTCGTCGGGCACCATGTCGCCGCCCGCGAAGATCCCCTCGTGGCCGGTCATCATGTCCGGCCCGACCTTCACGACGCCGTCCTCGACCTCGATCCCGCTCACGCCGTCGAGCAGCGACAGGTCGGTGTCCTGGCCCAGCGCCAGCACCACGGAGTCGGCCTCGAGCTCCTCGAGCTCGCCGGTCGGCTGCGGGAAGCCGCTCTCGTCGAGCTGCATGCGCTCGACCACGATCCGGCCGTCGCCGGCCTCCTTGATCGTCGAGAGCCAGCGCATCAGCACGCCCTCCTCCTCCGCCTCCTCGACCTCGAAGTCGTGGGCGGGCATGCGCTCGCGCGTGCGCCGGTACACCACCACCGCCTCCTCGGCGCCGAGCCGCCGGGCCGTGCGGGCCACGTCCATCGCGGTGTTCCCGCCGCCGTAGACGGCCACGCGCCGGCCCAGCCGCGGCGGCTCGCCCTCCTCCATGCTCCGGAGCAGCGACACCGCGTCGAGGACATGGGCCGACTCGCCGGCCGGGATGTAGGCGCGCTTCGACAGGTGTGCCCCGACCGCCAGGAAGGCGGCGTCGAAGCCGCCCTCCCGCATCGCGCTCTCCACGTCGGTGACCTTCTTGTCCAGCTCGAGCCGCACGCCGAGGTCGAGGATCCGCTGCACCTCGGCGTCGAGCACGTCGCGCGGCAGCCGGTACCTGGGGATGCCGAAGCGCATCATCCCGCCCGCCATCGGACCCGACTCGTGGATCGTGACGTCGTGCCCGAGCCGCGCCAGGTGGTAGGCGGCCGAGAGGCCGGAGGGGCCCGCGCCGACCACCAGCACGCGCTTTCCGCTCGGCTCGGCCGCGCGCTCCAGCCGCCAGCCGCGCCTGATCGCCTCGTCGCCGAGGAAGCGCTCGACCGAGTGGATGCCCACCGCCTCGTCCAGCTGGCCGCGGTTGCAGGCCGACTCGCACGGGTGGTAGCAGACCCGCCCCATGATCGCCGGGAAGGGGTTGTCCTCCACGAGGCGCCGCCAGGCACGCTCGTATCCGTCGCCGCCCTCCTCGGCCTCGTAGAGCCAGCCCTGGATGTTCTCTCCGGCCGGGCAGGCGTGGTTGCACGGGGGCATGCGGTCGACGTAGACGGCGCGCTCCGTCCTCCAGCTTCCCGTCTTGTTGGCGAGGCTCGAGCCGACGTCGAGGGTGATCGCGAAGGGCTTCGAGCTCACTGGGCGCCTCTGTGCGTCTCGGCGAGCATCCGCATCAGGTTGCTCTCGCCCTCCACCCCCGCGGGAGGCGCGTCCGCCGCATCGCCGGCGTGGCCCGGCAGGCCCGCGCTCTCCGGGGCGTCCGTGAGCAGGCCGAAGCGGCGGATGTTGCGGTCGGCGAGCTCCTGGAGCCGGGCGATCACGTCATCGCGCGGATCGTCGCCGAAGAGGTGCGCATAGCGCCGCTGGAGCTTCAGGTACTCCTCGACCGGGACCGGGCGGCGGATCTTCGACACGCCGACGACCTCGCCGTTCACGGCCTCGAAGACCGGGAACAGGCCCGTCTCCTTGACGAGCCGCGCGAGCCGGATGGTGTCGCGCGACGCGGAGCCCCAGCCGAACGGGCATGGGACGAACACGTGGATGTAGCGCGGACCGCGGATCTCCATGGCCCGCTCGACCTTGTACTCGAGGTCGCGGAGCTCCGCGACGGTCGCGGTGGCCACGTAGGGGATCTCGTGGGCCATGGCGATCAGCGGCACGTTCTTTCCCTGGCCGAAGGCGTTGCCGGGCTCGGGCCCCACCGGCTTCGTCGTGGACGTGCGCGCCGCCGGCGGAGTGGCGCCCGAGCGCTGGACGCCCGTGTTCATGTAGGCCTCGTTGTCGTAGCAGACGTAGAGCACGTCGTCGCCGCGCTCGAACAGGCCCGACAGGCAGGCGAACCCGATGTCGACGGTGCCGCCGTCGCCGCCCTGGGCGATCACGCGCACGTCCTCCCGCCCCTTCGCTCTCAGCGCCGCCGCCACGCCGGTCCCCACCGCCGGCGCGTTCCCGAACAGCGAGTGGATCCATGGGAGCCGCCACGAAGACTCGGGGTACGGCGTCGAGAACACCTCGAGGCAGCCGGTGGCGTTCGCCGCGATCAGCTTGCCCTCGGTCGCGCGCATGGCGGCGTCGAGCACGTAGCGGGCGCCGAGCGCCTCGCCGCACCCCTGGCAGGCGCGATGCCCCGAGGTGAGCGAGTTCGAGCGGTCCATGCGCGCCTGCACGGAGCGCTCCTCCGGCGGCAGGAGCCGATTGCCCGCCACGAAGGAGCCCGCTTGGTAGAACTTGATCTGCTGGTGGGGCATGGCTCTAGTGCGACCGCGCGGCCACCACGCCGAGCTCCTTGAGGATGTTCTCCGCGTGCGGCCCCGGGCGGCCGCCGGCGGTCTGCCGCTCGAGCTCCCGCTCCACGACGTCGCGCTTCAGGTCGAGGAAGCTGAGCGGCCCGAGCCGGTCGGCGAGGGCGTCCGCGAACAGCGCGCGCAGCGAGCGCTTCGTGATCGGGCGGCCCCCGAGGCCGGCGATCACGTCGTGCACCGACACCGGGAGGCCCGAGAGGGCGAGCCGGACGTTCTGCCCCACGATCCCGCCGACGCCGATCGCCCAGGCCTTCTCGAGCACGATGACCCGGCCGGCCCGGGCGAGCGCGGCGCGCACCTCGTCGAGCGGATACGGGCGGAAGCACTTGATGCCGAGCGCGCCGATCTTCACGCCCTGCTCGCGCAGCTCGTCGACGACGTCCTCGATCGTCCCGAGCACGGAGCCGAGCGCCACGACGATCGTCTCGGCGTCCTCGGTGCGGTAGCCGCGGACGAGGCCGCCCGAGGAGCGCCCGAACGCCTCCTCGAACTCGGACGCGATGCGCGGGATCCGGTCGAGGGCGTCGAGCTGCTTGGCGTGCATCAGGTACTTGACCTCGAAGTACGCCTCGGGGCCGACCATCGCGCCGATCGTGACCGGGTCCGCGGGGTCGAGCATCTGCCTCGGCTCGAAGGCGGGCAGGAACGCGTCGACCTGCTCCTGGGCCGGCAGGTCCACGCGCTCGAACGCGTGCGTGAGGATGAATCCGTCCACACAGACCATCACGGGGAGCGAGAGCTCCTCGGCGAGCTTGAACGCCTGCACGTGGAGGTCGAGCGCCTCCTGGTTCGACTCGGCATAGAGCTGGATCCAGCCCGAGTCGCGCTGGGACATCGAGTCGCTGTGGTCGTTCCAGATGTTGATCGGCGCCCCGATCGCGCGGTTGGCGACCGTCATCACGATCGGCAGGCCGAGCCCCGAGGCGTTGTAGAGCGCCTCGGCCATGTAGAGCAGCCCCTGGCTCGCCGTGGCCGTGTACGCCCGCGCTCCCGCGGCGGACGCGCCGATCGCAACCGACATGGCCGCGAACTCCGACTCGACGCTCACGAACTCGCACGGCGAGAGATCGCCCCTCCTCACCCGGTCCGACAGGCCCTCGACGATGTGGGTCTGCGGCGAGATCGGGTAGGCGCAGATCACCTCGGGGCGGCACATGGCCACCGCGTGGGCGACCGCCTGGGAGCCCTCCTCCTGCTTAAGCATCGACGTACTCGAAGGCGTTGCGTGCGGCGTTGACGTTCCGGTCGCCAAGCGCCCCCGGGAACCGCTCGCGAATCGCGCCCGCGACGGCATCGAGCGACACGGCGCGCGTCATCGCGGCGAACCCGCCGAGCAGGACGGCGTTGGGCAGCGGGCGCCCCAGATGCTCACGTGCGATGTCGGTGGCGGGCACCCGGAGCACGCGCTCGGAGTGGTGGCCCTCGAAGAACTCCGCGATGCCCAGGTCGGCGAGGCTGCGCGAGGTGTTGATGAGCACGAAGCCGTCGCTCCGCAGGCCGCCGAAGAGGTCGACCTGATGCAGCAGAGTCGGGTCCTGCACGATCAGCGCGTCGGGCTCCGAGATCGGCTCGTGGGCCCTGATCGGGCGGTCGTCGATCCGGCAGAAGGAGACGACGGGCGCGCCGGTGCGCTCCGAGCCGAAGCTCGGGAACGCCTGGGCGTGGCGGCCTTCGTTGAAGGCGGCCACGGACAGCAGCTCGGCGGCGGTCACGACGCCCTGTCCGCCGCGCCCGTGGATCCGCACCTGGAACACGCCTCAAACGGTCCCAGAGTGCCGCTCGGCGATCCTCCGTAGTTGTCCGCGGCGCTCCGCGGGGCGTTGCTGAGGCCCCGTAGGCTGCCGACGCCATGGTGACCGTCGACAGCGGCTCGTTCCTGGTCATCGTCGCGCTCGCAGCGCTCGTCGCGCTGATCGCGGCGCAGGTGGGCCCGCGACTTGCGGTGCCGGTGGTGGTCCTCGAGATCGTGGGAGGCATCGTCGTCGGGCCGCAGGTGCTCGACCTCGCCGACCCCGACCCGTTCATCGAGTTCTTCGCCGGGCTCGGTCTCGGCATGCTGTTCTTCTTCGCCGGCTACGAGATCGACTACGAGCGCGTCAGGGGCCGGCCGCTCAGGCTCGCGGTGCTCGGCTGGGCCATGTCGCTCGTGCTCGCGTTCTCGATCGGCGGCGCACTGGCGCTCGCCGGGGTCGTGCTGTCGCTGCTCTTCACCGGCGCCGCGCTCGCCACCACGGCGATCGGGACCCTGATCCCGATCCTTCACGACGCCGGTGAGCTCCGCACCCGCTTCGGCAATTACCTGCTCGCGGCCGGGGCGGCCGGCGAGTTCGGCCCGATCCTGCTCGTGACCCTGCTGTTCTCGGCCAAGGGCACGCTCGAGAACGCCCTGATCCTGATGGCGTTCATCGTGGTCGCGGTCCTCACCGCGATGGTCGCCGTCCGGGGCGTCGGGCAGAGCTGGGACCTGTTCGAGCGGACGCTCGAGACGAGCAGCCAGTTCCCGATCAGGCTCGCGGTCGTGCTGATCTTCGCCCTCGGGGCGCTCGCGGCCGCCCTCGGGCTCGACCTGCTCGTCGGCGGGTTCGTGGCAGGGGCGATCACGAGGCAGGCGCTGCGCGGCCGCGAGGTGAGGGTGTTCGAGTCGAAGCTGACTGCCGTGGGCTACGGCTTCTTCATCCCGTTCTTCTTCGTCGTCAGCGGCCTAAAGTTCAACCTGGACGCGCTCACGGAGGAACCGGCGAACCTGCTCAAGGTGCCGCTGTTCTTCGCGCTCTTCCTGGTGGTCCGCGGGGCTCCCGCGCTGCTCCTCTACAGGCGGATCCTCGACGCGCGCGACCGCATGGCGCTCGCCGTCTTCTCCGCCACGGAGCTGCCGCTCGTGGTCGCGATCACGACGATCGCCGTGGACCGCGGCCACATGCGCTCGTCCACCGCGGCCTCGCTCGTGGGCGCGGCGATCCTCTCCACCACGATCTTCCCGATGCTCGGCCTGCGGCTGCGCCGCGGTCAGCCGAACGTGAACGCGTAGCCCGAGATCCCCGGCGCGAGCTCGAGTGTGAGCTCGTGGCGCCCCGCACGGCCCAGGTCCACCAGCCTGTAGAGGCGCTGGCGCCGCACCACCGCGCGCGCGTCCCGGACGTCCTCGCCCGCGAGCCGGTCGGGGAGCGGCCTGCCGTCGAGCTCCACACGCACTCCGCGCGGCGTGCCGCCGCGCGAGCCGAGCACCAGGTAGACGCGCCGCGCTCCGAACGAGAGCCGCAGGCGCGCGCGCCGCACCGCGGTGGCCGACTCGGGCGTGATCCGCCAGGTGCCCTCGTAGCCGAGCGTGTCCGGCGGCAGCTCGGGGATGCGGGTGCCGAAGTCGCGCGTGCCGGCGTGGATCGGTCCGTTGACGAAGCCGCGGGCGCGTGCCGCGCCCAGGTAGCTCTCGGGCGTGCTCACGCCGCTCGAGGCGCGCTCGCCGCTGGCCTGCGTGCGCGCGCCCGGCCGCCGGCCGGCCTCGGCGAGCAGGCGCCTGATCGCGCCCTCCGTCCTGTCGTAGGCGCCCTCCCCGAAGTGCAGGTAGCGCACCCGGCCCTCCGCGTCGATCAGGTACTTCGCCGGCCAGTACTGGTTGCCGTAGGCATTCCAGGTGGCGTAGTCGTTGTCCTGGGCCACCGCGTAGCGGATGCCGTTCTGCCCGATCGCCTCGGCCACGTTGCCCGCGCTCCGCTCGAAGGGGAACTCGGGGGTGTGCACGCCGACGATCACGAGGCCGTCGTCGCCGTAGCGCTCGTCCCAGGCCTTCAGGTAGGGGAGCGTCCGGATGCAGTTGATGCACGTGTAGGTCCAGAAGTCGACGAGCACGACCTTGCCGCGCAGCTCCCGCAGCGACAGCCTCCGCTCTGCCGGCGTGTTGAACCACATCTGGTTGCCGGTGAAGTCCGGCGCTGCGCCGAGCACGGGAAGGCCGCTGCCGCCCTCTTCCTTGCGGATGCCGGAGCGATCCTCCTCGCCCTTGACGGCGGCGAGCTCGCTGCGCACGCGGCCCGACTCCTCCAGCTCCTTCGAGGGGTTGACGACGACCGCGGGCAGGTCGTCGGCGATCGCAGTCTGGAAGCGCGTGTCGAGGTCGGCGAGCATGGCCACCGCGACCGCCACCATGATCGCTCCGGTGGCCATCTGCAGAACGCCCGCGCGCGGCGCCAGCCTGCTCGTGAGCCTGCGGCCTCCGAGCATCAGCGCGTACAGCACGACGGCGCTGCCGACGGCGTAGGCGAGCGCCACGCCCAACCGCCCTACCGTGAAGTCCTGGGACGCCGACACCGTGATGACCCCCGCCAGGATCGGCCCGGCACAGGGCGCGTAGACGAGCCCGAGGCTCGCGCCCAGCAGGACGCCCGACCAGAACCCGCCGTCGCCCGAGGGCAGTCGCCTCGGCCGCGGCACGAGCCTGCCGATCGCCGCCTCGAGGCGTGCGGACAGCGATGGCACGAGCAGCGACAGCCCGAAGAGCAGGAGAACAACGATCGCGGCGTCCCGGAGGAGCGAGTCAGGCAGGCCGAGCGCGTCGATCACGTAGACCAGCGCGACCGTCGCGAAGGCGAACGAGACCGCCAGCCCGGCGACCACGCCGAGCGGGCGCCGCCGCCCGCCGGTGACACCCGCAGAGAGCACCACCGGCAGCACGGGCAGGACGCACGGGGAGAGCGCTGTGGCCGCACCGGCCACGAATGCGAACAGCAGTAGCAATACCACCGGGACGCACAGTGGCAGGAGCGCCCCCCGGCGTTACAGCCGGCGGGCGCTACTCGACGACTCGGACGCGACGGCCGGGACCGCGGCGCCGGCGAGGGCGAACGGGACGAGGGCGAGGGCGAGGGCTGCTTGTCTACGCATGCTCGGTGCTACGTCCACCGGGCCGGACCGGTTCGAAACTAGGTGCCGGCGAGCCGCACGGCCAGCTTGCCGCGCGCTCCGGGGCGGCCGCCGAGCGTGAGCACGGCGCTCCCGCCGGATCCGGTGACCCGGCCGCTGAGCGCGAAGCTCTTCAGCCTCCGTCCCGGGATGCCCACCTGGATCGTGCGGGCCCCCGCCAGGCGGCCCCCGACCGGCTTCCCGTTCACGAACGCGTCGAGCGTCGCGGGGCTCGTGACCCGGACGCCCGCGGGCAGGTGGACCGCGAGCCGGCGCGCGCCGCGCTTCGGCGCGGCGAGCTTCAGGTTCACCTTGAGCCGGCCGTTGCGCGCCGCAGCGGACACGAACGAGCGCGGGGCTCGCGCGAGCGGCCGGCCGTCCAGGTTCCAGGCGCGCCGCACGGGGATGCCCAGGCGCTGCAGCAGAGTGGGCGCCACGTCCACGATGTTCGGCTGCTTCACGCTGGGGCCAAGGCCGGGTCCGGCGCCGATCACGAAGGAGGTGATCTCGAGCGGCGTCTGGGTGAAGTGGGAGATGACCGACGGCTCGTCGAGGTTCTTCTGCCCATGGTCGGTCGTGACCAGGACCGTCCAGCTCTCGAACCCGTAGGTCGGCCGTCTCCGGATCGCTCGCAGGACCTGTCCGATCCGCGCGTCCGTCGTCGTGATCGCATCGCGGTAGACGGGCGTGGCCGACCCGGCTAGATGCGCGGCCTCGTCCACCAGGCCGAAGTAGACGAAGCTCGCGTCCGCGACGCCCCGGCGCAGGAAGCTCTTGGCCGCGTTGGTCACCTGCACGTCGCCGGCGTCCCAGAGCTCGAGCCGCTCCTCGGCCACGCTGGTCGCGAAGCGCTCGTCGGTCGGCCCGAAGATCGGCCCTCCGTTCTGGGGCAGGCCGAGATTGGCCCAGTCGGCCGCGAGGTAGGTGTCGAGCCGCGGCTTCTCGCGCTGCACGCGCGTGAGGAAGTCGAGGTAGCCGTTCTTCGTGGCCTGTCTCGGATCCATGTTGAGCTTCGACCCGTCCACGCCGTGCTTGTCGGGCCAGACGCCCGTGGCGATCGACGACCAGCCGACCTCGCTCAGAGTGAGGATGCTCGGCGCGTACTCGAGCCGCGCCGGCTTGGCCAGGCCCTGGCGCGCGAGCCGCGCGAGGTTCGGCGCGCGTCCCTGGCGCATGGCGTCGCGCAGCAGATCCCAGCGCGTGCCGTCCGTCCCGATCACGAGCACCTTGTCGAGGTTCGTGGCCGGCGGCTTCTGCGCCAGCGCGGGAGTGGCCCCGACCGCGAGGACGGCCAGGGCGGTGGCCAGTGTCCGCATGTGAAGGAAATGTAATGGCTGACGAGCGGCGCCACACGCGGATGCTTGTCAACGCCCCCCTCTCACGATGAGACTCTGGCCGGATGAAGGAGACGGTCGCCTCTCAGCCGATCGCCGACTACGGCCTGCTCGCGGACTGCAACTCGTCCGCGCTCGCCGACCGCAGTGGATCGATCGACTGGCTCTGCTTCCCGCGCTACGACAGTCCCGCGGTCTTCGCCCGGATCCTCGACCCGGACGCCGGCCACTGGTCGATCCGCCCGGACGGCGAGTTCTCGGCCGAGCGGCGCTACCTGCCCGGGACGCTCGTGATCGAGACGACCTTCACGACCGCGACCGGCAGTGTGAGGCTGCTCGACGCGCTGGCCGCCGCCGAGGGGCAGCGCGGCCACGACCTCGGCTACGACGCGCCCCACGAGCTGCTCCGTTGCGTCGAGGGCATCGACGGCAGCGTCCCGATGACGCTGGAGCTGGCTCCGCGTCCCGAGTACGGGCTGATCAAGCCGCTGGTCCGGATGGAGGACGGCGGGGCGCACACCTTCGGCGCTCACCCCATGTCCGCCCGCTCGGGCGTGTTGCTCGAGGTCGAGGACGCGACGATGCGCGCAGCATTCGAGGTCGGCGCGGGCGACAGCCTGGGCTTCTCGCTGCGGTGGTCACCGCCGGAGAGCCGGGAGCGGCTCGCGGCCACGCCGTCCGGCCGCGTGGCCGAGCGGATCCAGGACACAGCCGACGCGTGGCGCTCCTGGGAGGCCGAGCACGACGTGTACGACGGCCGGCATCGCGACCTCGTCCGCCTCAGCGCGCGCGTGCTGAAGGGGCTCACGTTCCGGCCGACCGGCGCCATCGTGGCCGCCCCCACCACCTCGCTCCCGGAGACGGTCGGCGGCGAGCGCAACTGGGACTACCGCTACGCGTGGATCCGCGACTCGAGCCTCACGATCGAGGCTCTGTACGTGGGCGCCTGCAGCGACGAGGTCGAGGAGTTCGTCTCCTTCATGACCAGCTCCGCCGGCGGCCGGGCCACCGACGGCGCGCTGCAGATCATGTACGGGATCGGCGGGGAGCACGACCTGTCCGAGCGCGAGCTCCCGCACCTGCGCGGCTGGCGCGACTCGCGCCCGGTACGCGTGGGGAACGGCGCCTGGGACCAGGTGCAGCTCGACGTGTACGGCGAGCTGCTGAACTCCCTGTGGCTCTACCACGAGCGGCTCGGAGACCTGCATCCGGAGATTCAGCGCTTCGTCGCCGATCTCGCCGATACCGCGGCGCGGCGCTGGCACGAGGCCGACTCCGGGATGTGGGAGATGCGCGGGGATCCGCTCCACCACCTGTCGTCGAAGGTGCTCTGCTGGACGGCGCTCGACCGGGCCGTGAAGCTGGCGCCACAGCTCGGCGAGCATGCCAGGGCAGCGGAGTGGGCGGCCGCCCGCGACGAGATCCGGGAGGCGGTGCTGGAGCGCGGCTGGAGCGAGAAGCGGCAGGCGTACGCGCAGTCGTTCGACTCGGACGAGCTCGACGCAGCGCAGCTCCTGATGCCGATCCTCGGATTCCTGCCGGCGACGGACGAGCGGATGCGCTCGACCATCGAGGCGATCGCCCGCGACCTCACCGACGACGGCCTCGTGCTCCGCTACCGCAACCGGCACGGCCTGAACGCCGACGGGCTCACCGGCGAGGAGGGCACCTTCGTGATCTGCTCCTTCTGGCTCGTCACGGCGCTCGCCCAGGCGGGCGAGGTGGACCGGGCGGAGCGGCTGTTCGGCGAGCTCGTGGGCTACGCCAACGACCTCGGCCTGCTCGCCGAGGAGATCGACACGGCCGGCGGCGAGCAGCTCGGGAACTTCCCGCAGGCCTTCAGCCACATCGGCCTGATCACCGCGGCCGCGGCGCTCGACAGGGCGCGCGGCCGGCAAGTCGCCTAGCGGGTGGGGGCGCTCACCTCACCCGCGATCGCCTTCGCCGCCTGCTTGGCCTGCTTGGCCGAGAAGCCGAGCTGACCCGGCCGTGGCACGAATCCGACGAAGCGCAGGCCGGGCGCGGCGGCGTCCGGGCCGGTCGCGCGCGGCATTCCGCGCTCGTTGAGCACGCCGAGGTGGCCGACGAGCGGCTCGAGGCCGCGGCGGTAGCCGGTTGCGCAGATCACCGCGTCGGGCTCCACGCGCCCGCCGTCGGCGAGGTTCACGCCGGTCGCGTCGAGCGACTCGACGCCGCGCACCACCTCGATGCGCCCGTCCTTGATCGCGTCGATGACCTCCTCATCGAGGATCGCGGGCGCAACGCCGAGCCGGCGCAGGCGCGAGAAGACGCCCTCCTCCGGCACGGGGAGCCCGTACTGGGTCAGGTCGCCGAGGCTCATCTTCCGGCCGAAGCGCGCGACCGCGTCCGCCACGCGGGTGGGGGCGCGCAGCAGGGCCACGCCGATCATGTCCCCCGGGATGCCGCCGGGGCCCCTGCGCATGAGGATGTTGGGCGGCGTCCTGACGGCGAGCCAGACCTTGCTCGCGCCGCCCTGAGCGATGTCGTACGCGATCTCCATGCCCGAGCAGCCCGGGCCGACCACGAGCACGCGCCTGCCCCGGTACGGCTGCGGGTTCCGGTAGTCGCTCGAATGGGCGAGCGAGCCGCCGAACTGCTCGCGGCCCGGCCAGTCGGGCACGAGCGGCGTGTGCTCGTATCCGATGGCGACCACGACCTGGCGCGCGGCGCGCTCGCCGGCGGAGGTCTCCACCACCCAGCCGCCGTCGACGCGACGGATGCGGTCCACCCGCGTTCGGAGCTCCACGTCGAAGCCGCCCTCGTGGGCGTGCTGGTCGAGGTGGGCCACGACCTGGTCCCTGGTCGGGAACATCGGCGTGCCCTTCGCGAACGGCCGGTCCGGGAGGTGCGAGAACGGCCGGCACGTGTTGAGCCGGAGCCGGTCGTAGCGGGCGCGCCACGAGGAGCCGACGGCCTCCGCGCGATCCACCAGCAGTGAGCGCAGCCCCACGTCCTTGAGGGCGAGGGCCGCCGAGATCCCGGCGGGCCCGGCGCCTACGACGACGACTTGGCGGTCATTCATCTCCGCCTCCTGAGGGTCGCTGTGGCGAGTCGGTGCGACCCTAGCGCGACGGGTCGCGCCCGTCAGAGCGCTTCGTCACACGAGCTCGAGCACGTCGAGCACGGCCGGGTCGAACTGCCGTGCCCGGCCCTGCCGCAACTCGCTCGCGACGCCCTGGGGCGAGAGCGCCCGCCGGTACGGGCGGTCCTCGTGCATCGCCACGTAGGCGTCGGCCACGGCGAGGATGCGGCTCTCGAGCGGGGTGTCGTCCGCCTCGAGGCCGTCGGGGTATCCCTTCCCGTCGAAGCGCTCGTGATGGTGGCGCACGATGTCGGCCACGCGCTCGAGGCCCGGGATCCGGTCCACGAGGTCGGCCCCCCAGCCGGAGTGCTCGCGCAGCAGCTCGGCCTCGAGCTGGTCGAGGGGACCGGGCTTGAAGAGGATCGCGTCGGGCACGCCCACCTTGCCGATGTCGTGGACGCGCGCCGCGAACGCCAGGTCGCGCTGCTCCGCGGGGGTCAGCCCGAGCCGCCTCCCGAGCTCGCCGGCCAGGTCGACCACGCGCGAGCAGTGGTCGCGGGTCTCGCCGTCGCGCAGGCCGAGCGTGTCGGCCAGCGCCTCGACGGTGGCGCTGAGTAGCTCCTCTGTTGGCGGTGCGCTCGCGGGCTGAGGCATCGTCTGCCTCGGTTTCGCTGCGCGCCGCCGCTCCCCTTCAAGGTGGGCCGGAAAGCCCGGCCGAAGGGTCAGTCCGGGATCAGGCCGTCGCCCGAGAACTCGCCCTGCGCCTCCTGGAACGTCACGTCCCGGGGCGGCAGGATCACGTCCGACTCGACGAGCTCGTCCGTGTCGATCTCGTTCCCGTCGCGCGCCACGATCTCGAGCATCTGCGACCAGAGCTCGCGGAAGCCCGTCTCGTCGCCCTGCTCCACGGCCGCGACGGCGCGGTTGTCCAGCTCGTTCAGGCGGTCTGCGTCCTCGTCGGGCAGGCGAAACTGCCCTTCGCCGGAGATGCGGACGATCATGACGCGGGCTTCTCGCCGTCGCCCTGCTCGAGCGCCGGGGCGTCCCCGCCGCCGGAGCCCAGCTCGGCCTTCATCTTCGCCAGCTCGTCGTCCACCTGGGCGCCGGCGCCGAGCTGCGCCAGCTCGCGGTCGATCTCGTCCTGGCCGGAGCCCAGCTGCGTGAGGTCCTCGAACGTGCCCGCGGCCTCGAGCTCCTCGACGGCCGACGCGCGCGCCTTCATCTGCTCGGTCTTGTCCTCGGCGCGCTGGATGGCGAGGCCGAGGTCGGCCATCTGCTCGCCCACTCCATTCGCGGCCTCGGAGATCTTTACCTGGGCCTCGGCGGCCGAGTACTGCGCCTTGATGACCTCCTTCTTCGTCCGGAAGGCCTCGATCTTCGCCCGCAGCTTCTTCTCGTTGTCGGTGAGCGCCTCCTGCTGGCGCTGAAGCTCCTGCACCTGCTGGTCGAGCGACTGGAGCTCCGTCTGCGTCACCGTCTTCCGCTCGAGCGCCGCCCTGGCGAGGTCCTCGCGCCCCTGCGAGAGCGCCTGGCGCGCCTGCGTGTCGAGCTTCACGACCTGCTGCTCGAGCTTGTCGGACTGCATCTGAAGGCGCTTCTTCGACGTCGTGACGTCGGCGATGCCCTTCTTGACGTTCTGGAGCAGCTCGAGCTGCTTGTTGTAGCCGTAGTCGAGCGTCTCGGACGGGTCCTCGGCGCGGTCGAGGGCCTTAGAGATCTTCGCTTTGATGACGGTGGACATGCGACCGGCGAGGCCTGCCATGTCGCCCTCCTTCACGCTCTGGAAACGGGTGGCAGCGCCGTACACTAGCGCCGCGTGGAGCCTCGCCCCCCGTCAGCCTCGCAGTCCGTCCTGACCCGCTGGCTCGGCATCGGCGACTCGAACACAGCGGGGTTCGTGCACGGCGGCGTGATCATGCGCAACTGCGACGAGGTGGCCGGCATCGCGGCCGTGCGCCATTCGGGCTGCCGGGTGGTGACCGCCGCGATGGACCGGATGACCTTCATCCATCCCGTCCACGTGGGCCAGCTGCTCACCGTGGAGGCCAGCGTGAACGCCGCCTGGCGCTCGTCCATGGAGGTCGGGGTGCGCGTGACCGCCGAGGACATCCGCGGCGGCGAGGTGCTGCACGTCTCGACCGCCTACCTGACGATGGTCGCCCTCGACGAGGACGGGCGGCCGACGCAGATCCCGGCGCTCGCGCCCGAGAGCGAGGACGAGCGGCGGCGGGCGCGCGAGGCCCAGCTGAGGCGCGACAACCGGCTCGCCGAGCGCGCCCGCATCGAGGAGGAGCGCAGCGAGGGAAAGTCACCGGCCTAAGCCCTGGCCATCGTCGCGCTCGCGCGACCCAGGCCTGCAATCCGTGAGATGGCCAAGGCCGCGAGCACCAGGGTCATCACCTCGGCAGGGTGTCTCAGTCGCACGAGCCCGTACGTCATCGCCGCCGTGACGATCGCCAGCCCGAGTGGTGCGAGCACTATCGCCAGCAGGAGCCGGTACCCAGCCACCTCCAGGGCTCGGCGCTGGTGCGCCAGGAAGTAGTCGATTGCCTCGTTCCGACGTCGGTCGGCCGTCACGGCAGGGTTCTCGCCCGCGGAATGAGGCGGGAGGCAGTCGGCGGTAAACCCCCCGAGTTCCTCGCCGAAGTAGGTGGCGTCGCAATTCGCGCCCGCCAGAGTGGTGCCGTCGTTGGTGGAGAGCATCAAGCCCGAACACGCGCTCGTTCCGAATCACCCAGGGCGACACCGTGAGTGCGGCCATCGCGATCATCACGAGCAGCAGGGGCAGTCCCCCCTTGAGCCGGCCGCGGCAGCGACGGGAATCCCGATCAGAGCCAGCAGCAGGAGCCCCTCTCCCCTCGTGAGACCGGCGAGCCCGATCAGCAGGCCGAGCGCCGCGCCCAGCCTCACGGAGGGCCGATCCGCTATCGCGAGGCCGAGCAGCACGCAGCCGGCCACGAGAGCGCCGAACAGGGACTCGCTCATGAGCGCGGTGTCGGTGGCCACGAACGCCGGGCTGGCGGCGCAAAGCCCCGCAGCGAGTATGGCGGTCCGCCTGCCGTCCAGACGACCGCCGATGAGCCCGGCGAGCACGACGGTGACAGTCCCCGCCAGAACTCCCACGATGCGCTGCGCATCCGGACTCTGGAGCCCAATCCGAGCGACACCCGCGAGAGCCAGGGTGTAGACCGGCGGATGCGCCGCATTCGGGCTTGGATCTCCCGTCGGCGTGGATGCGAACGCGTCCGAGAAACTGTGCCCGTGGGCCACTTGGAGCGACGTGAAATGAAAGTACACGTCGTCTCCGAGGCCCGACCCGGAGCAACAGGGCCAGACAGCCGATCGGGAGAAGAATCCTCAGGAGGCCGCCGACCGACGGAGTCGCCCGACCAACCTCCATGATCAGAGATTATGGACTATGGGCTTTCCTCTGATCGATCAGGCGGTGCCCGCGCTTTCAGCCCGCCGCCGCCGCAGTCCGCTCGGCGCGGTCGTGCTCCTCGGCCGAGCGGTAGAAGAAGAACCCGAGCGCGAAGAGCATCACGAACAGGTCAAGGCCGAGCATCATCCCGCCGGCGATCTGCTGGTCGGTGAGCGGCGACAGCCCGTGCTCGCGCGCCCGCTCCCCGTAGTAGGCGGCATAGGCGGGCGAGCGCAGCAGGATCAGCGCCATGCCGAGGAACATGCCTGCGAGCCTGGCGCCGATCAGGTAGGGCACCTTCCAGAGCTCGCCGGGCGTGCGCCGCCGCTTCGGCTCGATCACGGACCACCAGACCAGGAGCGCGCCGAACAGGAACGACAGGTGCTGGACCACGTGGAGCACCGGGTGCTCGAGCGCGCCCACGAAGGCGAACGCGAAGTGCCAGCCGTAGAGGATCGCCACCCAGACCGGCACGGCCACGTAGGGGCGCCGCAGCACCCGGAACGCCCTCCGCAGCCAGGTCAGCCGCGCCACGCTCACGAGCAGCGGCCGCGGCAGGTAGAAGGCGTAGACGGGCGAGCGGAGCCCGATCAGCAGGAACGGTGCCGCCATGTCGGCGATCAGCAGGTGCTGGCCCATGTGTGCGAGCACGAGGTCCTCGGACAGCGCGTCGACCGGGCCGGTGAGGCCCGCGGCGGTGAGGAACACACCCGTCCACCAGGCCGCCTGCTGGCCGACGGGCACGTGGTAGCCGCGGCGCTTGAGTGTGCTCACGGCCCGCGCGTAGAGGGCGGTCATGAGCGCGATCAGCGCAAGAGCGCCTGGTTCGAGCGTGAAGGGCACCGGCGCCTATTGTGGCGGCGCGCCCTCGGCGGGTCAGCGGCGCGGGGGGTTGCATGCGTTCCCCGGGCATATCCCAGGGAACGTCTGCAGGTACTCGGCGCGCGTGTGGATCAGTCGTGCGTCTCGCCCAGGTGGGCCCAGCGCGGGTCCACGCCGCCGACCTCGCGGGCGTTCAGCCAGGCGCGGCCCGGCGGACGGCCCGCCCGCCGCCCGCCGGGCCGTACGCCTCGACCGCTCTGCGCGCGGGGTGTGGTCGCGCGCCGAAGCTCGGTGACAGAGGACTTCATGCCCCCAATGCTGCCCTGAACGAGGACCGGCGGCCATGGCCGCCGGTCCAAAACGGGTGCTACAGGTTGTCGAGTCGGGCCTACGCCGCGACGGGCTCGCCGGGCGCGTTGCCCGGAGCCTGCTCGAGCACCTTCGTGGCCTCCTCGATGCGGCGCTGGTACTCGGCGCGCTGCATGCGCGAGATGACCAGGCGCTGCACCTGGGCCGTGCCCTCGAACAGCTGGTAGATCTTCGCGTCGCGGAAGAACTTCTCCAGCGGGCAGTCGGTCGTCTGCGCGTACGGGCCGACGAGATCCATGAGGGTCGTGGTGGCCCACATCGCGGTGTCGCCGGCCTTCAGCTTCGACATCGAGCCCTGGCCGCCGGTCATCGGGATGCCGTTGCGGCCCATCCAGGCGGCGCGCCAGACGAGCAGGCGGGCGGCCTCGATCTCGGTGGCCACGTCGGCCAGCGTCTGCTGGATGCGCTGCTGCTCGAGCAGCGGCACGCCGTCCTCCGACTTGTCCTCGAGGTACTCGAGCGTCCACTCGTAGGCGGCCTGCGCGATGCCGAGCGCGGAGGCGCCCACCAGCGGGCGGGTCAGCTCGAACGTCGCGAGCGCGCCGGAGGAGCGGCCGGTCGACTGGCCCGAACGGGCGCGCTCGAGCTTCTTCTGGAGCTTCTCGTACCCGCCCAGGAGGTACTCCATCGGGAGCCGGCAGTCCTCGAGGACGACCTCGGCGGTCTGGGAGGCGCGGATGCCGAGCTTCGACTCCTTCTTGCCCATCGAGAGCCCCGGCGTGTCCTTGGGCACGATGAACGAGGCCTGGCCGCGGTGCCCGAGGTCCGGGTCCACGGTGGCCACGACGACGGTCACGTCGGCGATGCCGCCGTTCGTGATGAAGACCTTGGTGCCGTTGAGGATCCACTCGTCGCCGTCCTGCTTGGCGGTGGTCCGCAGCGAGCGCACGTCGGACCCGGCGCCCGCCTCGGTCACGGCATAGGCGCCCAGCTTGATCTCGTCACCCTCCCCGAAGCACTCGGGCACCCAGCGCCCGATCTGCTCGGGCGTGCCGGAGCTGGCGATGCCGGCGGCGGCGAGCGAGCTGCCCTGGATGGCGAGCGCGATGCCGGCGCAGCCCCAGTGGAGCTCCTCGGCGTAGATGCAGCTGTAGATGCCGTCCGGGTCCTGCCCCATGCGCTGGATGTGGTCGAGCCCGTGCAGCCCCCACTCGCGGGCGGCCTTGATGGCCTCCCACGGCACGCCCTCCTCGCGGTCGTACTTGGCCGCGATCGGCCGGATCACCTCGCGCGCGAACCTGCGGCAGGTCTGCTGGAACTCGAGCTGCTCCTCGTTGAGCCTGAAATCCATCGTGGGGCGCCTCCGGGCACTGGTTGACTGACCAGTCAATCGTACCCGGAGTAGGCGGATTTGGCACGCCGCGGCCCCAGCTATCGTGCCCCGGGCGGTGCGCCGGACCCTGGCCACACTTGCGGCACTCGCCTCTCTGATCGCCGGCTGCAGCCTCGGCGACGACGACTCCCTGCCCGGAAGCCAGGGCGCGCCGGGCGACGACGAGAAGGCCGCCGAGCAGCTCGGCTTCCC
>JAFGJG010000013.1 GCA_016929195.1 Thermoleophilaceae bacterium
CTCGACGTGGGCGCCTCCACGGGCGGCTTCACCGACTGCCTGCTCCAGCGGGGCGCCGCCGCGGTCACGGCGCTCGACGTCGCCTACGGGGAGCTCCACTGGCGCATCCGCCGAGACCCGCGGGTGACGGTCGTCGAGCGGCGCAACGCCCGCGAGCTGACCCCGGAGGAGCTGCCCTACAGGCCCGGCCTGATCGTGGCCGACGTCTCCTTCATCTCCCTGACGAAGGTGCTGCCCGCCGTCCTCGGCGCCGCCGCGGACCGCTTCGACTGCCTCGCGATGGTCAAGCCGCAGTTCGAGGTCGGCCGTGAGCGCGTGGGGCGCGGCGGGGTCGTCAAGGAGGCCGGCGACCGCCGGAAGGCGCTCGTGGACGTCGGCCGCTTCGCGCGCGAGCGGCTCGGGGCCGTGGTGATGGCGTACGCGTCCTCCGGGCTCCCCGGTCCGGCGGGCAACCGCGAGAGCTTCGCCTGGCTCGCCGAGGCGGGCCGTCCCGGCGGGGCCGGCGACCTCGACGAGGCCGCGCGGAGGGCCGAGCCCTGAACGAACGGCCTCGCTCGGTCACGATCTTCACCCACCGGCGCCCGGCGCAGACGGGGCCCGCGCTCGAGACCCTGATCACGCTGGCGAACGAGGCGGGGGCGGAGGTCTGCGTCCCGCCGGCGGAGGCGGACAAGCACAACCTCGAGGAGCGCGAGGGCGTGCGGATGGTGAGCGGGCCCGGGGAGGCCACGGACCTCGTCATCGCGCTCGGCGGCGACGGGACGATCCTCGCCGCGCTCCGCGAGTACGCCGGCACCGGCACGCCCGTCTTCGCGGTGAACTACGGCGCGATCGGCTTTCTCGCCACGGTGGAGCCGGACGAGCTCGAGGAGGGCATCCGGCACGCCCTCGCGGGCGGTTTCGACGTCCTGCACCTGCCCGTCCTGGTCGCCGACACCGCGCAGGGCGAGCAGATCGCGGTGAACGACATCTCCTTCCACCGCCGCCAGAGCGGCCGGGTGGCCGAGCTGGCCTACAGCGCCGACGGCCACGACCTCGGCGAGGTGCGCTGCGACGGGCTCGTCGTCGCCACGGCCGCGGGCTCCACGGGCTACAACCTCGCGAACGGAGGGCCCGTCCTGGCGTGGGGGGTCGAGGGCTACGTGGTCTCGTTCATCGCCCCGCACACGCTCACCGCGCGGGCGCTCGTGGTGGCCCCCGACGACGTCCTCGAGGTCAAGAACCGCTCGCGCTACGAGGAGGTCGACCTCACGACCGACGGCCGCACCTCGTGCGCGGTGGCGCCCCAGGCCACGGTGTCGATCCGGCTCCGGCGCGACTCGGCGCTCCTCGCACAGCCGCTCGGCGCGACTTTCTACTCACGCCTTCGCGACAAGTTCGGCCGCCTCTCGTTCTGAGGCGCCCGCTCCGTCGGGGGGCGCTGGTAGACAGGCTGCATGCTCCTCGAGCTGCGCATCGAGAACCTCCTGCTCATCGAGCGCGCCGAGCTCAGGCCGGGCGGCGGCCTCGCCGTCATCACCGGCGAGACCGGCGCCGGGAAGACGGTCCTGGCGCACGCGCTCGATCTCCTGATGGGGGGCAAGCCGCGAAGCGGGATCGTCCGGCCGGGCGCCCGCGAGGCCTACGTGGAGGGCGTGTTCGAGCCCACGCCCGAGCTGCTCGCCGACCCGGCGCTCGCCGAGCTGCTCGAGCGCATCGGCCCGGAGCTGGACGAGATCGTGCTCGCGCGGCGCGTGGGCGCGGACGGCCGGACCCGCGCGCTGGTCCAGGGCCGGGCCGCCTCGGTGGGGGACCTGCGCGCGCTCGGCGGCCGCCTGATCGCCTTCTTCGGCCAGCACGAGCACCGGCGCCTGACGCTCGCCTCGGCTCAGCTCGAGCTGCTCGATGGCTTCGGAGGGGCACGCCACGCGGAGCTGCGCGAGGGGCTCGCAGCCGTGCACCGGCGCGCCCGCGAGCTCGAGGGCCGGCTCGAGGAGCTGCGTGAGCGCGAGGGCAGCCGCGACCGCGAGCTCGACCTGCTGCGATTCGAGATCGACGAGATCGAGTCCGTTGGCCCGACCGAGGCGGAGGAGGCGGACCTGCTCGCCGAGCGCCAGCGGCTCGGCAGGCTCGACGCCCTGATGGCGGCGGCCGGCGCCGGCGCCGAGGCGATGGCGCCGGAGAGCGGGGAGGGCGGCGTGGGCGCGCTGATCGCGGAGTCCGAGCGGCTCGCGGCGGGCGTCGCGGGCGTCGACCCGCCGCTCGACGAGCTCGCGGGCCGGCTCGCGACGCTCCGGATCGAGGCCGAGGACCTCGGCGGGGAGCTGCGCCGCTACGCGTCCTCGCTCGAGGCGGAGCCCGGCCGGCTCGAGGAGGTCGAGACCCGTCTGGACCTGTACGACCGCCTGCGCCGGAAGCACGGCGGGACCGTGGCCGCGGTGCTCGCGCACGCGGAGGAATGCCGCGCGAAGCGCGACGAGCTGGAGTCCGTCGAGGTGGAGCTCGAGCGCGCCGCGGCCGAGCTCTCCGATGCCGAGGCGGAACGCGGCCGGCTGGCCGCCGAGCTGACCGCGGCACGCGGCGAGGCCGGCCCGCGGCTGGCGGAGCGCGTGCGCGAGGAGCTGGGCAGCCTCGCGCTGGAGGGCGCCGAGTTCGAGGTCGTGCTCGAGATGCGAGAGGAGATCGGGCCCAGCGGGGCCGAGCGGGTCGAGCTCGTGCTCGCACCCAACCCGGGCGTCCCGGCCGCCCCGCTCCGCGAGGCCGCCTCGGGCGGCGAGCTGTCGCGCGTGATGCTCGCCCTGATGACCGTGGCGGGGGCAGGGGAGTCGCGGACGCTCGTCTTCGACGAGGTGGATGCCGGCGTGGGCGGCCAGACGGCCAGGGCGGTCGGCGAGCGGCTGCGCGTGCTGGGACAGCAGCATCAGGTGCTCTGCATCACGCACCTGCCGCAGGTGGCCGCCCAGGCGGAGTCGCACTTCCGCATAGAGAAGACCGTGGACGCCGAGCCCGCGCTCACGACCGTGGACTCGCTGGAGGGCGACGAGGTGGTCGAGGAGCTCTGCCGGATGCTGGGGGCGGGAACCGGCGACGAGGCCGCCAAGCAGCACGCCCGCGACCTCCTCGCGGCCGCAGCGTGAAAAGCCCGGCAGCCCCTCGGCTCCGGGTCTGACGGGCGTGGCGGGTAGACTGGGCTTCCCAGAGACTTGATGCCGGCCAGCCGCCCAGAAACTCGATTCATCTTCATCACCGGCGGCGTGGTCTCCGCGCTCGGCAAGGGAATCGCCGCCGCGTCTCTGGGACGCCTCCTCGTGGCGCGTGGCCTCTCGGTCACGATCCAGAAGTTCGATCCGTACATCAACGTGGACCCGGGCACGATGAGCCCGTTCCAGCACGGCGAGGTCTTCGTGACCGAGGACGGCGCCGAGACGGACCTGGACCTGGGCCACTACGAGCGCTTCACCGGCGTCAACACCTCGCGCTCCTCGAACGCGACGGCGGGCGCGATCTACAACTCGGTGATCCGGCGCGAGCGCCGCGGCGACTACCTCGGCGGCACCGTGCAGGTGATCCCGCACATCACCGACGAGATCAAGAACCGCATCCGGCTCGTGGCCGAGTCGGCCGACGTCGACGTGGTGATCACGGAGATCGGCGGCACGGTCGGCGACATCGAGTCGCTGCCGTTCCTCGAGGCACTGCGCCAGTTCCACTCGGATCTCGGGCGCGACCGCTGCATGTTCGTGCACCTCACGCTGGTGCCGTTCCTCGGCCACGCGGGGGAGCTGAAGACGAAGCCCACCCAGCACTCCGTCCAGGAGCTGCGCCGCATCGGCATCCAGCCGGACATGGTCATGTGCCGCTGTGAGGAGCAGCTCGGGCGGGACATTCGCGAGAAGATCGCGCTGTTCGCCAACCTGCCCGTCAGCTCGGTGGTCTCCGCGCGCGATGTGGACTCCATCTACAAGGTGCCGCTCGAGTTCGAGGCCGAGGGCGTGGCCGACACCGTGCTGGGCCACTTCGGCATCGAGGCCCCGGCGCCCGACCTGTCCGACTGGGAGGGTCTCGTCGAGCGGATCGGCTCCGCGAGCACGCCGGTGCGCATCGCGCTCGTGGGGAAGTACACGCAGCTCAACGACGCGTACCTGTCGGTCATCGAGGCCCTGAACCACGCCGGCGCCCACCACGGCGGCCGCGTGGACGTCGTCTGGGTCGACTCCGAGCGCCTCACCCCCGAGGAGGCGGAGCAGGAGCTCGAGGCCTGCGACGGGATCCTGGTGCCCGGCGGCTTCGGCGTACGCGGCATCGAGGGCAAGATCGAGGCGGCCCGCTTCGCGCGCGAGCGCGGCATCCCGTACCTCGGGATCTGCCTAGGCATGCAGATCGCCGTCGCGGAGTTCGCCCGCAATGTCGCCGGCATGGAGGGCGCCAACTCGACCGAGTTCGACCC
>JAFGJG010000120.1 GCA_016929195.1 Thermoleophilaceae bacterium
CCGCGACGAGGCGGTCCGGGAACACGGCGGCGGTCGAGAGGCCGTGGTACGAGACCTTGACCAGGTCGTTGCCGCCCGCGTCCGCCACCACCGGCCTGTCCCAGCGCGTGGTGACCGAGTAGGGGTTGCTGTCAATCTCGCCGCCGTCGGGGTTGCTCGCCGCCTCGTACGCGACGAGGTCGGCGATCGAGCGCGCCCTGCCCGAGTAGGAGACGGAGTAGAGCCGGCCGAGCCCGGCGCCCAGCGGGCCGAAGGCGGTGCGGGTCTCGAGGTTGCCGCCGAGCCCCACGACCACGTACGTGCCGCCGGACCGCGTCAGCGCGACGTCGTGCGGGCCGGTCGCGGAGCCATCGGCGCCGGCCACGGACGGCAGGCCGGTGACGATGCGGCGCTGGCCGCCCTTCCAGATCTTCGTGACCGCGCCGGTGCTGCCGATGCACACGTCGCCCTCGCCCTCGGGAGACGCCACGCAAGGACCGGCGCCGCCGCGGCCGGCCTCCGCCACGTAGATCGAGCTGGACTTGCTGATCGCCAGGCCACGCGGGTTGTCGAGCCCGCTCGCGACGACCTCGAGCGACGGCGTCCGCGCCGCCGCGGTTCCTCCGAGCGCGCTCAGCGCGGCGATCAGGGTGGCTACGAGCAGAAGGCGGGAGCGAGGCACGGACTGTCTCCTTCGATGGGACTCGGGGCGGATGCACGACGCTAACCGAGCGGTGCTTGCGCGGTCAAGCGCACGGCGGCCGACGGGCTTCGGGCATACTCCGCGCGACATGGACGAGCAGCCCGTCATCGAGCGGATCGAGCGCCTCGTGGAGGAGGAGCACACGCTCTGGCGGGCGAGCGAGCAGGGTGGGCTGACCGACAGCGAGCACGACCGGCTGCACGCGGTGCGCCGCGAGCTCGACGGCTGCTGGACCGCGCTCAGGCTCCGCCGCGCCGGCGTCTCCGAGCAGCTGGCGGACAGCGAGGTGCCCGACCCGCCGAACGAGCTCGACGGGCCGGACCCCGAGCCGCCTCATCTGGAGCACGGGGTTCACGACAACCAGCCCGCGCCCGACCCGGGCGTCAACCCGAACGCACCCTGACCCGGTCGCCGCGGGTCTGGGTGAACGGGCGGCTTCGTCAGCAGCAGGTCTACCTCGACGGGGTGTTCGGGCGCACGCCGCGCGTCTCGACGGACCTGACGCGGCTCGAGGCGGACGCCGAGAGGGTCATGCGGCCGGAGGCGTTCGCGTACATCGCGGGCGGCGCCGGAACGGGGGCGACGATGCGTGCGAACCGCGCCGCCTTCGACCGCCACCGGATCGTGCCGCGGATGCTGCGCGACGCGTCCCGGCGCGACCCCTCGGTCGACCTGTTCGGGCGGCGACTGCCCGCGCCGTTCCTGCTGGCGCCGATCGGGGTCGCCGAGATGGCCCATCCGGACGCCGACCTTGCGACGGCGCGCGCGGCCGCCGCCGAGGGCGTGCCGATGGTCTTCTCGAACCAGGCGTCGGTCCCGATGGAACGCGTCGCGGCCGAGCTGGGGGAGAGCCCGCGCTGGTTCCAGCTCTACTGGAGCACGTCGAACGACCTCGTCGAGAGCCTGGTCTCGCGGGCCGAGGCATGCGGCTGCGAGGCGATCGTGGTCACCCTCGACACCACGCTGCTCGGCTGGCGCACGCGCGACCTCGACATCGGCTTCCTGCCCTTCCTGCGCGGGATGGGCATCGCGCAGTACACGAGCGACCCGGTCTTCCAGCGACTCGTCACGGAGGCCGGGGCCGCACCCCGGACGCCCGTCGACGCGCCGGCTCCGCGCCCGACACCGAGCGCGCTGTCGGTCCTGATGTCGCTCAGGCGCCGGAAGATCTCCCGCGACGAGGTGCAGCGCTTCGTGGAGATCTACTCGCGCCCCTCGCTCACCTGGGACGACCTGCCGTTCCTTCGCGAGCGGACGAAGCTCCCGATCCTCCTCAAGGGCATCTGCCACCCGGACGACGCACGGCGTGCGATCGACTCCGGCGCGGACGGCCTGATCGTCTCGAACCACGGCGGGCGCCAGGTGGACGGCGCGGTCGCGACCCTCGACGCGCTGCCCGGCGTCGTCGCGGCCGTGGGCGACAGGGTCCCGGTCCTGATGGACAGCGGCGTGCGGAGCGGGGCGGACGTGTTCAAGGCGCTCGCGCTGGGCGCCCGGGCGGTGCTCCTCGGGCGCCCGTACATCTACGCCCTCGCGCTCGCCGGCGAGCGGGGGGTGCGCCAGGTGCTGCGCGACCTGGGCGCCGACTTCGACCTCACTCTGGGTCTGGCCGGCTACGCCGCGGCCCCCGACGTGGGCCCGGAGGCGCTCACCGGCTGATGCAGGAGCCGCCACCCTGCGGCCGCTCACGCGCGCGACCCGGGCTTCAAGGAACGTCCGCGCAGAGCCGATAGCGGACACGTGACGCCCCTGCGCCTGAGTGGACGGCGCCGGCCCATCCTCGCCGCGGCGGCAGCCCTCTTCGGAGGCATATTCGTGCTGCGCCTGGCGGCCGACAACCCGTCCTGGGGACTCAGCTACCTCTACGTCCTGCCCATCATCATGGTCGCGATCGACCGCGGCCTGCGCGCCGGCGCCCTTGCGAGCCTGGGCGCCTTCTGCCTGTACACGACCGGATCGCTCCTCGCCGACGTCGGCACGCCGCTCGCCGGCTACCTGACACGCGGCTGCACCTACCTGGCCGTCGGCACGCTCACCGGCTGGATGTCGGAGCGCATGCGCGAGAGCGGGGAGCAGGCGCGCCGCTTCTTCGAGCTGTCGCACGACCTCTGCGCCACCGCGAACTTCGAGGGCTGCTTCGTCCGCCTCAACGACAGCTGGGAGAAGGCGCTCGGCTGGTCGCGTGAGGAGCTCATGTCGCGGCCCTTCCTCGAGTTCGTCCATCCGGACGACCGTGCGCGCACTGAGGCCGAGGCGGCGGACATGCTCGAGCGCGCTGGATCGATCACCTTCACGAACCGCTACATGACGAAGGACGGCGGCTGGCGCGTCATCGATTGGACGGCGCACGTCGACCACGAGCGCGAGCTGATCTACGCCGTGGCCCGCGACATGACCGAGCGGCACGCCGCGGACCGCCGGCTCACCGAGGCCGAGGAGCGCTGGAGGCGGAGCTTCGAGGACTCCGCGGTGGGCGTGGGACTGACCGCCGTGGACGGCGAGCGGGCCGGCCTTCTGCTCGCGGTGAACGAGGCCCTCTGCTGCCTGACGGGCTACGAGCGCGACGAGCTGCTGGAGGTCGGCACGCTCCGGGACATGACGCATCCGGACGACGTGAGGCAGCTCGCCGCCGGATTCGAGGGGCTGCTGGCGGGTGATGTCGAGGTCTTCCGGACCGAGTTCCGCGTCCTGAGGAAGTCGGGTGACCCGTACTGGGTCGACCTCACCAGCTCGATCGTCCGCGACGGCGAAGGGCGGTCGCTGTACCGGCTCTCGCAGTTGCAGGACATCGACGCCCGCAAGCAGGCCGAGCTCGGGCTCCAGGCCGAGAAGGACTTCCAGCAGGCGCTGCTCGAGAGCCTGAGCTCGGGCGTGATCGCCGTCGACGCCGCCGGCGAGGTGGTGCTGCTCAACCGCACGATCCGCGACCTCTACGACTCCGCGGAGCGGATCGTGGGGGCCGGCGGCTGGTCGCGGGGCTTCGGGCTCACGCGACCCGACGGCACGCCGCTCGAGGATGGAGAGATCCCGCTCGTGCGGGCCTTCAACGGCGAGATCGTGCGCGATGAGGACATCGTCGCGAACCCGCCGGGGCGCGAGCCGCTCCACGTGCGTGCGAATGGTCAGCCGATCGTCTCCGGCGACGGCCGGAAGCTCGGAGCCGTCATGGCGCTGGACGACCTCACGGAGAAGACGCGCGCTCAGGAGGAGCTCCAGTACCTGGCGGACCACGACGCGCTCAGCGGGCTCTTCAACCGGCGACGGTTCGAGCAGGAGCTGGAGCTCGAGCTGGCGCAGGCCACGGGCCGGGGCAGCAGCTCCGCGCTGCTGGTGCTCGACCTCGACAACTTCAAGTCGATCAACGACGAGCTCGGGCACGCCGCCGGCGACCGGGTGATCTCGGAGGTCGGCGTGGCACTCCGCGAAAGGCTCCGCAGCGGGGACGTCATCGGCCGGCTGGGCGGCGACGAGTTCGGCGTGCTTCTGCGCCGCGTGACCGAGGACGAGGCCGCCGCCGTCGCGGGCGGGATCATCGAGGCGATCGCCGAGCGGCTCGACATGCTCTCGGCCGGGCGTCTTCCGGGCGTCGGGACGAGCGTGGGGATCGCATCGCTCGAGCACGAGCTGCCCGACGCGATCGACAATTGGCTGAACGCAGCGGACGCCGCGATGTACCGCGCCAAGGCGGGCGGCGGGGACGCAGCGCTGCTGGCCTGACTAGCGTGGGGGCCGTCGTGCCCCCGGTCGTCGCCCACCACTTCACGGACCCTGGCTGCCCCTGGGCCTACTCGTTCCGCCCCGCGTGCGCGCGCCTCCGATGGCGGTTCGGCGACCAGGTCGAATGGAGGCTCGTGACCATCGGGCTGAGCGAGACGACCGAGCGGGCGCTCCGGGCCGGCCGCACGCCGGCGAGCCAGGTGATCGGCTGGCGGATCTTCGCGCGCCGCTTCGGGATGCCGTTCACGCTCGAGCCGAAGCCGCGGCTCGCGGCCACGTCGCGCGCGTGCCGTGCGATCGTCGCGGCGCGCGAGCTCGACCCGGCGCTGGGCGAGCGGGCGTTCCGCGAGCTCCAGCTGCTGCACTTCACGACCACCGCCCTCCTGGACGACGACGGTGACCTCCGCGACCGGCTTGCGCGCATTCCCGGCCTCGACGCCGCCGCACTCGTGGGCCGGATCGACGACCCGGAGCTGATCCGGCTCTACGAGGCGGATCGCGCGCTCGCCCGCTCGGCGGAGGGGTCGCCGACCGACGTTCAGGAGCGGGCTTCCACGAGCGACGGCCCGGTCCGCTACACGGCCCCATCCGTGATCTTCGAGCACGCCGAGGGCCGCCGCCTCGAGGTCGGCGGCTTCCAGCCCTTCGAGGCGTACGACACGGCGCTGGCGAACCTCGACGTCGCGCTCGAGCGCCGACCGCCGCCCGGCGCAGTCGGGGCGGCGCTGGCCGCGTTCCCCGACGGGCTGACCACCGCGGAGGTGGCATCCGTGATGCGCGCCTCGGACCTGGTGGACGCGGATCTGGACGCGACCGAGGCACAGCTGCTCACGCTCGCCGGCGAGGGCGGCGCCACATTCGAGGACGAGCTGTGGCGCGTCGAGAACAGCGTGGACTGACTACGGAAACGCGCGAAACGGCCGATAAAAAAGCATGGACTCGAACGCTCTCTGCATGGACTGCGGAACCTCGTGGATCGTGGCCGAGCGCGCGGACCCCTCAGACCTCGGCTGTCTCAGGTGCGGTGGCTCGCTGGCCCCGATCGCCGCCCTGAATGCCGACGAGGAGGGCGCGCTCTCGGTGGTGCCCACCGCCGGCTAGGCCGGCGGTGGGCCACCGCGGTCGGTCGGCTCAGCCCCCCAGCGTGTGGAACAGGTCGGTGTGGTCGTTGGTGCCGAGCACGGCAAGCGAGCCGGGCCCCTTGGCCCAGACCGGCACCACGGCGCCGGTGTGCTGCTGGCTCGGGATCTCCGCGACCGGTCCCGCACCGGCACCGCCGTAGCCTGCGGTCCCGTATGTGAGCGTGAGCGTCTGCCCGTCCCTGGTGAGCAGGTTGGTCGAGTAGCCGGTGGGCAGGTCCTCGCCCTCCGAGTCCTCGGCCACGATCTGGCTCGTGTGCGAATGATCGGCGCTCACGACGATGAGCGTGTCGGGGTTGCGCCTCTGGAACCTGAGCGCGACGCCGATCGCATCGTCGAAGGCCACGGTCTCGCCGAGCTGGCCGCAGACGTTGGCGGCGTGGTCCTGCTTGTCGATCGACGCTCCCTCGACCTGGAGGAAGAATCCCCTCCTGCTCTCCAGGAGCCCGATGGCCTTGGCGGTCATCGCGGCGAGGCTCGGCTCGCCTTCCGGGCGCTCGTCCTCGGTGCAGGCGACGGCGGCGCCGCCCTTCCCGGTGGCGGCGGCGGGCCCGCTCCACTCGAGCGACATGTTGCTCTCGTTGAAGAGGCCGAGCACCGGCCGGCGTGAGCGCCTCAGGCCGGCGAGGCCGTCCGCGTCGGTCACGTACCGGAAGCCCTTGCGCTTGGCGGACTCGACCACGGTCCTACCGGCATCCTTGCCGCCCGTGATCGTCTGGTTGAAGCGCCGCAGACCGCCGCCCAGCAGCACGTCGACCCGGTGGTCGACCTCCTGCTCGGCGATCGAGCCGAGGCCGCCCGCGTCCTTCTTCTCGGAAGCGCATTCGTCCATGTCCTCCGGGCCCTGGCAGCCGCGCAGCGATATGTGCGAGGCGAGCACGGCGGGCGTGGCGTCCGTGATCTCGGCCGTCGAGACGTTGCCCACCTTCTTGCCCTCGCGCTGGGCCAGCTCGAGCAGCGTCGTGTAGTTCTGGCCGGGCACGTCGATGGCGCTGCTCGGCCCCTGCGAGATCCGCTCGTCGATCGTCTTGCGGCCGGTGGCCCAAGCGGTGCCGGTCGAGGCGGAGTCCGGGTCGTAGTCGGGGAGGTAGGGGGCGGAGGCGGCCGGCTTGACCGACCACGTGGTGTCGAAGCCGGTCAGCGGCAGGCCGTCCACGTTGAGCCGGGAGCGCACTCCCTGGTAGTAGCGGGCCGCGGTGATCTCCTGGGTTCCCATGCCATCCCCGACGAGGAAGATGACGTTCTTCGGATGGTGGTCTTCGAGGGCGGTCCGGACCGCGCGCTCGGTGGGGTCCGGGCTCGAGAAGGCGCCGGTGGCGGCGGCGGTGCCGCCGGCGGCGACCGCCGCCGCCGCGACGGCGAGCGAGGCGGTGAGACGTCGGGACTTCATTCGGCCTCCTTGGGCATCGTTGGGCGGCCGACGCTACGAGCCGCCCGGGGCCGAGATGTGGTTGTCCGGTGAAGCGGATCGATCAGGCGGGGAGCACCGGGTCGCCCACCCGGACGCGCCCGGGCTCGACCACGTGTGCGTACACGCCGAACGGGAGCGGCTCGGTCGTCTCGACCTCGCGCCGGTAGGCGGCGAGGTGATGGAGCGTCTTCGAGTCGACGACGCCGGTGTCCGCGTTCCGCGTGGTCAGGGCGCAGCGGCCGACGTTCCCGCTCACGCGCACGCGCGCGCCGCCGACGCGCACGTCGCGGTCGATCCAGGCGTCCTCGTCGTGAGCCCCGAGGCCCGTGACGCCGAAGGTCATCCGGAACCGGCGCGGGTCCACCGGCTCGGTTGCGCCCGCCTCGGCGCGAAGGCGCTCGAGCGACGCGACCGACAGCAGCGTCACGGCGCCCTCGGGGCCGCGGTCGAGCGCCTCGCCGTCCGCCGGCGCGGCGAACAGCCGCAGCGGGAGTCCGCAGTGGTCGCTCAGCGCGGCCGACAGCTCGCCGGCCACCGGCCGCGCCGCGAGCGGGCGGCCGTCCATGTCGACCTGCTCGGGCTCGCCCAGCTCCACCCGTCCGCCCAGCTCGCGCCCGTCCGGGAACCGGAGCCTGAGCGTGCCCGCGGCGGAGTCGTGCGAGG
>JAFGJG010000121.1 GCA_016929195.1 Thermoleophilaceae bacterium
CCGCGTTTCCTCAGCAGAAGGGCCAGGAGCCCGCGAAGGAGGAGAAGCCCATGGCCGACCAGAAGCCAGCTCGCGACCCGCTGGCGTCGCTGTTCCGCGAGGTCGTCCTCGTCCTCGGCGGCGTCTTCGCCGTCCGCGGGACGGACGACGAGACCATCCGCCGGGCCGCCCGGGGGCTCGAGCGCGCGTGGCGCCGCGCCCGCGGCCTGCCCGCCCAACGAGCACCGAGCACCCTGGCGCCGCACCCGGCCATCGCCGAGCTGCTGCGCCTCACCGAGGACGAAGGAGCCGAACCATGAGCGATCAGCACCCGTGGCCCACCCCGGCCGAGCGGCCGGACGAGTTCCTCCGGCTGCCCGGGCTCTTCCGGCGCTGGGAGGTCGAGCAGGTGCTCGACGCCGGCCACGACTTTCACATCGAGGAGGCGGGCACCGCCTCCGATGGAACCCAGCTCTTCGCCGTGTACCGGCGCGAGCACAACCCCAGACCCAGAGAGGAGGCGTAAGCCAATGGCACCGACGAGCATGTGGGACCGCACCGAGGAGATGGCCAAGCGACACGACCAGGGCAGCAGCACCTGGCTGAAGCTGGCCGACGACGGCGACAAGGAGGTCGTCGTGTTCCTGGGGGAGCCCTACCCCCGAGAGGTCGTCTTCCTGGACGGCAAGTACGAGCCCTTCACCGAGGAGCTCAGGGCGAAGGGCCACAAGGCGTCGCTGCGGGTCGCCTTCAACGTGGCCCTCTTCGAGTCGAAGGAGGTCAAGGTCCTCGAGCAGGGCGTGGTCTTCTTCAAGCAGCTCCTCCAGATCCGCTCCAAGCGCAAGCTCGAGGACTGGGCATTCGAGATCGAGCGACACGGCGCGGCCCGCGACAAGAACACGACCTACTCGATCCTGCCCGAGAACAAGCTCACCCCGGAGCAGCAGGCCGAGTTCCAGGCCCTGCCGCTGCACGACCTGGAGAAGCTCTACAGCGGCGACGAGGGCGGGGACGACCTCGGGAGCTACGACCGCAGATCGGACGGGGTCGTGGACCCGAGGACGGCGCAGGTCATCGTCCAGTCGCTCAAGGCCCTGCCGCGCGACGCGGTGGACCGCTTCTGCCAGAAGTTCGGCGTCGGCCGCATCAAGGACCTGCCCGCGGCCCAGGTGGAGAAGGCCAAGGTCTTCGTCGAGGCCCTGGAGGCCGAGTTCAACGGCAAGGGTGACACCTCCGAGGAGGTCGACCCCTTCGCGTGATGCGGCGCGGCGGGCTGCCCTGCCCGCGCCAGGCCAGGAGCCTCCGATGAACGACTACCTCTCCGAGGTGTTCGGGGAGCGCGGGCGCTTCGCGTCCCGCTTCCCGGGCTACGAGATGCGCGAGGGCCAGGTGGCGCTCTCCCGCGTGGTCGACCGGGCCATGCGGGAGGGGCGCCACGCCCTCGGCGAGGGACCGTGCGGCACCGGCAAGGGCGTCGCCTACGGCGTCCCCTCGATCTGGCACTGCCACCACCGCAAGAAGCGCGTGGTGATCGCCACGGCCAATATCGCGCTGCAGGAGCAGCTCGTCCGCAAGGACCTGCCGCTGCTGGCCGAGGTGCTGCCGTGGCCGTTCACCTTCGCGCTCCTGAAGGGGCGAAGCAACTACCTCTGCCTCGACCGCCTCCGGGAGTCGGAGGCGCGCGGCGAGCTCGCCGGCATGTACGACGACGAGCAGGATCGCCAGGCCGGCGCCGTCCTCGAGTGGGCACGGCGGACCGAGACCGGCGACGCCTCCGAGCTGCCCTTCGTGCCGCTGCCCCAGGTCTGGTCGAAGGTCTCGGTAGGCCCCGACGAGTGCAAGGGGGACGACTGCCCCTTCCGCGAGGGCTGCTTCGCCGAGAGAGCCAAGGCGACGGCGCGCGCGGCCGACATCGTCGTCACCAACTACCACCTGCTCTTTGCCCACATCGCCGTGCGCCGGGAGACCGGCCAGGATCTCGTGCTGCCGCCGTTCGACCTGCTGGTCTGCGACGAGGCCCACGAGGCGGCCGAGATCGCCCGCGACTTCTTCGGCTTCAGCGTCTCGGAGCACACCATCAGGCGGTTGGCGCTGTACGCCGCCGACTTCGGCGACGAGAATCTCGCCGAACGGCTACGCAACGAGGCCCAGGCGTTCTTCGCCCGGGTGGCGGCCTTCGCGCGCTCCCCCGCCTACCGATGCCGGCTCAGGTCCGAGGTCCCCGTCAGCCCGGTCAAGCTCTCCAAGGCGGCCGGCTCGCTGTCCGACCTCGCGAGGCTGCGCCAGGAAGACGAGCGGCTGTCGCGGGAGGAGCGGGCCAAGGCGCGGAACTGCAACCGGCTCGAGGTGACGGCCATCGGCCACATCTGCGAGGCGCTCCACCAGTCGGACCCGGCGAAGGTCTACTGGATCGACCTCGACGCGAAGGGGCGCGCGCGACTCAAGGCCAAGCCGATCGACGTGAGCGCCCTGCTCCGCGAGGAGCTGTTCGGCGCGACCGAGTCGGTGACCATGGTCTCGGCCACGCTGGCGGCCGGGGGCACGTTCGACTTCGTACGCGGCGAGCTGGGCGTGCCCGACGGCGCTCTCGAGCTGATCGCCGAGTCGCCCTTCGACTTCCGGGAGCAGGCGCTCCTGGTCGTGCCCGACGACGGGCTGCCCGACCCGCGCGAGCTCGGCTTCCCCGAGGCGGTGGCCGACCTCGTGGGGCGCGTGATGGACCTGTGCGACGGCCGGACGCTCGGGCTGTTCACCTCCTACCGCGTCCTCAACGCCGTCTACGACCGCGTGCGCGGCAACGGCCACCGCGTGCTGCGCCAGGGCGACATGCCAAGGACCGAGCTCGCCCGGGTCTTCAAGGAGGACGTCCGCTCGGTGCTGCTCGGCACCGACAGCTTCTGGACCGGCATCGACGTGCCCGGCGAGGCCCTGACCGGCCTCGTCATCGACAAGCTGC
>JAFGJG010000122.1 GCA_016929195.1 Thermoleophilaceae bacterium
GGCATAGCGGGTTTCATAGCTGGCGCGGTGCCGCTGGTGCTCGCGCTCTCTGCGCCGGACATCAACGATCCCGAGCTGATCGCGGTGTTCGGGCCGCTCGTCGGCTGGTCGTTCATCGGCACGGGCCTGTTCGCCTGGTACCGGCGCCCCGACAACCGCTTCGGCGCGCTGATGACCGCGGTCGGGTTCACCTGGTGCGTGTCCGGGCTGAGCGTGGACCGCACGCCGGGCGTGTTCGCCGTCGGGTACGTGGTCGGCTCGCTGCCGTTCGCGCTTCTCTTTCACATGCTGTGCGCGTTCCCGACCGGGCGACTCATGGACCGCTTCAGCCGGTTCGCCGTGGGCCTCGGCTACTTCCTGACCACCGTTCTCTGGTGGGTGATCCTGCTCTTCTACGACTCGACGCGGGACAACTGGGCGACCAACCCGCTCAACGCGTTCGACGACGACCGCATCGCGGACTTCCTGATCGTCGTCCAGTCCGTCCTGGGGCTCGTCGCGGTCCTGATGGTCCCGCTCATCCTGCGTCGGCGGTGGGTGCGCGCGAGCGGGTCCCAGCGCCAGGTCCTCATGCCCGTCTACGTGGCCGCCACGATCCTGATCTGCCTGCTCACGCTCACGCTCCTCGCGGACGTGACCGGCGTGGAGGGCACGGTCGAGAGCTCGGTCGACATCGCGGGGCTCGTGGCGCTGGCGGCGATCCCGTTCGCGTTCCTGTTCGGGCTGATGCGCAGCCGGCTCTCGCGTGCCGGCGCGATCTCCGACCTCGTCGCCCGGCTCGCGGCCGACGACCGCCGGCGCGGGCTGCGCGACGCGCTCGCCGACGCGCTCGGCGACCCCGGCCTGACGCTCCTCTACTGGGTGCCCGCACAGAGCCGCTACGTGAACGCGGAGGGTCGGCCGACGGCGCTGCCGCGCCCGTTCGACTCGCGCGTCGCGACCGTGGTCCAGGACCGCGGCAAGCCGGTCGCGGCGATCGTGCACGACGCCTCGCTCGCCGAGGAGCAGGACCTGATCGCGGCGGTCGGCGCGGCGGCCACGCTGACGCTCGAGAACGAGCGCCTCGACGCCGAGCTGCGCGCCAAGATCGAGGAGCTCCGCGACCAGCGCCGGCGGAGCGTGGACGCGGGCCTCGAGGAGCGCCGCCGGCTCGAGCGCAACCTCCACGACGGCGCCCAGCAGCGGCTCGTGTCGATGGCGCTGAAGCTGCGGATGGCCCGCGGGCGCGTGAAGGATGACCGCGCGACGGAGCAGCTGCTCGCGGATGCGGCGGCTGAGCTCGACGCCGCGCTCGAGGAGCTGCGCGAGCTGGCGCGCGGCATCCACCCGGCGGTGCTGACGGACCGCGGGCTGGACGCCGCGCTCGAGACGCTCGCCCACCGCGCCCCGATCCCGGTCGAGCTGGAGGCCACGCCGGGCGAGCGCCTGCCGGAGGCGGTCGAGGCCGCGGCCTACTTCGTCGTGGCCGAGGCGCTGACGAACGTGGCGAAGTACGCGTCCGCCTCGCACGCGACCGTACGCGCCGTGCGCGACAACGGCAGCGTCGTGGTCGAGGTGGCGGACGACGGCGTCGGCGGTGCCGATCCCACGAAGGGCTCCGGCCTGAACGGGCTGGCCGACCGGCTCTGCTCGGTCGACGGGAACCTGGAGATCATGGACGCGCGCGGCGGCGGCACCGTCGTGCGGGCGGAGATCCCGTTTTGAGCGACGGCCACCTTCGGGTCGTGGTGGCGGACGACTCCGTGCTGCTGCGCGAGGGCATCGTCCGCCTGCTCGACGAGCAGGACGGCTTCGAGGTGGTTGCGCAGGCCGGCGACGCCGAGGAGCTGCTGCGCAAGGTCGGCGCCCACAAGCCCGACGTGGCAGTGGTCGACATCCGCATGCCGCCGACGAACACGGACGACGGCCTGCGGGCCGCGCTCGAGATCCGCTCGAGCCAGCCCGCGACCTCCGTGCTGGTCCTCTCCCAGTACGTGGAGGAGGGCTACGCCCTCGACCTCGTGGGCGACGCCGCGGGCGGGGTCGGCTATCTGCTCAAGGACCGGGTGGCCGACCTGGAGCGCTTCGTGGACGCCGTCAAGCGGGTGGCCGAGGGCGGCTCGGCGCTCGACCCCGAGGTCGTGGCGCAGCTGGTGGGCCGCGCGCGCCGCGACGACCCGCTCGAGGACCTCACCCCGCGCGAGCGCGAGGTCCTCGAGCAGATGGCGGAGGGCCGGTCGAACCACGCCATCGCCGATCAGCTCGTGGTGACCGAGCGGGCCGTCGAGAAGCACGTGACGAGCATCTTCGGGAAGCTCAACCTTCCGCCGGCGCCGGAGGACCACCGGCGCGTGCTCGCAGTCCTGCGCTTTCTGCGCTCCTGACCGCGCGCCCGGGCACGAGCAGCGCCAGCACCGCGCCGACGGCGAGCACGACGACCGCCAGCGGCAGCGCCGCCACCACGCCGTCCGAGAAGGACTGCGGGCTCGAGTAGCCCCCGTTCGCCGCGAAGATGCTGGCGAGCACCGCCACGCC